>CAPOAR010000023.1:0-35414 GCA_948670295.1 uncultured Oscillospiraceae bacterium | reverse complement strand
GCCGGCAGCAGCCGGCCCGCCCTTTTTACTTTTCTTACCGCATCCCGCCCATCATCTGGTGGGCGCCCTTCAGTTTGAAGCGCTTCGTCTCGTCCTCCAGCACGTGAACCTGCTCGAACAGCTCGGAGCTGACGGCGGCGGATTCCTCGCTGCTGGCGGAGTTGGTCTGAACCACCGACGAGATCTGGCCGATGCCCTCAGACACCTGGGCCAGGGACCCGGCCTCTTCCTTGATGGCCTCCGCGATGGTGGCGATGGCGTCGTTGGACTGCACCACCAGCTCCTGGGTCTTTTTCAGGGAGTCGGACACCTCGCCCACGATCTGGCTGCCCCGCTGGGTGGCCTGGATGGAGTTCTCGATGAGATCCTTGGTGGCCTTGGCCGCCTCGTCGGACTTCGAGGCCAGGTTGCGCACCTCATCGGCCACCACGGCAAAGCCCTTGCCCGCCGTACCCGCCCGGGCGGCCTCCACCGCGGCGTTCAGCGCCAGGATGTTGGTCTGGAAGGCGATATTCTCAATGGTGGCGATGATCTTGCCGATCTGCTCGGAGGCGTCGGCAATGTCCGCCATGGCGGACACCATCTGATCCATCTGGCCGCTGCTCACATTCACCTGCTCGCTGGTGAGCCGGGCGCTCTCCTGGGCGCCTGCGGCGGTCTCCGCATTGCGGTCGGCACTCTTGGACAGGTCATCCACCGTGGCGTACAGCTCCTGCACCGCGCTGGCCTGCTCCGTGGCCCCCTGGGCCAGGGCCTGGGCCCCGCTGGACAGCTGCTCGGCGTGGCTGCTCACCCGCTGCTCCGCCTGAACCACATTGCCCATGGCGTCGGACACCGCAGCGGTGAAGCGGTCCAGCGCAGTCTCAATGGATTGGAAGTCGCCGATGTATTGGGTAGAGGTGGACACGTCGAAATTGCCCTGGGCCAGCTCCCCCATAACCCGGTCGATATCGTCCACATACTCATGGATGCGCCCCAGGGACTGCTCCAGGGTCTGAGCCAGCTGGCCGAGCTCATTTTTGGAGCTGTATCCTATCTCCAGCGTCAGGTTGCCGTCCTGGAGAGGCCGAACCTTGTCCGTGATGAGCAGCATCGGCTTAATCACACATCTGAGCACATACTGCACCAGGCTGACCATACAGATCAGATTGATGACCAGACAGATGCTGGTAATCAGGTGCATCTGGCTGACGGTGGAGCTCATGCTCTCGTTATACTCCGCGCTCAGCTCCTGGCCGCGGGTCACCACCTCGTCCAGCAGGCCGACCAGCGTGGTGAGGTTGGTCTGAATCGTATCCTGGTAGTACTGCTGGGCCTGGCTGCGGTTCCCGCCGTACATATCCAGCACAGTGCCCGCAGATGCGTGAAGCTCCTTATGCAGCGGCTCAATCTTTCCGCGCAGCGTGTCGATGGCATCGTCGTGCAGGCTCATCTCGCTGTACAGCCACTTGCCCAGCACGCAGCCGGTGTGGTCCAGGCTGCCGGTAAATTCTGTCCCGGCATACAGCGCGTTGCTCAGGTTGGCCGCCCATTTGTAATGGGCCACCTCTGCCCGCTGGATGCTGTCCAGCATGGAGTTTGCCTGAATGCTCTTCTCCTGGGTGCCCTCAATGCGCAGAATATTCGCCGTGGTCACCACGCTGAACAGCGTTACGGCCACAATGGCGCAGATGATGCGGATGCTGACAGATCTCTTGATGCTTTTACCCATGATGTTAAGTCCTCCTTCATTGATTTTGCCGCGGGCACAGCCAAGGCGCCGCAGCCCTCCGCCCGCGGCGGGAGGCGGAACTCATACTACGCCTATTATATCGGAGAATCCTCCCAATTGCAACAGTCAGTATGAGCATTCTGCGGCAGGAAAAATATCCCTGCCCCGTCTTATTTTCCGGGCATGACACAGCCTGCCGGGTTTCCCCGGCAAGCCGCGCACGATTATATGATTTTCTCAAATTCCCGCCGCCTCAGAAGGTGAGCACCTCCTGCTCCGGCTTTTCGGCGGGACTGATGGAGGCGGCGTACAGCACCGGGCCCTTTTCCCCCTCGTAGGCCCTGTGCGGCTCCATGCGGATAACCCCGCTCACATCCGCCCAGGCGCGGTTTTCAAAAGCGCCGAAGCCCTCCCCCCTGGCCACCAGGCCCAGGAAGGTGATGTCGTCTTCACAGCAGGTCATGGCAAACCGCCCCAAAACCGCGTCCTCCGGGTACTGGGGCAGGTGGCACACCACCAGCCTGGCGCGGACGGTTTTCCCGTCGTACCGCTCCGGGTGCTCCATCGCGTCCACGTACCAGATGCCAAAGTCGCCGTCGGGTATGTCGATGACCTCCTGCTCCAAATCGAAGGGGCATACCGTGTCATCGGCGTAGTCCTCGCTGGTTCCGTCGGTGTTCTCCAGGTAGATGCTGGCCCGACGGTTGACCATTTTCAGGTTGCGCTGGCGCAGCGAGGCCCGCAGCGCCCCATCGCAGCGGTTGAACACGATCATATCCGCATTGGTGAGCTTTTCCATCATGATCTGGCCCAGGTTTTTGGCGTAGGTATCGAAGCTGCCCGCCTCCACCATGGTCATGATCTGGTAGAGCACCCAATTATCCGGCAGCGCCTCCTGATAAAGCCGCGCCAGAGACCACATGCCGTTAAACTCAATCAAAATCTGCTTGGGCCGGTGCTTTTTCTCCAGCTGCTTCAGATAGGCGGGAGTCAGCTCCCCCTCCTCCTCCACATGGACCACCGTCACATTCTTCAGCGCCCTGGGGTCGTATTCCACTTCCCCCTCCTCGCAGCACAGCAGCAGCGTGCGCTCCTGGATGGCAAAGCCGTCGCGCAAAATGCCGTTGATAAAGGTGGTCTTGCCGCCGTCCAGAAATCCGGCGAACAGGTATACAGGGATGTCCATGGATGGTACGCCCCTTTACAGCCCGAACAGGGCCGCCAGCCTGTCCTCTTTCAGGTCCGCGCCGATGACGCACAGCCGCCCGGTATAGTCCGCCGGGCCGGTGCGCACCTCATGCTCCCCGGGGACATAGTCGAAATGGAGCCAGCTCCCGTCCCCCGCCGGGACGATGCCCTTGGCCCGCAGGATCGCGCCGCACTCACCCAGATCCAGCTGGTCCAGGATGCGCTCCAGCTCCTGCCTGGCAAAGGGCTTGACGCTCTCCCTCCCCCAGCTGGAAAACACCTCGTCGGCGTGGTGGTGGCCGTGGTGCTCATGGCCGCCGCACCCGCAGGAGCACCCCTCTCCATGGTCATGGTCATGATGATGCTCATGGCTGCCGTGGTCATGGTGATGCTCGTGGCCGCCGTGGTCATGATGGCAGTGCCCATCGCGGCCCTCCCCATGGCAGCATGTGTGCTCCTCGTGGCCGTGGTGGCAGTCGTGCTCCCCATGGTCATGACAGTGGCGCCCATGATCGTGGTGTGGGTGGGCGCACCCCGTCTGGATGCCCTCCAGCAGCTCCTCCTCCAGGGAGGTCTTCTCAATGGCGGATAGGATGGTCTTGCCGTCCAGCTGATCCCAGGGGGTGGTGAGGATGGCCGCCGCAGGATTCTTCTCCCGCAACAGCGCTACCGCCCCCTCCAGCTTGTCCTGGGTCAGGTTCTGGGTGCGGGAGAGCACAATGGCGCCCGCGTGCTCCACCTGGTTGTTGTAGAACTCGCCGAAGTTCTTCATATACACCTTTACCTTGGAGGCGTCCGCCACGGTGGCAAAGGAGTTGAGCCGCAGCGCCGGGTCCTCCTGCGCGGCCTTCTCCACCGCCGCCACCACGTCGGACAGCTTGCCCACCCCGGAGGGCTCGATAAGGATGCGGTCCGGGTGGAAGCGCTCCTCAACCTCGTGAAGGGCCTTCCCGAAGTCCCCCACCAGGGAGCAGCAGATGCAGCCGGAGGACATCTCGGAGATCTCAATGCCCGCGTCCTTCAAAAATCCGCCGTCCACGCTGATCTCGCCGAACTCATTCTCAATGAGCACCAGCTTCTCGCCCTGGTACGCCTCGGAAAGCAGCTTTTTGATGAGGGTGGTTTTGCCCGCCCCCAGAAAGCCGGATACGATGTCGATTTTTGCCATTTGGGTATCATTTCCTTTACTATCAGAATTTCTTTTTATTTTAACGCCGTGGGGTAGGAAAGTCAAGGCCCCCTCCCACAGGGGAGGGGGCCAAGCAGTGTCAATTTGTGCGGATGGGGTAGATATCATCCTCCCCAAATTGGACGTAGTCCACCTGGGCCAGGTCTATGGGCGCGGAGAATGCCGCATAGCTCCCCAGCGCCCACTCCGGCTCCCGGGTGAGCATACCGGCTGTCACCTGGAAATAGGGGTCCGACCTCTCCCGGTGCTCCTTTGTCACATAGATGGCGTTGCCCTGGGCAAAGCTGACCTCCGAGCCGTCCTTCATCACAATCCGCACATCGCCGGGGAACTGGGGCTTGACGCGCCCGTTTTCCTCCCGCACGTTGCTGTGGAACTGGAATTTAATTCCCAGCGGAGAGAGTTTCATCATGTCCATGCGGTTGACCTGCCCGCTCTCCGGGTCGCTCCACTCCGCCCCGGCGCAGTCAATGGCGGCAACCCGGCTCTCAAAATGCCCGCCGATGTCCAGCTTGAACTCCCCGCTGAATACCTGCGTATATGTCCACTTATCCAGATCCTGGTCAAAGTGCTCAACCCACAGCCCCCCCAAGATCAGCTGCTTGTCCCCGCCGTCGTTATATCGGATGCTTTGGAACGCCGCAGAGCAAATTGTCAGCACAATCTCCTTCACATTGTCTGTGGGGTCGGCGTCAGGCAGGGTCTCACAGCCATAGCCGAAGCCGGTCAGGCGCACTATCCCCGGGTCAAAGAGGGCGCATCCCCTTCCATAATAGGTTTCGTCCATTTCCTCCCAGCTGCTGTAGGCCACGCCCAGCCGGAGGAAGCCCTCTTCCTCCTCGCCGTACAGCACGTAATGGCCCTGAGTATCCCAGTCCAAATCGGGCAGCACAGTACCCTCGGGGGCCTCCACGCGCAGGTGCAGATAATAGCAGTCCTCGTCCGCCAGGGCAGAGACGGGGGTGATGGTGGCCCCGCCGCTGGTGACGCTGAACTGCTCGCTGCCGTCAAAGAGATGGCCCATACCGTTGAGGGTCTCCACCTGGGTGACGCTGAGGGGCTTTCCGCCCCACCCCTCGAACAGCCCCGCCATCAGGTCGCCCGCCCCCAATATCCGCGCCGCCGCGAAGGCGGTCATGGTGAGCGCGGCCGCTGCGGCAGCCGCCGCCAGCACCCGCAGGGGCGCCCTGTGCCACGGATTCCTTTTTATGCCTTTGGCGCGCTTCATGGTCAGCTCCTTGATCCGGGCGGACGAGAGGGGCGTTTCGCCGGACAGCTCCACGCTGCCGTCCTCATAACCGTCCAGCAGGTCCGAAATCCGTTTGTTCATCTCAGTTCCTCCTTTGTCAGCAGTTCCTTCAGCTTGTTCCGTCCCCTGTGCAGCCTGGTTTTGACGGCGGCCTCGCCCATCCCCACGGCGGCGGCCACCTCCTTCACGCTCTGGGCATAGTAATACCGGCGCAGGAAAATTTCCCGGTCCTGGGGCGGCAGGCTGTCCACCGCCCGGCGCACCAGCTCCCGCTCCTCCGCCCGCTCCAGCGCCCCGGCGGGGTCGTCCGGGCCCGGCAGGTCCAGCGCGTCCTCCTCCAGCGGGAGGGTGCGGCCCGCCTGCCGGAGCTTGTTTTTCGCCTTGTTCCGGGCCACCGCGCCCAGCCACGCCTTCACCCGGCCCGCTTGCAGGTCTTCCGGCTGCTCCCAGGCTGCCAGAAACACGTCGGACGCCACCTCCTCCCCATCCTCCGCCGTCATGGCGCCCCGAAGGACGCCCCAAACCACAGCGGATACGTAGGGGAGGTAGCGGGCCATCAGCCCCTCCAGCCCGGCAGGATCGCGGGCGCGCAGCTTGCGCAGAATGCTTTCTTCTCTCATTGAACGGCTCCTTGTCGGTGGGTAAAAGCTGCTTTCACCTATCATATCACAGTCCGCGCCGCCCAGGTTTCACAAATGGACAAAAAAACCGGCCCCTCCCGGTGGGAGGGGCCGCGCCACTCAGCACAGTTCCAGCATTGCCTTCACCAGGCCCGATACCTTCTCGTGGGCCTCAGCCTGTTTTGTGAGGTGGGACGTGTCATATTTCGTCCCGTCCGCCCGGTACTGGGCGTCCACTTCATCCTGCCACTCCCGGATGGCCTCCAGCCATTTGTCCAGAAACCGAAGCGGGTCGCCCGCCCAGTCCTCCGGCGACCAGTACCGGCTTATCAACACGCCTCCATTGGACTGCGCCGCACCTTGGCAGCAAACGGGAGGATAGGTGACCAGCTCCCCGTTGGCGTCCGTGTACCCCACAACCACCACGTCCGGGTCCGAGCGGAAAAACTCCTCCTGGGTGATAAGGCCCGCGTCCCGCAGCTCCCTGCGCAGGGCGGCCCATTCCTCCTTGGAGACGTTGGCCTCCCCCGCCTTCAGCCGGTTCAGCACCGCCTTAGAGGCAGCGGACAGCCGGTCATAGGCCGCCTTCAGCTCCCCGCCGTCGGCCTGATCCGCCTGGGCCGCCTGTGTCGCCCGGCTCAGCTGGGCGGCAAAGCCGGACGAAGCCGCCTTACCGGGAGCGGAGGGCCGGTCCTGCACCACAGCCCACATCCCATTCTCCAGCGTCGTAGTTCTCATGTTCATACCAGGATTCTCACTTTCCTGCGCATCCCTGCACCTGTTGAATTTGTGTGAATTCCCTACACTTGGTTATGATATCGGATGTTTTTCCCCACTGTATAAGTGATCAGGAAAAATTTTGCGGGCGCAGCTCCCAAAAAGGAGCCGCGCCCGCCGTTTCACGCAAAGAAGGGGTTTTAAATCACCCGCATCCGAATGACGCCGGGCGCCCTGCGGATGTCCTCGATGATGCTCTCGTCCACCTGAGATCCCGCGTCCACCATGGTATAGGCGTACTCGCCCTTGGACTTGTTGGTCATGTTCTCCACGTTCACCCCGCAGGCCCCCAGCTGGGTGGTAATCTGGGCGATGACGGCGGGGACATTGCGGTGAATGACGCACAAGCGCTGAACGCCGGACCGCTCCATAATCACGTTGGGGAAGTTGACGGAGTTTTTGATATTGCCGTTCTCCAGGAAATCCCGGAGCTGGTCAGCCGCCATGACGGCGCAGTTGTCCTCGCTCTCCGGGGTGGAGGCCCCCAGGTGGGGGATGGCCACCACGCCGCCGGCCAGGGTGATCTCGTTGTCCGGGAAATCGGTGACGTACCGCGCCGCCTTGCCGGACTGGAGGGCGGCGATCATATCGGCGTTGTTCACCAATCCGCCCCGGGCCATGTTGATGATGCGCACGCCGTCCTTCATTTTGGCAATGGCCGCGGCGTTGACGGTATCCTTGGTGGCCTCCATATAGGGCAGGTGGAGGGTGATGTAATCAGAGCTGGCGTACAGCGTGTCCAGCTCCTTCACCACCTTGATGTGCCGGTCCAGCCGAAGGGCGGCGTCCACCGACAGATACGGATCATAGCCGTACACATCCATACCCAGGGAGAGGCCGATGTTAGCCACCAGCGCGCCGATGGCCCCCAGCCCCACCACGCCCAGGGTTTTGCGGTAGAGCTCCGGCCCCACAAAGGCGGATTTGCCCTTCTCCACCGCGGCGGCCACGTCCACGTCCCCGGCCTGGGCCTGCTCCTTCACCCAGGCCGCGCCGCCGATCACATCCCGGGAGGCCAACAGCATGGCGCACAGCACCAGCTCCTTCACCGCGTTGGCATTGGCCCCGGGGGTGTTGAACACCACGACGCCCGCCTCGGAGCAGCGCTCCACGGGAATGTTGTTCACCCCGGCCCCCGCCCGGGCAATGGCCCACAGCTTCTCGGGAAAAACATAGTCATGGAGCTTGGCGGAACGCACCAGGATGGCGTCCTCATTCTCCACCCCGTCGCCGGTCAAATAGCGCTCAGCGGGCAGGCGCTCCAGACCGACCGGGGCAATTTTATTCATGGTTTTAATATTATACATGGGGAAAACCTCGATTTATATTAGTTGTTTTTGTCAAACTCCCGGATGAAATCCGCCAGCCTCTCCACGCCCCTCCCCGCAAACGCATCCGCATTTGCGGGGGCCCCTCAGATTTTACACCCGCAGGGCGAAATGAATTCACCCTGCGGCAAGGTTTTGCTTTGTAAAACACTTGAACGCGCCAAGCGCGGCCCGCTTTGCGGGCTGTCGGGCGTGGTTCATCCCTGCGCTTCACCCTGGCTTCAATTCCTTTTATCGAACTCCCGGATGAAATCCGCCAGCCTCTCCACGCCCTCCACGGGCATGGCGTTGTAGATGGACGCCCGCATACCGCCCACGTTCCGATGCCCTTTCAGGTTGGTGAAGCCCGCCTCCGCCGCCTCCTTGACAAACTTGGCGTCCAGCTCCCCGCTGACGGAGCGGAAGGTGACGTTCATATCGGAGCGGGAACCCGGCTCGGCGGGGCAGGTGAACAGCCGGGACTCGTCCAGTACGCTGTAAAGCAGCCCAGCCTTGCCGTGCTTGATCTGCTCCATGCCCTCCACGCCGCCTTTGGAATCCAGCCACTCCAGCACCAGGCCCAGCATATAAATGCACCAGCAGGGGGGCGTATTGTACATGGAGTCCTTGTCGATCATGGTTTTGTAGTTCATCATCAGCGGGGTATAGGGTAGCTCATGGCCCGCCAGATCCTCCCGCACAATGGCGATGGTCAGCCCCGCCGGGGCCAGGTTCTTCTGGGCGCCGCCGAAGATAATTCCATATTTGGACACGTCCACAGGCCGGGAAAGAAAATTGGAGGACATATCGCACACAATAGGCACATCCCCCGTATCGGGCACATACTGCCATTCGGTGCCGTAAATGGTGTTGTTGGCACAATAGTAGAAGTAACTGGCCTGGGGGTCCAGCTTGAGCTGGTCCTGGGCGGGAATATAGGTGTGGTTTTTGTCGCCGCTGTCGGCGGCAAGAGAAATCTCGCCGTACTTCTTAGCCTCCTTATAGGCCACGCTGGCGAAATTGCCGGTGACGGCGTAATCCGCCCTGCCGGTTTTTCCGATGAGGTTCAGAGGAACCATGGAGAACTGGCTGGAGGCGCCGCCCTGCAAAAACAGCACCCTATAGTTTTCGGGCACATGGAACAGCCGGATGAAGCTGGCCTTGGTGTCGTCAAAGATCTTCTGGAACACCTTGGAGCGGTGGCTCATCTCCATTACGGACATGCCGGAGCCCTGGTAGTTGGTGATCTCGCCGCCCGCCCGCTCCAGCACCTCCAGAGGCAGCATGGAAGGGCCGGCAGAGAAATTGTAGACGCGCTGTGTCCCCATATCTCTTCCTCCTTGATTTTTCCCGCCCCTTTTCCAGGGCGGGGGATTTCGCCTGGCATTTTACCGCTTTAGCGTATTGTATTTATTATATGTGCTTCCCACCTGTTCTGTCAATGCCCAGATGGGCAAAAAAAGCCCCCCCTCTCAGGGGGGCTTTGGGTATTTTGTCCGCACAGGCCGCATTTTGCCGGGCAGGCTTGTATGCCCGGCATCCTCTCCCGGCCAAAACCGCAAAGCCGGGCCAATCGCCGGGGCGCTTTGAGCAGCGGCGTCCCCGCTTGGCTCACTCCTTGCACCTCAGCATCCGGGCGGCGTTCAGGATGGCGATGACGGCCACCCCCACGTCTGCAAACACCGCCCCCCACATAGAGGTCTTGCCCAGCGCCCCCAAGACGAGGAACAGCGCCTTAACGCCCAGGGCAAGCACGATATTCTCCTTCACAATGCGCAGGCATTTGCGGGCGATATCCATGGCCCGGGCCAGCTTGGCCGGGTCGTCGTCCATGAGCACCACGTCGGCGGCCTCAATAGCGGCGTCCGACCCCATAGCCCCCATGGCAATGCCCACGTCCGCCCGGCTGAGCACCGGCGCGTCGTTCACCCCGTCGCCTACGTAGGCCAGCACACCCTTTGCGCTCTTTCGGGCCAGCAGCCCCTCCAGCCGCTCCACCTTGTCCCCGGGCAGCAGCTGGGCGTGCACCTCGTCCAGCCCCAGCCGGCCGGCCACCGCCTCGCCCACGGCCGAGCTGTCCCCGGTGAGCATGACGGTGCGGATGCCCCGGCTTTTCAGGGCCTTGACGGCGGCAGGGGCGGTGGGCTTGATCTGGTCGGCAATAACGGCGCAGCCCAGGTAGCGCCCCTCCCGGGCCACATGGACCACGGTGCCCGCATGTGCGCAGGGCTGAAACGCCACGTTCTCCCGTCCCATCAGCTTCTCATTGCCCGCCAGAACCCGTCTGCCGTCCACCAGGGCGGACACGCCATGGCCGGGTATCTCCTCCACCTGCGTCACCCGGGCCGGATCAACCTCCCCGCCCAGAGCCCTGCGCAGGGACTGGGCGATGGGATGGCCCGAATGACGCTCCGCCAGGGCGGCGGCCTCCAGGAGCTCCCGCTGGGTGACGCCGGGAGCGGGCTCCAGGGAGGACACCTCAAACACCCCTTGGGTGAGGGTGCCGGTCTTGTCGAACACCACGGTCTCCGTCCTGGCCAGCAGCTCCAGATAATTGCCGCCCTTCACCAGAATGCCCTGGGCGGAGGCCCCGCCGATGCCCCCGAAAAAGGACAAGGGGATGGAGATCACCAGGGCGCAGGGGCAGGAAATCACCAGGAAGGTGAGGGCCCGGTGGACCCACACCCCCCACTCCCCGAAGAGCAGGGAGGGGATCACCGCCAGGGCCAGGGCGGCAAACACCACGGCAGGGGTGTAATACTTGGCGAAGCGGGTGATAAAGTTCTCAGCCCTGGCCTTTTTGGCGGCGGCATTCTCCACCAGATCCAGAATTTTCGCCACAGTGGACTGTCCGAATGCGCGGGTCGTCCGGGCCTTCAGCAGCCCTGTGACATTGACGCAGCCGGACAGCAGCTCCCCGCCCACCCCCACGTCCCGGGGGGCGGATTCGCCGGTGAGGGCAGCGGTGTTCAGGGAGGACGCGCCCTCAATGACCACACCGTCCAGGGGCACCTTCTCGCCGGGACGGATGACGATGACCTCGCCCACCGCCACCTCGTCGGGGTCAACCTCAATGATCTGCCCGTCCCGCTCCACGTTGGCCGTGTCGGGCCGGATATCCATCAGCTGGGCGATGGACTGCCGGGATCTGCCCACGGCCACGCTCTGGAACAGCTCGCCCACCTGGTAGAACAGCATAACCCCCACCGCCTCGGCGGTCTCCCCCAGCACCAGCGCCCCGACGGTGGCAACGCACATGAGGAAGTTCTCATCGAACACCTGCCCGTGGCCGATGTTGCGGATGGCCTTCCACAGGATGTCCCAGCCGATGGCGAAGTAGGCCGCCAGGTACAGCCAGATGGGGGAAATTGCGTATACGCCGCCGTCCAGCCGGCTGGTGAGCAGCGGAATGCCAAACGGCACCCGGACCGGCGGCAGCAGCGCCGCCAGCGCCAACAGCACCGCCGCCGCAATGATGCGGATGAGCATCTTTTTTTGTTTTTTTGTCATAGCATTTCACTCCTAACAACACTACTGTTGTCCCGCTTCGCAGGCGGCTGGACGCTCGGTCGCTTTCGCTGCGACTCGGATAAAAAACAGATTTGCTCCGCAAATCTTGGTTTTTCATCCTCGCTCCGTTCCAAGCTTCCTCGCAGCCACCTGCTCAGCGCTTCTCAAGAATCCCTATACCCTCGGGCACGCCGCCGGGAATGACCTCCAACGCCACCGGGGCCAGCTTCAGGCGCTCCAAGAATTCCCGATAAGTCTCCGGGGTAAAAGCGTGCTCGTAGTGAAAGCCCACGCCCTGATAAATTTTAATCATGGAGCCGTAGGCCGCCCCCGCTTTCCCTTGAAGGTAGGTGGGCAGGATGAGCCGTCCGCCGGGGGCGACAACCCGCCACAGCTCCTGCACCGCAATTTCCGGCTGGGGCAGCAGGTGGAGCACGTTGGCGGCGATCACCGCGTCAAAGCTCCCGTCCGGGTCGGACAGGGCGGTGATATCCCGGCGGGCGAACTGGAGGTTGGACAGCCCCCGCATGGCCGCTTTTTTCCGGGCCCGGGCCAGCATGGCCTCCGACTGGTCGGTGCACAGCACCGAGCCCGCCCGTTTCGCCACGGCCAGGGAAAACTCCCCCGTCCCGGCGGCGCAGTCCAGCACGCGGGCTCCGGCGGGAACCAGCTCCCCCACACGGGCCCTGGCGGCGGCGTTTACCTTTCGGTTACTCCACTCAAACAGGTCATACAGCCCGGCGACCCGGTCCCAGAAGGTCCGGCTCACAGCACGATCTCACAGTCGGGCTCCACCTTGCGGCAGACCTTCACCACGTCCTTCATGACGGCGTCCACATCGTCCGCCTCAATGGTCATTTTCTGGGTGAGGAAGCTGACGGTCGCGCCGGTGACGCCGGGGAGCTTCTTGATAGCGTCCTCCATTTTGGCCGCGCAGTTGGCGCAGTCCAGGTCAATGAGCTTAAAGGTCTTTTTCATGGTGATACTTCCTTTCATTCCTTAATGTGATCCATCCCTTGGGCAATGATCCTGCGCACGTGGCCGTCGGCCAGCGCGTAAAACACAGTCTTCCCCTCCCGGCGGAACTTCACCAGGCGGCTGTTTTTCAGCACCCGCAGCTGGTGGGATACCGCCGACTGGGTGAGCCCCAGCAGCTTGGATATGTCGCACACGCACAGCTCCGCCTCAAACAGGGCGTACAGGATTTTGATGCGGGTGGAATCGCCGAACACCTTGAACAGCTCCGCCAGATCATACAGCGTCTCGTCGTCCGGCATTTCGCCCAGCACCTCGCTTACGGCGTCCTCATGGACAAACAGACAGCCGCAGCGCTCAATCTCGTTGTGGTCAGTCATGGCACACCCCTTTCACACCACAAACATATGAACATCTGCTCATATGTTAACTCAAAATCCTACCGCTGTCAATACCCCAACAGAAAAATTTTAGGCGCTGCCTGGAAATTGGCGGCGCGCCCTGCGGCCAGGAATTTATTCGCCGCACAGGGCCCGCCGTTTTGGCATGGCGGCAATTTTCAAACAAACTCCAAGCGGCGGGGCGAAACCATTTGATCCTGGTTCCGTCCCGCCGCTTGGAGACATATGCTCTTTATTTTTCCTGCTCTAAGTAAACCATCACCGCCGCGCCCGGCCCCACATGGGTGCCGATCACCGCCCCCACCGGATGCACCTGGCTGGGATGGGGCCCAAAGGTCTCCCGGGTCAGCGCCATCAGGCTCTGGCACAATTCGTCATGGGCGGTATAGCCGTAATACACCGGCAGGCGCTGGTCAAAGGCCAGTTCCTCCCCCACCAGCTTTATCAGGGCGGCCAGGCTTCCCTTAACGCCCACCCCTTTGCCCACCAGCCCCAGCCGGCCGTCCTTCAGGGTGATGATGGGCTTCACTTTCAAAAGCTCCCCGGCGATGGACACCGCCGCAGGCAGCCGTCCCCCCTTGTGGAGATACTTCAGGGTGTCCACAATAGCCAGCAGCCTGACCCGGCTCTTTGCCCGCTCCAGCTCCGCCGCAATGGCGGGCGCGTCCATTCCCTGATCCCGGAGCAGGCACGCCAGGTCAATGAGCAGCCGCAGCCCCAGCACCGTCTGGGTGGAGTCCACCACATGGATGTCCTCATAGCCGCACATCTCCCGGGCGATCAGGGCGCTCTGGCAGGTGCCGGACAGGGAAGACGCCATGGGCAGGCAGACCACGCTGTCCCCCTTCTCCTTGGCCCGCTGGAACCAGGGCAAAAAGTCATCCGGACCCGCCTGGCTGGTGGTGGGCAGCTCCTTCGCCTCGGCCAGCCGCCGGAAAAACGCCGCGTGGTCCAGCACATCGGGGAACTCCTCCTCCCCGAACTGCACCTTCAGGGACACCACCCAGATTCCCCTGCTCTGGGCCTCCTCCGGGCGGAAATCGGCGGTACTGTCTGTCAAAATATAAATGGCCATGGTATGGTCCTCCTCATCACATTTGATTCTGCCTACTTACCTCGTGAAAAAAGCTGTCCAGCCGGCGCAGGGATCTCAGCAGCGCTTCCAGCTCCCCCTCCTCCAGCTTGGTGGCGGCGCTGTCCGCCATGCGGGCGTGGAAGTGGGCGTGAAGGCGGTTGGCCTCCTCCCCCTTGGGGGTGAGAAACACCCGGATCACCCGGCGGTCCCCTGGCTCCCCTCCCCGGTCCAAATAGCCCTTGCGCACCAGGGTGTTTACCGCCGTGGTCAGCGTGCTCACCCGGATAGCCAGCGCGTCGGCAATCTGGGTCATGGTGTTGCGCCCCGCCGCGGTAAGCCCCCCCACCGCCTCCAGCACATGGAGCTCCTTCACTGACAGATCCCGGGCGCCCATACCGTTGAGCGCCTGTTCCTCATAGGCCAGGATCTGGTTAAACACATGGACAAAGAAATAATTCAGCTCTTCCCGCTGGCTCTCGTTCATGGCCCCGCCTCCTCCGAATTTCAAATATTCGGCTTTCGAAATTATTTGAACCTCAAAATAATATACCCCGAAAAAAGGGGCCTGTCAACCCCCTTTTTCCTGCGGCAGGGTAACGGTAAACGCCGTACCCTCCCCCGCCGTACTGCGCACGGCAATTTTTCCGCCGTGCCGCTCCACAATGGCTGCGGCGATGGACAGCCCCAGGCCGTACCCGCCCTTCTCCCTTCCGCGGGCGGCATCCGCCCGGTAAAACCGCTCAAACAGGTGGGCCTGGTCTTCCGCCGGGATGGGCTCCCCCGTGTTGTGGACGGTGAGCGCCGCCTCCCCGCCCCCCTCCAGCGTTACGCGCACCGTCCCACCGGGCCCGCAGTATTTGCAGGCGTTGTCCAGCAAGATGGCGCACAGCCGCCGAAGCTCCTCCCCGTCCCCTGTGACGCCCACGCCGGGGGCCACACTGCTCTCCAGCACCAGCCCCGCCTCAAAAGCCAGCGGCTCAAAGGACATCACGCACCCCTCGCACACCTGGCTCAGCTCCACCCGGCCCCGGGGGCGCTCCCGATCCCCCGCGTCCCCTCGGGCCAGGAACAGCAGATCCTCCACCAGCCCCTTCATCCGCAGGCCCTCGTCCCGCAGGTGCTCCACCCACCGGCTCTGGCTTCGAATGGTGTCGTCGGGATGGCCCAGCAAAATGTCCGCATCCGCCAGCAGCACCGTCAGAGGCGTTTTCAGCTCGTGGGAAGCGTCGGCTACAAACTGCTGCTGTCTGCGCCAGCTCTCCTCCACCGGGCGCACCAGCCAGCGGGAGAGCAGCACGCTCACCGCGAAAAAGCCGGGCAGCGCCGCCGCCAAAATCAGCGCGGCGGCCAGCGCCTGCCGCCGCACCGCCCCCCGCTCCCAGTCCATACCGGCAAAGGCCAGCTCCAGCCGGTTTCCCCCGGAGCGGATCAAAAAACGCAGACCCAGCCCCTCCAGCCGACCGGACTCCCGCCCGGCGGCCAGCGCCTCCTCCACCGCCCGAACCACCGTCTCCTCGTCCAGCACGGCGTTAAAGCCCAGCGCCAGCCCTACCCGGCCCCATCGGTCCGCCACCGCGTAGAAGGCGGGCAGGCCGGTGCGCAGCTCATCATCCTGTCCCAGGCCGCCGCCGAAGGGGCGCAGGGGATCCAGCGCCGCCTCTCCCCGGTCCAGCACGGCCTGCAGCACCCGCTCCGTCTCCTCCCGGTACTGCCGGGCGGCAGAGACGGTCTGAACCGCCAGCGCCGCCGCCAGCATCCCTGCCAGCAGCGCTGTGATGATGAGAATAAATTTCCAACGCAGTTTTTTCAGCATGGCGCTCCTCCCATGTCCCGTCCACAGCAGGTTTTCCTCAATCCGCCGGGCCCCGCCGCCCGAGGCGATGGACGGCGCAGCCCCGTCCGCCGCATTCAGCGCCGGCCCTATACTGAGAAAGGATCGGAGTTTTTTGATGATATTTTAGTATACCATCCCGCCCCCTGTAAATCAATTCCCGCCGTCTTGTCTGGGGCGGGAAAATTTGCCGCAGAAAAAAATTTATTGTTTTTTTGAAAAAAACTCTTTACAAAGTGGATGAAGTATGTTACCGTACTAACAGTAACAATTCTTATTAGCAATTTACAAGAGGGGAGCCGTCATGAACAACGTCCGCCAAAGTAAAAAAAGGGACGCCATGCTGGCTCTGCTGCGGGGAACCACCTGTCATCCCCCGGCGGACTGGGTATACCACCAGCTCAAAGCGGAGTATCCCGACCTGAGCCTGGGCACCGTCTACCGCAACCTGAACCAGCTGTGCGGCCGCGGGCTGATCCGGCGGGTCGGCCCGGTAAACGGACAGGAGCGCTACGACGGAACCCTCTCCCCTCATTCCCACTTCATTTGCAATCGCTGCGGCGCCATTCTGGATCTGCCCCAACGTTCTCCCGGGCAGGACTGGCTGGAGACCGCCAGCGTGCAATATGGCTTCCAGGCGGAAAGCTGCGAGTTCATCGTCCGCGGCCTGTGTCACGAATGCACGCACGCGCAGCCCGACGCACAAATTTAAACATTGGAGGAAAATTATCATGAAAAAATGGATCTGCCCTGTCTGCGGTTACGTCTACGAAGGCGAAAATCCCCCCGCCGAGTGCCCTGTCTGCCATGTCGCCGGCTCCAAGTTCACCCTTCAGGAGGGCGAGATGAAGCTGGCCGCCGAGCATGAGTACGGCATCTACGCCAAGACCGTGAAGAACAATCCCGACATCAGCGACGAGGACAAAAAGTACATCCTGGAGCAGCTCATGGCCAACTTCAACGGCGAGTGCTCCGAGGTGGGCATGTATCTGTGTATGGCCCGCATCGCCGCCCGGGAGGGCTATCCCGAGGTGGCCCTGTATTGGGAGAAGGCCGCCTATGAGGAGGCCGAGCACGCCGCCAAGTTCGCGGAGCTCCTGGGCGAGGAGCTGGAACCCAACATGAAGGCCAACACCGCCAAGAATCTGGCCTGGCGTGTGGACTGCGAGTTCGGCGCCACTCAGGGCAAGTTCGACCTGGCCGCCTGCGCCAAGAAGAACGGCCTGGACGCCATCCACGACACCGTCCACGAGATGGCCCGGGACGAGGCCCGCCACGGCAAGGCGCTGAAGGGCCTGCTGGAGCGGTACTTCAAGTAATCCGGCACACAGGAGGATTTATCATGGACAAGTACGCATGCCCCTGCGGCTATGAGTATGATCCCGCGGTGGGCGATCCCGACAACGGCATCGCCCCCGGCACTCCCTGGGAGCAGGTTCCCGACAGCTGGGCCTGCCCCGTATGTGGGATGGGCAAAGACGTGTTCGAGAAAGCCTAAACAGCGCGTTTCATCGAGGGGAGCAGGAAAACCTGCTCCCCTCTTTTTACGCTTTTGCAGCCTCCTTGTGGGAATTTTTGTGGATAGTTCCCCACCGCTACCACTGATATTTTGCCACAATGGATATTCAGTTCTTCTGCCTACAAATTTTCGGCACTCTGAGCCCTTTCGTCCCAGGGCAGACCTATACCGCGCTGCCCCGGCTGTTGCTGAGGGGTATCACAACGCCCCAAAATTGACCGCACATCACACCTTGAAAAGAACCGCCAAATCATGTATGCTAAAGGAAAATTGAGCGCTTGCACCATTGCCTGCTGCCAAAGGAGGCCGTCCCATGCCCCGTGTTCTGATCATCGAAGACGATACCGACATTAACAACTCCACCGCCCAATATCTGCGGCGGCAGGGATGCGGCTGCGTCCAGGCCTATTCCGGCACCGAAGGAAGGCGCCTCTGGCAGGAGGGCGGCTTTGACCTGCTGCTGGTAGATCTGATGCTGCCGGGACTGTCCGGCGGCGAGCTGATCGCGGAGATACGCAGATCCGCCCAAACGCCTGTCATTGTGCTGTCTGCCCGAGCAGAGCTGTCCGACAAGGTGGAGCTGCTGAGCTTGGGGGCGGACGACTACCTCACCAAGCCCTACCAGCTGGAGGAGCTGTGGGCCAGAATTCAAGTCCAGCTGCGCCATGCCAGCGCCTCCCTTGTGCGCGAAATCCTGCGCTACCGGGACTGGGAGCTGAATTTTGACGAGATGACACTGACGGCAGCGGGCCAGCCGGTAAATCTCACCGCCCATGAGTTCAAAATCGTAGAGCTGCTGACCGGCCAGCCTAAGCGGGTATTCACCAAGCAGCAAATTTATGAGGCGGTGTGGGGAGATGCCTACGCCGTGGAGGACAAAACCATCACCGTCCACGTCAGCAACATCCGGGCCAAGCTGCGCCCCAGCGGCACAGACAGCTACATCCAGACCGTGTGGGGGATAGGATTCAAGCTGTCCGAGCGCTAGAGCCCCCCGTGGGCATTGTCAACAGGCCCAATGGAGGGGAGCCCTTCCGCCCTGCGGCGGCAGAATCCCTCGTCGCCGCAGGGCACATCGTCAATGTTCAAACAGCGCCTAAACTTTGCTCTTTCTTTACCATTCCTTTGCGATGTTTGGGCACTTGCCTGTTAGACTGGGCCTGCAAACAAAAAAGGAGGCTTTTGTATGACGGTGATACAGACATCGGGCCTGTCCAAGCGCTACAAGGATAAATGGGCGGTGGACCACCTGGATTTGCAGGTGGAGCAGGGGGACATCTATGGCTTCATTGGCCGCAACGGCGCGGGCAAGTCCACCACCCTGAAGCTCCTGTGCGGCCTGATCCGGCCCACCCAGGGAGAGGCCACGATATTCGGCAAGCCCATTCGGGACGGAGTGGTCCGTCGCCGGGTGGGGGCACTCATTGAGCAGCCGGGACTTTACCCCGACCAGAGCGGGCGGGAAAACCTGCTGCTGTACGCAACGCTGCGGGGGCTGGACAGCCCGGAACGGCAGGTGGATGAAATCCTGGAAACGGTGGGACTCTCCCCCAAGGAAAAGAAGCCGGCGAAGCACTACTCCATGGGCATGAAGCAGCGGCTGGGGGTGGGGCTGGCCCTGCTGGGCGGGCCGGATCTGCTTCTGCTGGACGAACCCATCAACGGCCTGGACCCGGAGGGCATCCGGGAGATGCGGGAGATGCTTTTGCGGCTGAACCAGGAGCGGGGGCTGACCTTGGTTATCAGCTCCCACATCCTGGGGGAGCTGAGCAAAATCGCCACCCGGTACGGCATCATCCAGGAGGGCCGGATGGCGGAGCAGATCACCGCCGGAGAGCTCTCCCAAAAGTGCGCCGACTACCTCCACCTGCGCTGCGACCAGCCCCAGAAGGCCGCCGCCCTGCTGGATAAGGAGCTCTGCCTCAACCGCTGGGAGATGCGCCCGGAAGGGGAAATCCGCATTTACGATGCGGTGGACAGCAAAGCGGTGGGCCGGATACTCACCCAGGCGGGTATCTCGGTGGAGGAGATGGGCCTGCACCGGCAGGATCTGGAGAGCTACTTTTTGGAGCGGATGGGAGGATCGGACCATGTTTAATTTGCTGCGTATGGACCTGCGGCGGCTGTTCAAGACCCGGAGCTTTTACATTATGCTGGGAGTGACGGCGGCGTTTTTGATGATGACGGTAGCCATAGTGTCCGTCGCAATGGACCAGGCGAAGCTGGATGCGCTCGAAAGCACCGGACTTGTGGTGACCGGCGGAGACAGCGAGGATATGATGGAGCTGCTGCACGGCATGAACCGGCTGGACTTTCTTCACGAATGCCTGGGCAGCGGCTTCCTGCTGGCGCTGGCCTGCATCGGGGTGACCCTGTTTGTCAACGGCGATTTTTCCAGCGGGTGTGTGAAAAACATCTGCTTTGCCCGTCCCCGCCGGTGGGAATATGTCTTGTCCAAAATTCTGATCGCCGGACTTTACACCGCCGCCATTACGATTCTGGGCGTTCTGGTCTCGCTGGTATGCCCTATCTTTATGGGGCTGCACCTGGAAACAAGCTCTTTTGCCGAAATTCTTCAGTATGCCTTCTGGATGTGGCCTCCCACCTGGGCTTTCAGCCTGCTGGGGCTGGCGCTGGTGCTGCTGACCCGCAGCTCCACCCTGAGCGTCATCATGGCGGTGGTTGCCGGGGGCGGCTTGATGGCAGCGCTTCTGCAAAGCCTGTGCCAGGGCTTTGGATGGCCTGACCTGACGCAGTATCTGCTCAATATGGTTGTCCGCTCCCAGTGCGCACCTATGCCGGACGGGGGCCGGATCGCCATGATCCTAGGCTGTTCCCTGGGCTGGGCCGCGCTCTACGCCGCCGGGAGCTTTATTACCATGGAAAAGCGGGATATCTGAGAAGCTGTACCCATAGCCGAAGTATTCAGAATCGCGAGCCAAAATTGCCGGTGGCAAGGCGAAAAATCGCGGCAATACTTGGTGTATTTCAAGATTTTTCAACGCAGCCAGCGGCAATTTGGGCCGTAAAGCTGGGTGCTGAGGCTATTGGTACAGCTTCTAAGAAAAAAGACCCCCCGCCCACAGGGCGGGGGGCTTGAGCAATAGGAGGAATTCCCATGCTGCCTGTCCTGATTTCTGCCCTTGCCGCGTTGGGCCTTGCCCTGCTGCGCTTGTGGGGCTGCCACCGCCAGATGGCGGATATGGCCCGGGTGTTGGAGGAGACCCCGGCGGAGAGCAATCTGCGCTTGACAACGGAGGTAAACAGCGCCACGGCGCGGCGGCTGTGCCGGGCAATGAACGCGCGGTTGGAGGAAGGGCGGCTGCTGCGGACGCAGGCGCTGAACAGCGAGCGGGAGCTGCGCTACACCATGGCCTGCATTTCCCACGATATCCGCACCCCCCTGGCGGGTGCCATGGGCTATTTACAGCTGCTGGAGGAGGAGCCGGACCGCCGGGAGGAGTATCAGCCCATTGTGAAAAAGCGGCTGGAGGAGCTGGACCGGCTGCTGGACCAGCTGTTTTTGTACACCCGCCTGCTCAACGCCTCCATCCCTTTGGAGTGCGGCAAGACGGCCGCCCTGCCTCCCCTGTGGGAGGCGCTGGCGGAGCTTTACCCCCAGCTGGAGGCGGCAGGGATTGCGCCTGAGCTGCGCTTTGACCAGGAGGATATGAAAATCCGGGCCGACCCGGCGGCACTGGGCCGGGTGTATCGGAATCTGATCCTCAACGCCCTGCGCCACGGCGGCGGGGGGCTGGCCATCTTTGGGCAGGACGGAACAATCCGCTTCACCAATCCCCTGCTCCCCGGTTCCAGGCCCGACCCGGAGCACCTGTTTGACCGCTTTTATCAGTCCAGCCCTGCCCGGAACAGGGGCGGGGCCGGTCTGGGGCTGGCCATCGTCCGGGAGCTGATGGAGCAGATGGGCGGGGAGGTGTCCGCCGAAATCAAGGGGGACGAGCTGGAAATCAAGCTGGTGTTCTCCCAATAGCCGAAAAGCGGGGGCGGCGGTTCATAGAACCGCCGCCCGTTCAAGCTGCTGCGTCCGCCGTAGCTCAGCCCGCGTTGAGCTGATCCAGCACCGGCTGGACCACCACCATCTTTTCCGCCACCCAAGCCTTCCAGTTCTGTTCCAGGTTCCCGTCCTTGAGAATCAGCTTGGCATATTCGTCCGCAAGGTCCATGGTCGCTTGGGATTTCTCCCTGGAGCTGAGGGTCTCATAGTCGTACTCCCGGGGCAGCAGGGTGGTCTCGTCGCTCAGCTCGTCCCGGAGCTTGTAGAAGCGCCGCACAGCGTCCTGGATCTCCGTGCTGTAGTTGGGGCTGACCAGGGCGAAGTCGTCCGTCAGCACCACGCTGCCGAAATAGGAATCCTTGGAGGGGTATTTCCCGGCCATGACCGACAGGTGTTCGCCCTGAATGGCCGGGTCCAGCAGGGAGACGTAATTCCCATTCTCATCCCGCTCCCAGTCTACCCCCTCAAAGCCCATGTTCACCAGGTTCTGTCCCTCTTCGGTGGCGCAGAAATCCAGAAGGTCCATGGCGCGCTCAAATTTTTCATCGCTGATGGTGGGATTGAAGATAACCTGGCCCCAATAGTTGGCATCCTCGCGGTAGTGGTATTTCCCATCCTCGCCCACCAGCTGGGCCAGATGCAGCACCTCATCCGGGTCAAGGCCCTGGGCGATCAGGCCGTTGCGGATGTAGGTGATGAGAATGGCGTGGCCGTCCTCCAGCGCAATGCCGGAGGTTCCCTGCACATAGAACTTTTGGGAACCCTCATACCGGGTGAAGGTATAGAACTCAGGGTCAATGACCCCTTCCTTATACATCTGCTGATAGGTTTTCAGCGATTCCAGGGTGCGCTGGTCCGCAGGCGCCCACTGGAACAGGCCGTTTTCGTCCTGGTAGTAGCCGTCCCCGATGTTGCAGGCCTCGGAAAAGTCCGTGGTGGGCCACAGCTTTGCCAGATCGTAGGTGCGGATGCTCAGGCCCACCAGGCTGTCGCCCACATTGCCGGGATCCTTTTCCAGGAAGGTGCGGGCAATTTCCGCCAGCTCCGAGGGGGAGTACGTGTCCTTGATCTCCAGGCCGCAGGCCTCCAGCCAGTCCTTGCGCATGTAGAGCAGGGCATGGTAGCTCAGCCGCTCGCTGGGACGGTTGGTGGAGAAAACCGGCCTCCACAGGCAGTAGGTGCCGCCCAGCTTCTCCTCGGCGATGGCGGAGATGGGCACATCGTCCTGGGTTTTGGCCAGGTTGGGCCAGCGCTCCTTCCAGTCGTCGGGGAAGCGGTAGATCGCGTCCTGCGCGGCATAGGTTTCAATCTCGCCATAGGGATATTCCGCGTGGGCCACATCGGGCATGTCGCCGGAGTTGATCCAGACGCGCAGCCGCTCGTCCCAGTCGGACACGTCAATGGTGGTGGCGATGATATCAAAATCAATGTTATAGGTGTCCAGCCAGTAACGGCCCCAGTCGTCCCCGCTGTAGTCCCCCCCGGACTTGATGCCCGCCATCAGCCAGGTCAGGGTGAGATGCTCGTCATAGGTCTTTTTCCCCCCGGAGGCGTCCGGCGTGCCGGGCGCCGTGGAGGCGGGCGCGGGACCGGCGCTGCCGGACGGGCCCTCCTGCGCCGGAGCGCACGCCGCCAGGCCCAGCATGAGCACAAGCAGAACGCTCAGCAGCGCGCACAGTGTTCGGGTGAACTTTTTCATAGTGATCTTCCTTCCTTTTTGTGTTTCTGAACGGGGCTTTTACGTCTCCCGGACAGGATGGTGTCAGGACTTGATCGCGCCCACCATGACGCCCTTGGTGAAGTGCTTTTGCAGGAAGGGGAAAATGCACATGATGGGCAGGGTGGTGACGATGACGGCGGCCATCTTGATCCCCATATCGAAATTCCGGGCCGCCGCCTCCATAGAGCTGGTGCTGCTGGAGATATTGGACTCCATCACAATGGAGCGCAGCACAACCTGCAGTGGAACGATGTCATTGCTGCGGATAAAGATCAGCGCGTTATACCACTCGTTCCAGCGGTCCACAATGCAGAACAGCGCCACCGTGGCCACAATGGGCTTTGCCAGGGGGAGAATGACGGAAAACAGAATGCGCCACTCCCCCGCCCCGTCCAGCTGCGCCGATTCCACCAGCGCCTGGGGGATGGAGCAGAAAAAGTTTCTGGCAATGACAAAGTAAAACACATTGACGCCGCTGGCCAGGACGACAGACCATATGGTGTTGGTGAGCTTCAGCTCCCTCATCTGCATATACAGCGGGAGAATGCCGCCGTTGAAGAGCATGGTGAACAGAATCGCGCCGAGAATAAATTTTTTCCCGGGAAAGGCGGGCCGGCTGGTCCCGTAGGCCAGGGACAGCGTTAAAAACAGATTCAGCGGCACCCCCAGTCCTACGATGAGCAGCGAGGTTTTAAAGCCGGAGGCGATGCGTTGGTCGCCCAGCAGGTTCTGATAGTTTTCCAGCGTCGGGGCGCTGGGGAAGAGCAGAAGCGGATGGTCTAAATATTCCCGCTGAGTGGAAAATGAGATGGCCACCGCATTGACCAGCGGGACGATGATCACGAGGATCAGGCATCCGATGGCCAGGAATATCAAAACATCGGCCGGTGACAGCTGTTTTTTCTTCATGGAGCGTCCTCCTTCGGGGCGGAGCGCCGGTCAGCCGAACAGGCCGGTCCCGCCTAATTTTTTCGCGCCCTTGTCCGCGGCCACCAGGAAAATGCAGTTGACCACCGAACGGAACAGGCTGATGGCCATGGAGAAGCCAAAATCAGGCACCGAGCCAAAGGTGACCCGGTAGATATACATGTCCAGAATCTCGCACAGGTCGGCCACCGCCGGGTTTGATAGGTTGAAGATCTGCTCAAACCCTCCCGTCATCAAATTGCCGATGGACAGCACCAGCATCACGATAATGGTGGGCTTCAAATTGGGCAGCGTCACGTGAAGCAGCGTCTGCCAGCGGCTGGCGCCGTCCAGCTTTGCCGCCTCGTATTGATCCAGGTCAATCCCGGAGAGGGCCGCCAGATAGATGATGGCGTTCCACCCCGCGGACTTCCAGCTCTCCGTGATATAGAGGATGGGCGCAAACAGCTTGCCGCTCCCCAAAAAATTCACCTTATCCAGGCCCAGCGCGGTCAGCACGCCGTTGAGAAGGCCGTCCATGGACAGCGTATTGGTAATCAGGCTGGCCACAATCACCCACGACAGGAAATAGGGAAAGGTGAATATGGTCTGCGCGGCCTTTTTATACCGCTTGCCGGCGCACTCATTGAGCAGCAACGCCAGAACGATGGGAACCGGGAACTGGAACAGCAGCCTGCCCACATTGATCCGCAGCGTGGTGAACACCGAGCGGAGAAAGGCCGCGTCCCGGAACACATACATGAAATTCTCCCAGCCGCACCACGGACTGCCCCAGATCCCACCCTTGGCGCTGTAGGTCTTGAACGCCAGCAGCAGGCCGGACATGGGGCCGTAGGCAAAGAGCACGAACCAGACCAGCCCCGGCAGCATCAGGCCGTAAATGGCCCGGCTTTTCCAGATATCCCGCCCCAGCCGGGACAGCCTACGAGGGATTGTTTGTTTCAATGGGCTCCCCCCTAAAAGTCGCGTTTCACGTGGTCCATTTCGCCCTCGAATTCCAGCTCGTGGGCCAGCTCCACCACCATGCGCATCTGGTTGGCGCTTTTCATCACGCCGCCGTGGATAACCACATTTTCAAAATGAATCCGTCTGGGCCAGCGAACCTCCTGGTGCATCTCAAAGCCCCGGATGATGGACACGGGAAAAATGGGTCCGTCCACGGTGATGTTTCGGAAGTACACGTCCTCCACCTCGCCCCGCACCCGGTCCAGCGAGTATTTTGAGTCCAGAATCTTGATATCCACCAGTTTCTCCTGGGCGTCCTCAATCCGAATGTTTTCGTACACCACATTGCTGACCCGGGCCCTGTCCGCGTTGTGAATGGTGAGCACGCCGCCGGACTGATTCCCCTCGTATTCGCAGTGGATGATATCGCAGTCGGAGTACAGAATGTCCGACACCTCTTTGCAGCGCAGCTCATACCCGATTTCCAGCGCGTTTCCGGGCTCCGCGTTCCACAGCACGCAGTCCCGCACCACAACGTTCTTCACATCGCAGCAGGCGGCGGGCGTGGGCAGCGGACATGCCTTGATCACGATGCAGTCGTCCGCCGCGCGGATGAAGCAGTGCTCCACCAGAACATCCCGGCAGCCCACAATGTCGATGCCGTCGCCGGTGACCAGCCGGGAGAGCACATTCACATCCCGGATTTCCACGTGGGAACAGGCCCCCGGCACGATATTCCACACGCCGTTATCCACAATGGTGATCCCCTGAACCAAAATATTTTTCCCCAGGGAGAACTCCGCCATCAGGCGGCCTCCATTTTCATCCGGCTTGTGCCAGACCGCGCCGTACAGGATCCCATTCCCCGTCACCGACACGTCATCGGCCATGTAGGAGCGGATCCGTCCACACACAATGCTCCCTTCCTCCAGGTACGCGCTCTGCCCGGTCTGGAGTTCCAGGGTGCCCACGTTATACACTTTGCCCGCTTCAAAGCAGTATGTGGGCCTGGAGGAGGGACGGGGGACGTAGTGGGACTGGAGCAGAAACAGCGGACGCTTCAGCTCGCCGTCAAACTCAATGCTCAGCTTTTTCAGCCCGGGCGCCGTGAAGCGCAGGGTCTGTCCCTCCAATTCATGGGAAATGCCCAGCGACACAGGCCGGATTACCGCCCGCTCCACCGGCTCGGACACCTGAACCTCCACGGGAAACGCGGCGCGCGTCTTTCGCACCACCACGGCATAGTCAAAGGAATCGGTATGGTAGACCGTCTGCTTTTGGCCGTCGCAGTATAGGGTATAACGCGCAGAGCGCGGGATCTCCGCCTCGGAACCGATCTCGAACAGCGGCTGTTCTGGAAACAGGGGGTTAGGATTGAATTTCAGCATAACATCCTCCTTGTCTGTCACGGGCGGACGGCGGTGCCGTCGGGCAGGCGGGCCAGCATCCACTCCCAGGCAGTCCCGCTCTCCCGGCAGGGATATTTCGCCGCCAGCGCCTCGTCAATATCCACGCCGATGCCGGGATTCTCATTCAGGTAAAGGAAGCCGTCCCGGTACTCAGGCATACCGGGGAACATCTCCCGCATCAGCGGCCCATTCAGCGACGGGTAGAGGCCATTAAAGCTGTCCGCCCACTCCTGGACGCCGAAATTGGGGCTGGAGATATCCAAATGGGCGTTGACGGCATGGCCGATGGGGGTCATGTCAATGGGGCCGTGCCAAGCTGTGCGGACGCCGTACGCGTCGCAGAACGCCACGAGCTTTCTGGCGGGGGTGATCCCGCCGATCTGACTGACATGGACGCGGATGTAGTCGATCAGCCGGGCGCTCACAATGGGCATCCACTCGTGGGGGTTGTTGAACAGCTCGCCCATGGCCAGCGGGGTGGCGCACTGCTGCCGGATGGTCTGGAACCACGCGGCCTGCTCCGGCTGAAGCACGTCCTCCAGGAAAAGCAAGTGGTACTGCTCCAGCTCCTTCGCAAAATTCAGCGCGTCGATGGGGGCCAGGCGCTCGTGGACATCGTGGCAGAATTCCAGGCAGTCCCCATAGGCGGCGCGGAGCTTTTCCATCAGGTCCAGTACATTTTTCATGTATGCCTTGGGGTCAAAATATCCCCCGGGGAAGGGATTTTCCGGCCTGTGCATGTTGGGGTTCTTTCCGCCGTAGCCGCCCACCTGCACGCGGATTTTCCGGTAGCCCCGCTCCCGCAGCGCCTCCACCCGCTCCAGGGTCTGCTCCGCGTCGGCCCCCTCCGCATGGGTATAGCAGGGAACGCCCGGCCTGCATTTTCCTCCGAACAGCTGGTAGAGGGGCATCCCCGCCAACTTTCCCTTAATATCCCACAGCGCCATATCCACGCCGGACAGCGCGTTGTTGAGCACAGGTCCGTTGCGCCAATAGCTCATTCCCATGGCGGACTGCCAGATATCCTCAATATTGGCCGGGTCCTTGCCGATCAGGAACGGACGCAGATATTTTTCAATGACGGTCACCACCGCCAGATACCGATGGGTAAAGGTGGCGCAGCCCACGCCGTACAGGCCGGGCTCACTGGTTTCTATCTTCACCGCCACCAAATTGACGCCCTCCGGCGCTGTGCAGATGGCCCGTACATCCCGTATCTCAATTCCCATCCCGTTCAGCCTCCTTTTTTTGGCCGCCCCAGCTGTCGCAGGGGCCGCTTTCCGGCATTCCCGGCAGGATCAGCCCTCCGTCGATGCGCAGGGTGACCCCGGTGATATATGCCGCCTCCGGGGAGGCCAAAAACGCCACGGCCTCTCCCACGTCTGCGGGGGTTCCCACCCGTTCCAGGGGAATACGCCGGCCCAGCTTGTCCCAAAAGTCCATCGGCACCGCTTTGTGCTTTGCCAGCTCCTCCAGCTCTTCCCTGCTGCGAACGGCGATGGCGCCTGGCGCCACACAGTTCACCCGGATGCCGTAGGGGGCCAGATCCAGCGCCGCGGACTGGGAGGCCCTGGCGACGGCGGCTTTCACGCCGCCGTAGATCCCATCCTGGGGATAGGCCCGCTGGGCGCGGGAGGAGGTGATCTGGATGATGCTCCCCCTTGTGCCGTTCCGAACCATCACCCGTGCAGCGGCCTGGGTGCAGAACAGGTAATTCTTCAGGTCCAGGTCAATCAGGTCGTTGACCCCCTGCTCCGTCAGGTCCAGGATGCTCTCAAACCGGGTGGCCCCCGCGTTGTTGACCAGCACGTCCAGCCCGCCCAGCTTGTCTGCCGCGGCCTCCACAAACGCGGGCCCGGCGCCGGGCTCCCGCAGATCCGCGCGCCAGATTTCGCAGCGCCGGCCAAACTCCTCCCAAATCTGCCGCTGGAGCCGGACAGCCTGGTCTTCTGCGGAGCAGTAGGAAAATCCGATATCATAGCCATGCCCGGCCAGGACGATGGCAATTCCCTTCCCGATTCCCCGGCTGGCGCCGGTGATTACAGCCACTCTGTTCGCCATAGTATTCCTCCTCGTGTTATAATTTCATCACCGCCGCCGCGCTGGGCGCGTCAATGCGCTGGACGGGGGTTGGCTCCACATTCCCTTTGGCATCCAGCCGGAACACGCACACATCTCCGGAAAGCTGGTTTGCCACCAGCAGCGTGCCGGTCTCCTCATCCAGCAGAAAATGCCGCGGGAAGCGGCCTGCGCTGGGGCATCTGCCCCTCAGATCCAGCCTGCCGCTGTCTGGGTCCACAGAAAACCAGACCAGCTCATCCGTCCCGCGCACACAGGCATAGAGCGTCCCATAGCGCCGGGACAGCTGCAAATGAGCGGTGAGCACCATGCCCTCCTGCCGCGCCGCCGTGCTCCAGGAGCCCCGGATCGCGGCAACGCCGTCCAAATCAAACTGAAGCATGAAAACCTCGTTGCTCAGCTCAGCGGTGACATAGGCGGTAGGCAGGCTGTGGTGAAATGCCATGTGCCTGGGGCCGCTGCCGGGCGGAAAGGGTATGGACGGCTGCCGGGGATTGGGGCGCAGGGAACCGTCTGCCCCCCGCAGATAACGATAAATCTGGTCGGTTCCCAGATCCACCGCAAAGAGCTCCCCGCCGCCAGGGGAAAGCCAGCTGCTGTGGATGTGGGGGCCCGTCTGCCGGCTGGGATTGGGGCCGCTGCCGCAGTAGGAAAGCTCCTGCAAAATCCGCATCTCCTCCCCGGAGCAGTCAACCGCCGTCAGCGACCCGGACTCGTAGTTTGCCACATAGGCCGCAGCCGTCCGGGGATCGAAACAGATGTGACAGCTTCCGCTGCCCGGAAAACGGATCGAAGCATCTATTTCACACACACCCTCCGGCGTTTTTTTGCAGCGGACCAGCCCCCCCTGGCCTCCCTCTTCTGCCGCGTAGAAGGATTCTCCACCGCCAAAAGCCAGATAGGAGGGATTTTTTGCAGGGCAGACGCCTTGCTCCCGGTACATCCCATCCGGTTCCCGGCGCAAGGCCAGTATACCCGTGCCTGCCCGGGCCGGAAGCCAGTCGGGCAGCTGCGTATATTCGCCAATCAAAATCATGGCACATCCCCCTCTTGCACCAAAATACATATCTTAAACATCACATAAACATTATCTATATTTCGAGATAAATAATCAATTCACAGATTAGACAAATTTTCTCCGTTTGTGTTGTAGAATGTGCCGATATCCCGTTCATATCTCGGAAAGTTCCTTGACAGAAAAGCGTTTTCATGCTACCATGCTTTTGATACTGCCCATCGGAGCGCCCAGGACGGAATAATGTTTAGGGGATGTTTAAATGCTGGCATACCAGAGGACCTACGAGAAGATTTTGGAGGATCTGAGAAATGATGTTTACCCCGTAAATTCCCTTCTGCCGCCGGAGCCCAAGCTGGAAGAAATCTATCACGTCAGCCGCACCACGGTCCGGCGCGCCATCGCGCAGCTGGCGGATGAGGGGTATGTGAAGGTGAAGCAGGGCTGCGGGACGGTAGTTTTAAAGAATATCTATCCCGACGACTCCTTTGCGTTTTCCAGGCTGCGCCACTTTGAGGATATCATCTCCGTGCGGCACGCATCCATTCCCGATCCCCAGCACATGACGGCGCGGGGCATGTATGTGGATCTGGTGGATGCCGATGTTAAAACCGCGGAAGCGCTGGATATTGAAATCGGCACGCCGGTTTACCGCCTCCAGCGGATCTTTTACAGCCGGGATATCCCCCTCATGTACCTGTTTGACTACATTCGCACGGATTTCTTCCCCCAGCTCGACAAATTTACCACTGAATTCTGGGATCTTTACCCCTTCCTCATCAAGAAATATGGCGTTCAATACAAGGGCTGTGTGGAATATATCTCCGCCGCCGCCGCCGACTTGGTGGATTCCCAGATTCTCCACATTGAGCCGGGTACTCCGCTGCTGAGGACGAGGCGTGTGGCCCAATGCGATAAGGGCCCGCTGGAATACGCCGTTCTGCATGTTCGCACAGATATCACCGAGCTGTGCATCACCATGGGGGACAACATTCCCTTTGACTCCACCAATTAGTTCCAAACAGAAAGAAGCCCTGAAATCCCAGGATTTCAGGGCTTCTCCATACTTTTTTGATGGTTATCCGTTCGCTTGAAATTTTCTGCGCCAAGTGGTAAAATCTCACCCGGAATCCAATTGCGGGGAGCTGACGCATATGAGATTTTTTTTGGCGCTTAAAAGGATTGTATGCTTTGAGCTGCTGTGGAGGCTGGCCTTTCTTTGCCTGGTTAATCCGCTGTTCAGCGGATTATTCCACGCCTATGTATCAGCTGCGGGGCTCAGCCTCAACGGCGGCATTGTGTGGGCGTTTCTCCATCCCGTGGGCGCGGCGGTGTTTCTGCTGCTGTTTTTTGCCACGGCCTGGCTGGTATTCTATGAGTACAGCGTTGTCATCCGCACCGCCGCCCTGTACCGCCAGGGGGAGAGCTTCACCCTGGGCCAGGCCATGAAGGCGGCGCTCTGGGACCTGCGGCTGCTGCGGGGATGGGGCCTGATCCCGGGGGCTGTGTACTTCGTTCTGCTGCTCCCGCTGGTGGGGGCTGTCTATGTGAGCGGAACCGCCCCCCGGGTCACTATCCCATGGTTCATTTTTGGCGAGCTGCAAAAGAGCTGGGCGGGAGTTGTGGGGGGCATCGCCATCCAGGCCGGATATTACTTGGCCCATCTGTTGCTGCTGTTCGTGCCGGTGGTGATGGTGCTGCGGCAGCGGCGGTTTGGACAGGCCGCCGGGGACAGCCTGCGGTGCTGGCGGCAGCTGGGTTGGCGGGAGCGCATGGCGGTGCTGGCCGTCTACGCCGGGTGGAACTGGGCGTACACGGAGCAGGCCCGGTACTGGCGGCGGAATGTGCTGACCGGCGATGACTTCAACGGCGATTTTTTGAAGTATTTGTTATTCAACGAGGCATTCCAAAAAGATTTGCTCTGGTGGCTGCTGCTGGTTTTGCTCCAGGCTGCGGCCATGGCCGGGGCGGTTTGGCTGCTGGCATCTGTGCTGGCCAAAACGGGAGAGGCCCAGGCCACCCTCTGCCCCGCATGGGACGCGGACGGCGTAGCGGTGTGGGAGATCGTCTCCCGGCGCTGGGCCGCCTTTGCCGGGCGCTGGAGGGGACGTATGAAAAAGCTCCGCTGGCGGGCGGGAGCGGCGGCGGTGTGCCTCACCCTGATTGCCGGCCTCCTGCTGGGCATGGAGCACTCCCTGTTGGTCCATGCTCCCATCGTGCTGGCCCACCGCGGCGGAGCAGGCGGGATTGAAAACACCCGGCAGGCCGTTTTCTCAGCCATGGAACAGGGTACGGACTATGCGGAGATTGATGTACAGCTCACCAAAGACGGCGTGCCGGTGCTGTTCCACGACGGGAACCTGTGGCGGATGGCAGGCCGCGCAGAGAGCGTAGGCGAGCTGACGTGGGCAGAGCTTCAGGAAATCCCTGTGTCCGACAAAAACCACCCGGGAGAGACGGGAAAGATCGCATCCCTGGAGGAAGTCCTGTCGGTGTTGGCCTGTCGGCCCGGCATGGGGCTGCTTATCGAACTCAAACCCGAGGCCGGCACCGGCGATGCCCTGGCCCAAGCAGTCATCCAGCTGGTGGAGCGGTACGAATTTGGCCGCCGGGCTATGTTCATGTCGCTGGATTATCTCTGCCTTCTGCCCATCATGGAACAGCACCCGGAATGGTGGGTGGGTTGCTGCGCCTATGGCGCGGCAGGAGATATCGATGATGCGGTGTGGCGCTATCAGGTGGACTTTCTGGCGGTGGAGGAGGCATTGGTGAGCTATCGTCTGGTGACCCGGGCCAGGGAAGTTAACCTGCCGCTGTACGTGTGGAGCGTGTATGACGCGGAAAAGATGGAGCAGTATCTGGAAATGGGAATCAGTGGAATCATCACCGATTTCCCGGAGGAGGCGCTGGCTGTACGGCAAGCCTACAGAGACAGCCATCCCGGCGCGGAGTATATATGGCGGGAATTCGGGCTTCCCCGCAAAGAGGAGTGGGGCAGTTGGTGAGGCCTCCTGCCGGCTTCTCCGGCCCATCGGCTGGCCGCCGGGCCGGAGAAGCTGGGATGGACTTTTTCGCGCCCTGTATATTTGTTTTACATTGCTTGCTTTATCGCGGCAGAAAGAATGCTGAAAATAGGGGTTGACAGGAACGGGAAATCGTGCTATTATAATTTAGCCTTGACAAGCCGGAGTGGCGGAATTGGCAGACGCCCGGGACTTAAAATCCCGTGGGAGTGATCCCGTGCCGGTTCGACCCCGGTCTCCGGCACCAAATAAAATATCGCGGGGTGGAGCAGTCTGGTAGCTCATCGGGCTCATAACCCGAAGGTCGTCGGTTCAAATCCGGCCCCCGCAACCAAAAAGGCCCTGAAATCGCAAGATTTCAAGGCCTTTTCTTTGCTTTTCGCTGAAAATAATCTGGGTCAAAAAATGGGTCAGCGCTTTGACCCAAGCGCTGACCCATACGGGGAAATGTGCGGTTAGTTCCCGGCAGCATCGGATAGGATGTTGCTCATGGTATTCGCTGCCTGACGCTGTGCCGCTGTGGTCACATGGGCGTAAGTGTCAAGCGTGAATCCCGCGCTGTAGTGGCCCAGCATCCCGCTTACCGTCTTGATATCTACGCCATTTTGCAGAGCTACGGTGGCAAACGTATGTCTCATATCGTGGAAGCGAATCCGGGGCAGTCCCGCCCGCTTCAGCACCCGGTGGAGCATATGGAGCACGCTGTCTGGAGAGATGGGGCCGCCGGTCGGCGAGGGAAATACATACTCGCTGTTGGTTTTCCCCTGCTGCTCCTTGAGGATTTCCACGGCATCCTGCCCAATGGACACGCTCCGATAAGAGTTTTTCGTCTTCAGCGGGGCCTCCACCACTTCGCCGTCGATCCGGGCAATCTGGCGGCGCACCTGAATCGTGCCGTTCTCCCAGTCGATGTCCTCCCATTTGAGGCCCAGCAGCTCACCCCGCCGCAACCCGGTGGCCAGCTCGATGTAGTACATCTCGAACACGCCGCTTTCCTTGGCTTCGTGGAGAAAAGACGCCAGCTGCTCAGCGGGCAGGGTTTTCATCTCCCGGTGCTCCAGCTTGGGCAAGGCACATCCATCTGTAGGATTGGTGATAATCAGCTTTTGGTCGATGGCGAAATCCATGGCGGAGGAGATCACCTGGTTTATGTTGCGGACGGTTTTTGCACTGAGACCCTTGGGCTGCTTTTTGGACTCGATCCGCTCCACCCTGCCGCCGCTCAGCAGCTTCTTGTAGAGCTTCTGTAAATTCAGAGAAGATAATTTGTTCAGCGGAATTTTTCCGATGCTGGGCTTGATGTGGTTGTCGATGTAGCCCCGGTAGGTCTTGTGGGAGGAAGGCCGAACTTTGATTTTCGCGCAGTTCTCGAACCACACGTCCATCCACTGGCCTACAGTGTACTGCTTGGCTCTGATGACATCTACTTTCGCATTTTCTTCGATGGCCCGTTGGAGCTTCTCCTTACACTCCTTCTGGGTTTTCGCCAGGACGTTTTTGTAGATCACCTTGCCGGTATTCGGGTCACGGCCAGCCGTGTAGCGGCCCTCCCAGCGGCCATCGCTGCGTTTGCGGATGTTCCCTTCTCCGTTGGCTCTCCTTTTTGCCATTTGGCATCGCCTCCTTTCGCAACGTCAGACCATACCACACCTCGGTGGGAATAGCTACTGGATTTGGAGAGAGTTATCAGAACAGACACATATTTTTTGAGCGGTGCTGGCGGCCTTTCTCTTTGAAGACAGTGGTGCAATTCACACTCCGACTCGGGGAATCGTTTCTTTGTTTTCAGCGGCGTAAATTTTGGGTGGGGCAGTTTTTTCCTAACGCTGATTTCTATGCCCCAAAACGCCCTGGGCCACGATAGACCCCGTCTCAAACCATTGGGACAGTAAGGCTCCGGGGAAAACTAACGACAAAGTGTAATTTTTCCCTCTGAAATGACGCCAAAAGCAGACACCCGCCAAATTCTCCAAACAGTTCCCGGAATCCCTGCCCCGGCCCGTAAACGCACAAAAGCGGCCCGCACTGCGGGCCGCTGTGATCTGCCGGGCGTCACTTTGTTGAGGTAAGATAACGTAACCTTTTTTGCAGAGGGTGTTAATGCGGTCTTTGACGCGCCGGATTTCTGCGTTGTTGTTGGATAACGCCCACGACGCAAAGGGCTTGTCCCCTAAATGCCACTGGCTCGACATATCCGCTTTCAGCTTTTCAAGCTGATCCGGCGGCAAATGCGGGCAACCGTCAAGGGTCTTATGCTTGCGGTAATAGGCGTTGACTGCTTTCATGGTTTCCTGTGATTTTTCCAGTCCCGCAAGTTTCTTTTGAAGTTTCTCGACTGCTTGCGGGTCGTCCGCGCTGATACCGCCCATTCCTGTGCTGCGGATTTTATCAAGCAAGCCCTGTATGTCCCGGTATTCCTGCATATTCCGGTCAGTGGCGGCGTTCTGCTTTTCTTTCTTCCTTGTGGGGAAGTTGGAACCTCCGGCAATCAAGATAGAGGGAACGCGCCCCGCAATTTCATAGCCCTTGTTCATATTCGCCGCCAGTTTCCGGGCATAAGTGTCAAGCAGACTGTCAATCTTTTCATGGTACATAGGGTCAACACGTTTTTTCTGCCGTTCCGCGATTTGTACGGCTTCGTCAATGTAGCTGCGGTATTCTGCCGTTGCGCTGCCCGGTTTGTAATCGTAAAAGCTGTTCATATCTTTTGCGCGGCGGGCGGCGGTTTCGTTGATAGAATAGTAGGGGGCGGCGGCTTGCTGCGTTTCCTGTGTTGTGGCGGTTTCCTGTGGGGTTTCGCTGCGGGTTTCCTGTGCTGTGTCCGCTTGTTTCTGTGGGGCTGCTTCGGGCTGCTCCGGCGCGGGGGTTTCTGGCGGCTCTGTTACTGCTTCGGGCTGCGCCTGTGCCTGTCCTTTTGCCTGTTCCTTTT
>CAPOAR010000022.1:0-35651 GCA_948670295.1 uncultured Oscillospiraceae bacterium | reverse complement strand
CCACAGAGTTTTTGACGGCCATCCGCGTGGACAAATCCCGCTATGCCAGGGACCAGTTCCGCTTGATCCACTCCCTGCTGGACCAGTACGGCAAAGAGGCGGCGCTCCAGGCCATTGGTTTCTGCCAGCGCAGCAGACTCTACAGCGCCAACACCATGCGGGACTACCTGGAGCACCAGGCCGCCCTCTCCTGCGAAACGCGGCCCACGCCAGCCATCCCCGCCATCCCGGTGGATGACCCCAAGTACCATGTGACCACACAGAAGCGGCCCCTCTCGGCCTATGAAGCCTACATATCCGTATGAGCATTCCGCCGCAGGAAGCAAATGAAACCACCGCAAGGCTGAACGCCGAACCCGGAACCATTGCGCCGGGCCCCTGAAAATAAACCTGTTCAATTCGGACAGAATGAAAGCCCGCCGGGATTCGCCCCGGCGGGCTTTTTGTATTGGCGCTTATCCGTCAAAAATACTTTCCATACTGTCACAGGCGGAAGCGCCCTCATATCCTCGCGCTTCTCAGATCCCCTGCCACAGCATGGCGTCGGCCACCTTCAGGAATCCGGCGATGTTGGCGCCCGCCTGAATGTTCCCCTTCATGCCATATTTCTCCGCGGCGGCGGCACAGGCGGCGTAGATCCCCTCCATGATGCCCTTGAGCTTCGCGTCAACCTCCTCGAAGGTCCAGCTCAGCCGTTCGCTGTTTTGGCTCATCTCCAGGCCGGAGGTGGCCACGCCGCCGGCATTGGACGCCTTGGCGGGGGAGAACAGGATGCCCGCGGCCTGGTATGCGGCAATAGCGGCGGGGGTGGAGGGCATGTTGGCGCCCTCAAACACACCGATACAGCCATTGGCAATCAGCGTCTTGGCGCTGACCTCGCCGATCTCATTCTGGGTGGCGCAGGGCATGGCAATGTCACAGGGCACCGTCCAGATGCCGGAGCAGCCCTCCACGTACTTGGCAGAGGGGACGTAATCCAGGTATGTCCTGATACGCTCCCGCTTGACCTCCTTGATCTCTTGGATTACCTTATGGTCAATGCCGTTCTCGTCCACAATGTAGCCATTGGAATCGGACATGGCCACCACCTTGCCCCCCAGCTGGGTGCACTTTTGGTTGGCGTAGATGGCCACGTTGCCGGAGCCGGAGATGACCACCCGCCTGCCGGCAAAGGACTGGCCGTTGTCCCTGAGCTGGGCGTCGGCAAAGTAGCACAGGCCGAAGCCGGTGGCCTCGGTGCGGGCCAGGGAGCCGCCATAGCTCAGCCCCTTGCCGGTGAGCACACCGGTGAACTCGTTTCGTATCTTTTTATACTGGCCAAACAGGAAGCCGATCTCCCGGGCGCCCACGCCGATATCGCCGGCAGGCACATCGGTGTCCGGGCCGATGTGGCGCTGGAGCTCAGTCATGAAGGATTGGCAGAAGCGCATGACCTCGCCGTCACTCTTGCCCTTGGGGTCGAAGTCGGAGCCGCCCTTGCCGCCGCCCATCGGCAGGGTGGTGAGGGAGTTTTTAAAGACCTGCTCAAAGCCCAAAAACTTGATGACGGACAGGTTGACGGAGGGGTGGAGGCGCAGCCCGCCCTTATAGGGGCCGATGGCGGAGTTAAACTGCACCCGGTAGCCCCGGTTGACCTGCACCTTGCCGGAGTCATCCACCCAGGGGATGCGGAACATGACCACCCGCTCCGGCTCCACCATACGGCCGATGACGTTGAGCCGCTCGTAGCGGGGATCGGCCTCCACCACCGGCTCCAGGGACTCCAGCACCTCCTCTACAGCCTGGAGGAACTCGGGCTCATGGGCGTTTTTGGCTTTCAAATTGTCCATCACAGACAGCAGATAAGCGTTTTTCATTGACATTGTTGTCAGCATCCTTTCTTCCCTGAAGCTGGGGCTTGATTACAGTGCAGTATTTTACACCACTAAAGTAAATTTTGCAAGTCAAAAGATGAAAAATTGCAAAAAAGTTTTTTGCCGGATCGGGAACCTTTTTGTAATCCCAAGCGTCTATGGGTATGTCCGGACAAGCAAGGTGCAAGGAGATGGTGCGAGAATGGAGTGGACGCGGGAGGAGTTCGCCGCCGCCGTGACCGAGCATGGCAGGCGGATGTTCCGGGCCGCCCGGGCGGTGCTGGACAGCGACGCCGACGCAGAGGACGCGGTATCCCAAGCGGTTTTGCAGGCGTGGCAATCGCTGGACAGGCTGAAAAACAGGGAAGCTGTCCGCCCCTGGCTGGTAAAAATCGCGGTAAACTGCGCGTATGCCCAGAGGAGAAGGCAGGGCCGGGTGGTCTATCTGGACGACCTGGCCCAGGAGCCCGTCGCCCCGGAAGCCGTCCGCTGCGACGGCCTGTGGGAGGCGGTGTGCGCCCTGCCGCCTGAACGGCGGGTGGCGGTGGCTTTGTTCTACTACGAGGGGCTGAGGGTAGACGAAATCGCGCGGCTGCTGCGGGTTCCCCAGGGGACAGTGAAATCCCGGCTGTCCAGGGCCCGGGCGCAGCTGAAGGAAATGCTGCAAGATCAGGAGGGTGAATATGGAACGGTTTGACGAAATGCTCCGCGCAATGGCGGACAAGGAGGAATGTATCGTGCCGGAGGGATTTGACGGGCGTTTGCAAAGGACGCTGGACGGCCTGCCGCCTAAGACAGCCAAGAGGGGGCCGGGCGCGGCAAAGGGGGTGCTGATCGCGGCGGCGGCGTGCGCACTTCTGATAGGCTCAGCGTTTGCCGCATCCCCCACCCTGCGGGAACTGATCGGGAGCTTTGCCCCCTATGCCCAGGAGCAGGAGGACAGGGCCTATACCATGGACGGCTTCCAGGTCAAGGTGCTGTCCGCCCTGACGGACGGCTCCACCATCCGGGCCTATGTCCAGGTTAAGGATCTGGAGGGGGACCGGCTCAGCGCGGACATGGAGCCCTGGGGAGTCGTGGATGTACTGACCGATAACGAGCAGGGGCTGAATATTGACGGCACCTATTGGTCGTACAGCTTTGACCCCGGATACGCAGTTTATAACGGGGAGAGCAAGACCGCCCTGCTGGTATTCACCAGCTGGGGCCAGAATTTCGGAGACCCGAAGGACGCGAAGCTGGAAATCCGGCACATTCATGATTACGTGTCCAAAATCGAGTATGAGCCGATCCCGGAGGATGAGCTCGGCGAAGAGGGCATCACCGTAGGGGGCAGCGAGGGGGAGGCGGGCCTGACCGTGATGCGGCCCGTGACGCAGTTCAAGCTGAACGACGTACAACTCACCATCCCGCTGACGGTGGAATCCACAGACAAGCTCACCTTCGGCAGGGATTCGGAGCTGGCTGGCTATCTCAACGCCGAATGGGTGGAGCTGTCCCCCTTGGGGCTTACCGCCGCATTTGAGCACGGGGTATCGGACAAGCTGACCTTCAACCCCATCCGGGTGCGGATGAAGGACGGTACGGAGCTGGACTGGGAGAAGCAGGGCAAATGGAATCCCTCCGGGCATGCCACCTATGCCAACAACGCGGAAAAGCGCTATGGGGTCATCAACATTTGGAACTTTACCGAAGCCATCGACCTGGCCCAGGTGGAGAGCGTCTATGTGTGCGGGAGATATTTCCCAGTGGAGTGACGGCTGAAAATCAAGCTCCCCGGCCTGCTTTTGCATCGGGCCGGGGAGCTTTTCCACTTTGTTTGCTGATCCCGTTCTATAAGCAGCTGCCTGGGCTTGTTCTCATATTTCCCCCCAAATCAGGCATACTACCTCCCAAGAGGTGATGCGCTGTGGAATCCATCTGGGAAAAAACCGCCCAGCTTCCGACATTCGAGCCCCTGCGCCGGGATATCCGCGCCGACGCTCTGGTGATTGGCGGCGGGCTGGCGGGGCTGCTGTGCGCCCATGAGCTGACACAGGCCGGGCTGCGGTGCGTGGTGGCGGAGGCCGGACGGATCTGCGGCGGCGTCACCAAAAACACCACCGCCAAGCTCACCACCCAACACGGGCTGGTATTCCACAAGCTGCTCAAACGGTTTGGGGCGGAGCGGGCCCGGGCCTGTCTGGATGCCAATGCGGCGGCGCTGGACCGCATTCGGGCCCTCTGTCAGGACATTCCCTGCGATTTTGAGGAAAAGTCCAACTACGCCTATTCCCTGGACAACCCCAGGCTGCTGGAGCGGGAGCTGGCCGCCCTGGACAGGCTGGGCCGCCCCGCCGCGCTGGCAAAGAACCTTCCCCTCCCCTTTTCGGTGGCGGGCGCGGTGCGCTTTGACCGCCAGGCCCAGTTTCACCCGTTGAAATTCGCCGCAGCTATCGCGGAGAAGCTGCCCATTTTCGAGCATACCCGGGTACTGGAGGTGGAGACCGGCCGGGCGGTGACGGAGCATGGCGCCATCAAGGCGGAGCATATTGTCGTGGCCACCCACTTCCCTTTTCTGAACAAATTCGGCGCCTATTGGCTGAAGCTCTACCAGAGTCGGTCTTACGTGCTGGCGCTGAAGGGCGGGCCGGAGCTGGACGGGATGTATGTGGACGCCAGCGGCAAAGGGCTGTCCTTCCGCAGCTATGACGGCATGCTCCTGCTGGGGGGCGGCAGCCACCGCACCGGCAAGCCGGGAGGCGGCTGGGCCGGGCTGGAGGGCTTCGCCCGCCGCCACTACCCGGACGCCCGCCCTACAGCCCGCTGGGCCGCCCAGGACTGCATGTCCCTGGACGGCGCGCCCTATATCGGCCTGTATTCCCCCCGTCTGCCCGGGCTGTACGCCGTCACCGGCTTCAACAAGTGGGGGATGACCTCCTCCATGGCCGCGGCCACCCTGACCGCCGATCTCGTGCTGGGCCGGGACAACCCCTCTCAGGCCATATTCTCCCCCTCCCGTTCCATCCTCCACCCCCAGCTGGCCGCCAATGCCGGGGAAAGCATGCTCAACCTGCTCACCCCCACCCGGCCCCGGTGCCCCCATATGGGCTGCGCCTTGAAATACAACCCCCGGGAGCACAGCTGGGACTGCCCCTGCCACGGCTCCCGGTTTGCCGCCGACGGGCGGCTGCTGGACGGCCCCGCCACGGGCGGTCTGGTCCATGACCGGGCAAAGCGCCAAAAATAGCGAAAACGCCTCCCCGGAGCTCCCAGGGAGGCGTTTTTCTCACCAGCCGATTTCATCCAGAATCCCCATGTTGGGGTAGCGTTCCTTTAAAAAACTGTCGGGGTATGTCTCGTCCAAAAACTGCGCCACCGCGCCGGAGGCGGGCACATCCCGCCTGCGCTGGTCCATCCGGCACAGGGCGGCGGCGGACAGCACCGTGCTGCACGCCAGGAACAGCGCCGCCGCCCGGACCATCCGCTTCCCCCGGGGAAGGGGCACCCGGTCGATCAGCAGGCACAGGGCCGGGTACGCCGCCCGCACCCACGCCAGGGCGGCCAGCCCCCAGAACAGGCAGAACACCAGGTTCACCCGCCCATTCAGGTTGAAGGGCAGGTGGCGGTAGTCCCAGAAGCACGCCCCGAACAGCACCTCCTGAATCCAGGAGCATATGTACTCGTACGCGCCGCCCAACACTGTCCCCGCCAGGATAATCCGGGCCGGGCTCTGGTCGTCCATGCGGTGGAACGCCAGGGTGAGCAGCACCGCCCCCATCGCCCAGACCAGGCTGAACGGCCCATACAACAGGCTGCTGCGGCTGATGAGCTCCCCCCGGGTGAGCAGCCAGAACGCCACCTCAATCAAGTCCCCCGCCACACCAGCGATGAGGAACAGCCAGAACACCCGGTAGGGGGTAAGGGGCCTGGCCGCCGCCTCCCGCGCCAGCTCCCTTACCGGGGCTGCGGCCGCCCCCTTGCGGCCCGCCGCTGTCTGCTTCGTCATATCTGCCGCCTCCTTTCGTGTCACACAGCATACCACCCCCAACCGGCAGAAACGCGAAAGGAATTTTAAATTTTTTATAAAGAAGGGCCGTCCCCCTATTAAAAGGGGACGGCCCAGCCTGTCAAAAGTCCTCCGCCGCCGGCGAAATCAGCCCGGAGGCCAGGTCATATCCCGGCCCGCCAGCACATGGAAGTGGAGGTGGGGCACCGACTGCCCCGCCTGCTCCCCGCAGTTGGACACCACCCGGAAATCGGTGACACCCAGCTCATGGGCCACCTTGGCAATGGCCTCAAAGCAGTGGCCCACCAGGTCGGAGTTCCACTTGGTAATCTCCCCGCAGGAGGTCACGTGGGCCTTGGGAATGACCAGGAAATGGACGGGAGCCTGGGGGTCGATGTCATAAAAGGCATAGCAGAAATCATCCTCGTACACCTTGTTGGAGGGGATCTCCCCCTTGACAATTTTGCAGAACAGGCAGTTGGGGTCGTAGTTCAGCACATCGGACATGGATAAGCCTCCTTTACATGTCACGCTTTGACTGTTTGCGGCGCGTGATGCTTCAAACTGGTTTAAACTGGTTGGCGGCGGGGTCGTAGGCGTACCCCGCCCCGGCCAGCTTCTGCGCCAGCTCCGTCTCGCCCACATCCAGCCCACCGCACAGGGCGGACAGGCTTGCGTACTCGTCCCGGAGCTTGGTGTTCACGTAGCTGAGCAGAATATAGGGGTCCTGGGGGAGCATAAAAAACACTCCTTTCCTGTGGCGTTATGCGCAGTATAGCACATATCCGCCTGCTTGTCAGCAAGATTTTGCATCTCAATCCGGTAAGGGCTCTGTTTCCTCCATATGATCCAGCGCGTAATTACAGCACTGAATCACAAGCTGGTTCATTGATACCTGCTCCTCCTGGGCGATGCGTTCCAGGTCTTGAACCAATGCCAGCGGCATACGGAAGGTCTTGTTGACGTACTCTGGTTTTTCAACTCGAAACATATCGGCCTCCTTTTTCTTTAGATTACCTCATTTTAAATGCGCATTATACATCAATTATTTGCACAAAACATTATACTGCTATTTACACTTATTTTTATCTTGCAAATGTGGTGTGCATATGGTATACTGTCTCTACTAGAAAAAGAGAGGAGCTTGCAAAATGTCCGACAAGCCAAAAAAGCCGATATTCAAAAAATGGTGGTTCTGGGTTATCGCCGTCCTTGTGGTCGGAGCCATCGGCTCGGCGGCAGGCGGGAATGATGATAAGCCGTCCGCCGCTTCCCAGCCGCCCGCCCAGACCGATGCCGCCGGCACGGAAACGGAGCAGGCAGAGCCGTCAAATATCTTCCATGCTGGTGATAAGGTAGATACAAAGAATCTCTCAATCACCTATCAGGAGTGCGATGCGGACTGGCAGGACTATCAGTATGAGCCCCGTGAGGGGACAAGGCTTATCCGCGCTTATTTTGTGTTCGAAAACATCGGGAACACGGATCAAACCTGCGGCAGTATCTATTTTGATTGCTATGCGGATGGCGCTGCCTGCGACTCCTATTTATTCCGCTGTGAGCCCAGCTTGTCCTTTTCATCCATCTCACCTGGACGAAAATTGGAGGGCTATGTCTGCTATGAGGTCCCTATCGGCGCGGAAATAATTGAGCTGGAATATGAAACTTCATTTTGGACACAGGATAAGATTATTTTTATCGTGGAATAAGCACAACCCCCGGGGCACAGACGCCCCGGGGGTTGTGTTCTTTCGCTTTTCTTTGAAAGGTCAGACTCCTTAGAAGCTGTACCAATAGCCTCAGCACCCATCCTCGCGGCCAAAATCACCGCTGGCTTCGTTAACAAATCTTGAAATACACAAAGTATTCCCGCGATTTTTTGCCCCGCGAATCTGCACACTTCGGCTAATGGTACAGCTTCTTAGCTCACAGCCGCGCCCGGATGGCCCGCAGGAACTCCAGCCCGGTGACCTTTTGGGCGGGGGCCTCCCCCTCCCACAGCCCCACCAGATCGCCGGTCATCACGCCGCTCTCAATGGTGTCGATGGCGGCCCGCTCCAGCTTTCCTGCAAAGGCGGCCAGCTCTGGCAGGCCGTCCAGCTCTCCCCGCTTGGCCAGAGCCCCCGTCCAGGCGAACAGGGTGGCCATGGGGTTGGTGGACACCTGCTCCCCCTTGAGGTGGCGGTAGTAGTGCTGGGTGACGGTGCCGTGGGCGGCCTCATACTCGTAGTTCCCCTCCGGGGACACCAGCACCGAGGTCATCATGGCCAGCGACCCGAAGGCGGTGGATACCATGTCGCTCATCACGTCGCCGTCGTAGTTCTTACAGGCCCAGATAAAGCCCCCCTTGGAGCGGATGACCCGGGCCACCGCGTCGTCAATGAGCGTGTAGAAGTAGGTGATGCCCGCCTGCTCAAACGCCGCTTTGTATTCTGCCTCAAAAATCCCGGCAAAAATATCCTTGAAGGTGTGGTCGTACTGCTTGGAGATGGTGTCCTTGGTGGAGAACCACAGATCCTGGCGGGTATCCAGGGCAAACTGGAAGCAGGAGCGGGCAAAGGAGGCGATGGATGCCTCCACATTGAACTGCCCCTGGAGCACGCCGGGGCCGTCGAACTGGTGGATGGTCTGGCGGTATTCCGCGCCGTCCGCACCGGTGAACACCAGCTCCGCCGTGCCCGGGCCGGGGACCTTGAACTCAGATGCTTTGTACACGTCGCCAAAGGCGTGGCGGGCGATGGTGATGGGCGCCTGCCAGTTCTTCACCACCGGGTTAAGCCCCCGCACCATGATGGGGGCGCGGAACACGGTGCCGTCCAGGATGGCCCGGATGGTGCCGTTGGGGGATTTCCACATCTGCGACAGCTTGTACTCCTCCACCCGCTGCTGGTTGGGGGTGATGGTGGCGCATTTGACGGCCACGCCGTACCTTTTGTTCGCCTGGGCGGCGTCGATGGTCACCTGGTCCCCCGTCTCCTCCCGGTGGGGGAGGCCCAGATCGTAATACTCCGTTTTCAGCTCAATGTAGGGCTCCAGCAGCTCTTCCTTGATCTGCTGCCAGAGGATACGGGTCATCTCGTCCCCGTCCATCTCCACCAGGGGGGTTTTCATTTGCAGCTTGTCCATTGGTCATCTCTCCTTATGATGTGAAAGGGCGGGGGCGGAAATCCGTCCCCGCCGCGGTGTTTTGGGAATCAGGTGCTTCTCAGAAGCTGTACGAATAGCCGAAGTATTCAGTTTCGTGAGCCAAAATTGCCGGTGGTAAGACGAAAAATCGCAGGAATACTTGGTGCATTTCAAGATTTTTCAACGCAGCCGGCGGCAATTTTGGCCGTAAAGCTGGGTGCTGAGGCTATTGGTACAGCTTCTCAATTCCAGGGGTCGTCCCTGGGTCCGGTGGGGCCGGTAGGGCCGGGGCCGGAAATGGTGGAGCGGGTGGACCAGTTGTAATCCGTGGGGCCGCTCCAGCCTGCGGGTCCCTTGGGGGCTGCGCCCTTGGCCCAGTCGTAGAATTTGGCCATAGCCCCCGTCCTATAGGGGCTCAGCCACAGGCTGAGGATGGCCCCTCCCAGGAACATGACCAGCATAATCAGCAAGCCCACCCCGGCGCTGGCGATCATCCCCCCAATATCGGAGACGCGGCCGTAGGCCACCTGGATCGAGATGGGGATGACCAGGGCGGCGATGCCCGTCAGCCACAGCGCAATGCTCAGCAGCTCCCAGCCGATAAAGGATAGCTGGAGGACAAAGGCCCTGCCCACATTGTCCTGCATCAGCCGCCTGCTCTCCCGGATGGCGTCCATGCCGGACAGGTTCTGATCCAGCAGGGCGTAGTCCGCCAGCGCATAGCGCATGGTGACCCACACCACCCCGATCTCATAGGCTACCACACCCACGATCATAACCAGCACCGGCAGCACCACCATATCGGTGACGGCGGCGATCACCACCATCGCCACGATCACCACCGCCAGGCCCACGCCCAGCAGCAGCGACCACAAAAACACAAATATTCCCGTGAGAATGCGGGTGACCAGTACGCCGCCGATGCGGGGAAAGGCGCAGAAGAGCTTTCCCGCGTCCGGGTCCTCCCCCCGGACCAGGGCCAGGGCATAGCCCTCATAGCCCACGCCCATCACGCTCTGCCACAGGTAGACGATGATGGACATCACCAGCCCCACCACCGCTATGCTGAACAGCACGCCGGGCCCCCGGCTCATAAAGTCCATGAGCACCCGCTCCATGGCCTCGTCCATCTCATAGCCCGCTAATATGTAGGCCCACAGCCTCTCGCTGTAGCCGCCCATGCCCCCGCTGAGCATGCGGCTCACAAAATTCACCATCCCCGTGCCCACCGACACAATGACGGAGAACAGCAGCGTCATCAGCATGGGCCTCGTCCTGGCGCCGCGCATGGCGGCCTTAACGCTCAGCTTCAGCTGCACGCGGTCATATTGCATTGCAATAACCCTCCTTCACTCTTTTCGCCGCCCCAGGGCGGCTGTCCCCTTCATTATAGCGCGGCTCAGCCTGAATTGCAACAAAAACAGCCGCCTGGGGGCCCGCCCTCCCTGCCGGGGCGTTTTACACAGCCAAAGCGCCCCTGATTTACATGAAATCAGGGGCGCTCTCTATTTTGGTATCCTAGGCACCGCCGTCAACCATCCGCGGTTTTCTCCCTTGACCCCGCAGAGTTCCTCACTGCTCCGGCGGACGATCCCCTTCGCCGCCGGCCGGGGCGCTCCCCGCCTGATCCGTGGGCGCGGGGCCCTGGATGATGATCGTCTTGTCCTCTCCTCCGGCCAGCCTGCCCCCCAGCATACCGGCCACCAGGGATTTCACGTCGATCCCCATGCTCTGGGTGATGCCTTCGGTGACCTGGGAGGTGCCGGTGATGATATCCTCCAGCAGCTTGGCGCTGTTTCCCTCGCCGTACATGGTGATCTTGTCCACCCTGGACAGGGGCTCGGCCACGTGCTTGGCAATCTCGGGCAGCGCCTGCATGACCATCTCAATGACGGCGGCCTCACCGTATTTTTTCATGGCCTCCGCCTTTTTGTCGATACCCTCGGCCTCCGCCAGCGCCCTGGCCCGGATGGCCTCCGCCTCCGCCTTGCCCACGGCGGCAATACCCTCTGCCTCCTGCTCCTTGGCGTACTTCTGGGCCTCGGCGATCTTCCGCTCCGCCTCCGCCCGCTGCTCCTGCTCATAGCGGGCCGCCTCCGCGTCCTTCTGGCGCTTGAACAGCACGGCCTCCGCCTCCTGCTGCTGGCGGTAGCGCTCGGCGTCCGCCTTGGCGCGGATCTCCGCCTCCAGCGTCTGCTTCTGCACCTCCACCTCAACCTGCTTCAGCTCGGCCTGGCGCTGGGTCTTGGCGATTTCGGCGTTCACCGTGGCGGTCTCAATGCTCTTGCGCTGCTCCTGGCTCTGGATTTCGTAGGCGGCGTCCGCCTCGGCCTTCTTGCCGTCGGCCAGGATCTTCAGCTCCGCCCGGCGGATCTCCAGCTCGGTCTGCTTCTGGGCAATCTGCGTGTCCGCCTGCACCCGGGCCTCGTTGGACTCCCGCTCCGCCTGGGCCTGGGCGATGGCGATGTCGCGGTCCGCCTGGGCCTTGGCAATGGCGGCGTTCTTCTTGATAAGGCTGGTGTTATCCGCGCCCAGATCCTTGATGAGCCCGTTCTCGTCGGTGACGTTCTGGATATTGCAGGAGAGGATCTCAATGCCCAGCTTGTCCATATCCTTGCTGGCCTTCTGCATCACCTGGTCGGAGAAGGAATCCCGGTCGGTATTGATCTCCTTGAGGGACAGGGTGCCGATGATCTCGCGCATATTGCCCTGGAGGGAATCCTGGAGATCCCGGGTGATCTCCTCCGGGCGCTTGTTCAGGAAGTTTTTCGCCGCCAGCTTGATGCCGTCCGCCAAGGGCGAGATGCGCACCTTGGCCACGGCGTCCACATTCACGTTGATGAAATCGCTGGTGGGGACGGACTGCTCCGTCTTGATATCCACCGTCATCTGCCCCAGGTACAGCTTATCCAGCCGCTCAAAAATGGGCACACGGATGCCGGCCCGCCCGATGAGCACCTTGCTCTCCTTTTTGAGGCCGGAGATGATGTAGGCCTGGTCGGGCGGGGCCTTGACGTAACCGCTCAGAATGACGATGAGCACCACTGCCACAGGCACAATAATGTAGAGCGCGGTGAGAATGTTTTCCAGCACGGGGACTCCTCCTTTCAAATTACAACTCAAATGACAGTCCTGCGTTCTCCTATATGAAACAAGCCGGGACGGCGGCCCTTCCACAGGGTATGGGGCCGGGGCCGCATCCCGACGGCTTGGAATTGTCAGCCCTCCGGCTGCATGCCGCCCGCGGTGTCGCCGCGCATCGCCGCGAGCCGCTCCAGGGCGGCCACCTCCGCCTCCAGGCTCCGCCCGTCCCACTCCTGCCGGGCCCGCCTGTTCTCGGAAACCACCTGGGTAAGCACATTGACCACCCGCAGGCAGAGCGCCGCCTTGGCGCCCACATCCCCGCCGTCCCGCTCCGCCCGGGCCAGCTCTTGGAGGGTAAGCTCCAGCGTCTGGAAATAATCGCCCTCCAGACGGGCCCTGGCCTGCTCCTCCAGCCCGTCATAGTCCCGGAGAATCAACGCCCCCAGACCCTCCAGGGCGGTGCGCACGTAGGCGGTCTCAACAGGGGCCGCGGCCTGCCGGAGCCGCGCCTCTGCCGCGCGCCCGCCGCCGGCGCAGGCGTCGGAGCACAAAAAACGCCGCATCACAGGGGCGAGGCCGTCAAATTCCTGGGACACCGCCGCAAGCCGCTGAGCGTAGTCCTCAAAGCCGCCGCCGTCCTCCCCCTGCCGCGCCCTCATGTCAGGAAGCAGAGCCCCCTCAATTTCCAGCAGCTCCGACCCGATGGACGACAGCAGATCGGTATATTCATCCAGGACGCCCAGATCCTTTTCCTCCAGCGCCCTGGCCCCATGGCCGGAGAACAGCCTCCCAACGGCGCCGGACACCTGTGCGGCCTTATCCTTGAGCTCATCGCCGCACAGCAGCCGGATCCGCTCCATGGGAAGCCCTGTGATGGAGGCCGGGATGGCGATGTGCATAGCGGTCAGCGAGCGCCTGATCTCGCCGCACAGCAGCTCCAGCCGCTCCCGCCTCCGCAGCAGCGCGTGCCCGTCCTCATCCCGTCCCCCGCAGCGGCGCTGCCCCAGGGCGGGCTGGGAAGCGCCGCACTCCGCCGTGATCTCGAAGGGAATGCGCTTCTCCTTACCCACCTTTTTCGCGAAAATGGTAAAGGCGGCAGTCATACTCAGCCCCATCTCCCGGCAGGCCTGCTCCATGCTTTTCTTCGCCTCTTCGTCTATACGGAAGTTAATCATCACCTGTCCCATGGGCTCCGCCCCCTTTCCTTACCATGATATTATATCATTTGTAAAGCAAAATGCAATACATTTCTATACGTGCGCCCCCAGGTTTTTGCAGTAACTTCCATTTGGGCCGCGCAGCCGCCAAAAGAGCCGCCCCAGCCGGGGCGGCTCTCTCTGGCGCTTGTGTATTTACGTGCCTTCCCGGCGGGGGCGCTCCGATTCCTTGATTAACCGCCTGCACAGCACAATCAGGCGCTCCGCCACGTCCACCGCCCGCTCCAGGGCGTAAATCACCGACGGGGTGAGCAGCAAAAACACCACGATCACCAGCCCCGACTGGAAATCCAGCGGCGTGAGCTGGAAGAAGCCGCCGAAGCCCAGCACGGCGATGACAAAGGCCCCCGTCATTGCCCCCAGCAGCGTCCAGCGCTTCCAATCCAGCGGGCGGGAAATATAGTAGAGCACCAGCAGCCCCACCTCGCCCATGATGACCGTGGCCAGGGTGGACAGCGTAACCCGCTCGAAGGCGAAGGCCAGGGTGAACAGCTCAATGCCCACGATGAGCAGCACGTTGGTCAGCCCCCCCGGCAGGGCCCGGCGCAGCACGTTGGTCATAAACCGGCCCTTGACGATCTCGTGGTTGGGCTCCAGCGCCAGCACAAAGGAGGGCGCGCCGATGGTCAGGGCGCTGATGAGGGTGAGCTGGATGGGGATAAAGGGATAGGGGAAGCCGGCGACCAGATTGATCAGGGACAGGAACAGGGACATGATGTTCTTCACCAGGTACAGCGCCGCCGCCCGCTGGATGTTGTTGATGACCCGCCGCCCCTCCTGCACCACCTGGGGCATGGAGGCAAAATTGGAGTCCAGCAGCACCACCTGGGCCACCTGGCAGGCCGCATCCGCCCCGGAGGCCATGGCGATGCCGCAGTCCGCGTCCTTCAGGGCCAGCACATCGTTCACGCCGTCCCCCGTCATGGCCACCGTATGGCCCGCCTTTTGCAGCGCCTTCACCAGCTTGCGCTTCTGGTCCGGGGTCACCCGGCCAAATACGGTGTACTCCCGCACCGCCCGGGCGTAGTCGCCGGGCTCCTTCAGCGTGGCGGCGTCCACAAAGCGGTCGCCCCCCTTGATCCCCGCCTCTATGGCCACGGCGGACACGGTGGACGGGTTGTCCCCCGAAATCACCTTCACCTCCACCCCCTGCTGGGCAAAGTAGCGGAAGGTATCCGGGGCCTCCGCCCGCACCGGGTTGCTGATCACCGCCAGGGCCAGCGGCTCCACACCCCCCACGATCCCCCCCTCCATGGTGGGGGCGTTGGCGCATTTCGCCAGCAGCAGCACCCGGCAGCCCTGCTCCTGATAGGGGGTGACCATGTGCTCCAGGTCGGCGTACCGGGCCTTCATGATAAACTCCGGCGCGCCCACCACATAGGAACCGTATCCCCGGAACACCACCGCCGACCACTTGTTGGCCGAGGTGAAGGGTACGGTGCGCTCCACCTGCCAGATGGAGGACTTATGGAAGCGCTGGGCCATGGCCCGGGCGGTGTCGTTGTCCGCGTCGATGGCCTGGTAATAGGCGTTGAGGATCTCCTCCACCCTGGTCCCGGGGCAGCGGTCCTCATCCAGCGCCACCACCTCCCGCACCGACATCTCCGGCTGGGTGATGGTGCCCGTCTTGTCCACACACAAAACATCCACGTGGGCCAGCGTCTCCACCGCGCTCATCTCATGCACCAGCGTCTGCCGCTGGCCCAGGCGCATCACGGACACCGCCAGCGCCACGCTGGTGAGCAGGTACAGCCCCTCCGGGATCATGCCGATGAGGGCGGCCACCACAGCCGGGACCGCCTGGGTGAACGCGTTCTCCTGTACCACCAGCTCGTTATAAAACAGGGCCGCCCCGATGGGGATCAGGGCAAAGCCGATGAACCGGATCAGCTTGTCCAGCGACTTCATCATCTCCGACCGGCCCACCCCCTGATCGGCCTTGGCCTCCAGGGACAGCCGGGCGGCATAGCTGGCCGTGCCTACGCGGTCCAGCCGGGCCCGGCACTTGCCGGACACCACAAAGCTGCCGCTGAGCAGCTCGTCCCCGGGGTTTTTGGTGATGGGGTCCGCCTCGCCGGTGATAAGGGCCTCGTTCACCGTCACCTGGCCGGACATCACCGGGCCGTCGGCGGGAATCTGGTCCCCCGCGCCCAGCTCCACAATGTCCTCCCGCACCAGCTTGTGGAGGGGGACTGTGCCCAGCTGGCCGTCCCGCACCACCTTCACCCTGGCCTCGCTGAGCAAGGTGAGCTTTTCCAGGGTGGCCCGGGAGCGCAGCTGCTGGATGATGCCGATGACGGAGTTGATTACGGCGATGCCCAGGAACATCATGTCCCGGAAATTGCCGGACACCACCAGCAGCGCCGCCAGCACCACAAACACCAGGTTAAAAAAGGTCAGGGTGTTTTCCCGGATGATCTGGCCGGTGGACTTGGCATTGGAGGTCACAGCCTCATTGCCCAGCCTCCGCTCCAAAAGCTCGCACGCCTGGGCGGTGGTCAGTCCCAGCTTGGGATCGGGAAAAATGCGCTCCGGCTCCCGGCGGTCCCGGGCGGGGCGCTCCTCCCGCCGCCGGGAACGCTCCCTATCGTTATCGTTCCGCCCGCGCTTGGGCGGCGGGGCCTGCTGCGCCTGTGCTGAATGAGCCATAGATAAGCTCCTTTTTTGTTATAGTTTGGGGAATCATGGGATATCATACCACACAAAAGGGTTGGCGTAAACCGCCAACCCTTTAACGTTTTATGAATTTCGTAAAACCTATGGAGTGAAGCAGCCCTCAGACGCTCCAACGCACCTCGATAGTGAACACCCCGTCCTCCCATCGGGCGGCAACGGTATGCCCCATCCGCTCCGCCAGGGCTTTGACGATGGCCAGCCCCAGCCCGGTGCTCTGCCCCGTGCGCATCTTGTCGGCGGTGTAGAACCGCTCGAACACATGGGCGGCGTCCTCGGCGGTGAGCCCCTCCGCCCGGTTGGAGAAGGCGGACAGGATGACGCCCCCCTCCCGGTACAGCCGGACGGAGAGGGTGTCCTCCCCATGGCGCAGGGCATTGGTGAGCAGGTTGGAGAAAATCCGGGTCACCGCCCCGCTGTCCGCCCACACCGGGGGCAGGCCGGGGGCGATATCCACCTCCACCGCCAGCCCAGCCGCCTCAATCTGCTCGTAGGCCGCCGCCAGCTGGTCGGAGAGCGCCCGGCTCAAATCCACCTTCTCCCGCTCCAGGGGCAGCTCGCCCCCTTCAATGCGGGACAGGTCGTAAAACGCCGCGATAAAGGTTTGCAGGGTCCGCGCCCTCCCCTCGATCACCGCCAGGTATTCCGCCCTCTTCTCCAAGGGCAGCCCCTCCCCCTCCAGCAGCTGCAGGTAGCCCAGGATGGAGGTGAGCGGCGTGCGCAGGTCGTGGGACACGTTGGCGATCTGCCTGCGCAGCTCCTGCTCTTTCCGCCGGTACAGCGCCCGCTCCTCCTGCCGCAGCTCCAACAGCTGGTTGAGACAGGACAGCAGCTCCTCCGCCCCGGCGCTGGGACAGGGCAGGGCCAGGCGCGCGGTGGTCTCGTTGGCCATCTGCTCCCGCATCCGGCGGGCGGCCCGGCGCAGCCCCTTTTCCAATATGGCCTGACGCACGGCGAGGCCGGCGCACAGCAAAACCAGCAGAATAATCAGGACGATCTTTATGGCAGCCACCCCTTTCACCGGTCATATCACTCTAAACATAATGAGAAACAGCACCAACAGCAGTCCCAGCAGGACTGCCTTGACATACCAGGGGGAGCGCTCCCCCCGGCCCAGCCACAGTCCCAGCAGAATCAGCAGGACGGGGCCGAAAATCCCCAAATCCGACCCAAACAGCAGCCTATAAAACTCAATGGGAAGCAAAGTAAGTGTTGTTTTCATGGAACCCCTCGCAAAAGAGCTTTAGCCGGGCCCTCCCGGCCCGGCTGAAAGCGGTTTCAATGTTTCTGCTTTTGCAGGATGCAGCACAGCCCGGCAAGAAAGGCCGCCGCGATTACAACACCAAGGGCGATGCCCATCCGATTTCCCCCTCGTCTCATTTGATCTCCTTCTTTCTAAAGCCGTACAGCCCGATGGCTGTACACACCGCCACCCAGAACGCGCCCACCAGCCACGCCTTGCCCAGGTACATCCAATCGCCCACCACTGCCTTGGCTCCATCCAGCATATTACGGGGGAAGTACCGGCATATGGTCAGCAGCGCATCCCCCACCGGCCCACCGGCGAGCAGGCCTGCCACATCAAAAATGGTCTCCAGTACAAACACGATGCCCACATAGAAGAAGGAGGACGCCATCTCTCCGTTCACCAGGAACAGACACATGCACAGCGCCGCCTGGGCGCCCACCCACAGAGGCAGGCCCGCCGCCAGGAAATAGCCCACGATGACCAGCGCCTCCGACGCGGAATAGAAGGTCCCCGCCTCCATAGGCAGGCACACTGCGCACAGGGCAATGAAGAAAGCCATCATCACCACCAGATAGGCGATGGACAGCAGAGTCTGGGCGATGAGCTTACCCAAGTAAATCTGGGCGCGGCTCAGGCCGAAGGACACCTCGTTTTTCAGGGTGGAGTTTTTGTACTGCCCGGCGAACACGATGTCCCCGGTGAGCAGGCAGATGCAGAAACCGATGGTTCCCATCTCCACGAGGGTAACGACAGCCGCGCCGAAGGGGGTGACCAAGGAATGGCTGTTGTGGAAGGCGAACATGGAGGCGTACAGCGCCTCCAACGCCAACAGGACGCCTAGGGCAATATAAGTGTAGGGCCGGTGAAGCAGCTTATAGGCCTCGGCACGGATGTAGTTAAGCATGGCGTCCACCTCCGATCAGGTTGAGGAAGTACGCTTCCAGATCCGCGCCCTTCTGCTCCATAGCCAGCAGGGCCACCCCGTTTTGCGCCAGGGCGTAGGACGCCCGCTTGGGGTCGTCCAGGCAGTCATAAAGCTGGATTGCATTGCCGGACAGCACCTCGAACTTATCCGTCCCCAGCTGGGTCTGGAGGATGGCGGCGGCCCGGGCCGCGTCGTCCACCTCCAGCCGCAGGCAGATGCGGCATTTGTCGTGGAGGGCCTCCGCAGAGATCTCCTCCAAAATCTTGCCCTGCTCCATAAACCCGTACCGGGTGGCCACGTTGGCCAGCTCGGACAGGATGTGGCTGGATATGAGGATGGTGGTCTGCCGCTCCCGGTTGAGGGTGCGCAAAATCTGCCGGAACTCCGCCACGCCCTCCGGGTCCAGGCCGTTGATGGGCTCGTCCAGGATGAGAAAATCCGGGTGGTTCATCAAGGCCAGTGCCAGCCCCAGCCGCTGCTTCATGCCCAGGGAGAATGCCTTGAACTTCTTTTTCCCCGTGTCCGTCAGATCCACCTGCTCCAGCACCTCGTCCACCACATGCTTCCCGGGGATGCCCCGCTGCAGGCGGTAATACTCCAGGTTTTCCCGCGCGGTGAGGAAGGGGGAGAAGGAGGGGATTTCAATCATGACCCCGGTGCGGGAGCGCTGCTCCCGCATGTTCTTCCCCGATGCGCCGAACAGCTCCATCTCGCCCCCGCTGGGCTCGGACTGGCCCGTGACCATCCGCATCAGGGTGGTCTTGCCTGCCCCGTTGCGGCCCACCAGGCCATAGACATCCCCCCGGCGCACCTGCATGTTCACCCCGTCCAGGGCCCTGCACGCGCCATAGGCCTTCTGGAGGCCGTAGGCCGCCATCACAGCCGTATTGTCGTTCATAGCGTTTCCGCCTTTCTGTTTGGATTGATCACATCATAACGCGGAAAGGCCAAAACTCCTCAAAGGAAGTCTAAAGAAATTCTAAATATCAGAAGCTGTACCAACCGCCGAAGTATTCAGCTTTGTGCTGAGGCTATTGGTGCAGCTTCTCAATTGGGGGCAGCGCCCTCGCCCAGCTTGAACCCGATCCCCCAGACGGTCTTAATATAGCTTTTGTCCGGGTCGGCCTTGGCCAGCTTGGAGCGCAGGTTGCTCACATGGACGTTCACCGTGTTCTCGTCCCCCAAAAAGTCCTCCCCCCACACCGCCTCATAGATCTGGGCCCGGGAAAAGGCCCGCCGGGGATTTTCCATCAGCAGGGCCAGAATGTCAAACTCCCGCCCGGTCAGGGTCAGCTCCTCCCCATTCAGGCTGACGGCATGGCTGTCCCGGTCAAGGGTGAGGGAACCCGCGGTGAGCACGTCCGCCCTGGGGGCGGAAAACTCCCGGCTGCGGCGCAGCTGTGCCTCTACCCTGGCCACCACCTCCGCATTATCAAAGGGCTTGGGGATGAAGTCGTCCGCCCCCAGCTTGAGCACGTTCACCCGGTCCGGCACCCCCACCTTGGCGGAGGCCACGATGATGGGCATGGTCTTGCCCCGGCGGATGCGGGCAATGAGCTCTTCCCCTGTCACGCCGGGAAGCATCAGGTCCAATACAATCAGGTCATAGTCGTATTTCTCCGCCCACAGCAGGGCCTCGCTGCCGGAAAAGGCAGAGCGGCAGGTGTAACCGGCGCCCTCCAAAATCGTGCACAGCAGGCGGTTGATGTCGGCGTCGTCCTCCACCACTAGAATGTTGGCGTTTTCCATGGCTGTTCTCCTATTAAATCGTGGTATTGTCACCTTCGCTTGGCCGTTCCAGCCGCCCCAGCCTCACTGCGCGGTCTCAATGATGACGGGGACACCCCGGCAGCTCACCCGGGCGTCCTTCACCTCCACCCTGCCGCCGTCAAACAGGTTCTCGTACCATCCGTCCGGCACGTCCACCCGCACCAGCGCCTTGCCCCCGCGCACGCTGAACACCCCTGCCAGACGGCGGCCGCCCTTGCGGTGAACGGCATACAGCACATCCCCGGGCAGGGCCTGCACCGTATACGCGCTGTCCGCCATCAGCGGGTGCTTCTTCAAGGCGCACAGCCGCCGGAACTGCTCTGAACGGTCGGGCCCTGTCCAGTCCACCGGGTCCTTGTAAAACAGGTTGGGAAGATGGGCGCAGCCCGCCTCCTGCCCGGCGTAGATGAACCCGGTCCCCTTCTGGAAAAAGCTGAAGGCGGTCCAGTTGAGCAGGGAGGGCCCGTCCGGCACCAAAAAGGCGGCCCTGGCCTGGTCGTGGTTTTCCAGGAAGCGCAGCTTGCTGTAATTGGCGGGATAGGTCACCTCCTGGCGGTTCACCGCCTCGGCGTAACGCGCCAGGGGAACCGCGCCGTCCAAATAGTCCCGGAACACGGGATAAATGTCATAGTCATAGCAGATGTCAAAGGCCTCATAGGTCTGGCAGTCGGACAGGCAGCCAAAGCCCTCCGCCCGCAGGGCCGAGATGAAATCCGGGTCTACCGTCTCCGCCAGCCACAGGCAGCCGGGGCGGACGCTCTCCACCGCCGCCCTGGCCTCCCGCCAGAAGCCCAGCGGCACCAGCGGCGCCACATCGCAGCGGAAGCCGTCCACCATGGACGCCCAATATTTCAACGTCTCAATCTGATAGGCCCACAGCCCGCAGTCCGTATAGTCCAGGTCGATGATATCCGACCAGTCCCCCACCCGGTTGCCGAAGGAGCCGTCCTCCTTATGGTAAAACCACTCGGGATGCTCCGCCGCCAGCACCGAGTCCGGAGAGGTGTGGTTATAAACCACGTCGATGACGCACCGCATACCCAGCCTGTGGGCCTCGTCCACCATGCGGCGAAAGTCGTCCAGCGTGCCGTACTCCGGGTTTACCGCCCGGTAGTCCCGGATGGCGTAGGGACTGCCCAGCACGCCCTTACGGGCCTTCTCTCCAATGGGGTGGATGGGCAGCAGCCAAATCACGTCCACCCCCAGCCCCCGGATGCGGGGCAGATCCCGCCGCACCCCCTCGAAGGTTCCCTCCGTGGTGTGGTTGCGCACAAAAATGGAGTAGATTACCTGATTTCTCCAGGTCCTTTCCGTGTTTTCCGCCATGGTGCGTTCCTCCTGCACAATGTAATCTCCCGCCGGGCGGAGCGGGCAGAAACCCCGTCCCTTTCCCGGCGCTTTGCGCCGTCTATTATGCCAGATCGGAGGGGCCGCGTCAACTCTGAAAGTTTTCTATGATTCCCAGTGTGCCTTAAAGGGACAAGTGCCCCGCATCTGCTCCCTTCACGGATGGAATTGATTTCCCCTCCAAAACATGATAAAATCGTAGAGCATTTATGAACTGGAAAGGACGCGGGCGATATGATAGACAGACTGTTTAATGAGCTGTGCGCACTGGACGAGGTGGAAGCCCTTGCCCTGGGCGGCTCCCGTGCCGGGGCGCATTATGACCAGGCCTCCGACTATGACGTGTATCTCTATTGCCAAAGACCGGTCCCGGAAGAAACGCGCAGGGCCATCCTGTCCCGGTACTGCTCCGTGATGGAAATTGGCAACCACTTCTGGGAGTACGAGGACAACTGCCGGCTCAGCAATGGGACCGACATAGATATCCTCTATCGGGATCTGGATGCGTTCACCGCCGATGTGGCGCAGGTGGTGGAGCGGTTTCAGGCCCGCAGCGCCTACACCACCTGTATGTGGCACAACCTGCTCACCTGTAAGGCTGTGTATGACCGGGACGGCCGTCTGGCCCAGGCAAAGGAACGCTTTTCCGTCCCCTATCCCCGCCAGCTGAAGGAGAATATCCTGGCCCGGGGCTGGAAGCTGCTCCACAGCGCCATGCCCGCCTATGACGCGCAGCTTATCAAGGCGGCGAAGCGGGGGGATTTGGTGAGTGTCAACCATCGGACGGCGGGGTTTTTGGAAACCTATTTTGACGTTCTGTTCGCGCTGAACGAGACAACCCACCCAGGTGAGAAGCGGCTGGTCCAGCTCTGCCGGGAGCGGTGCGCCCTGCTGCCTAATCACTTTGAGGAGAATTTGGAGAAGCTGTTTCGAGATCTGTACCATGCGCCGCAGCAGGTGGCGGAGGATATCCAGGCAATCGTTTCGGAGCTGGAAAAGATTTTCCAACCGTGACCGGCCGGGAGAGAGGGGAAGTGTGGCTATGATGGCAGAACCGAAGGTATTTCAGATGAGCTTTGCGAAAGTTTACGGCCTGCTGGTGAGCAAGGCCGAGAAGAAGGGCCGCACCCGGGCCGAGGTGGATACCGCAGCCCGCTGGCTGACCGGCTACACCCAGCCGGAGCTGGACAGCCTGCTGGAATCGGCTGCCACCTATGGGGACTTCTTCCGTCAGGCTCCCCGCCCTAACCCGGACCGGGCATTGATCCGCGGTGTGGTATGCGGCGTCCGGGTGGAGGAGGTGGCCGACCCGCTGATGCGGGAGGCCCGTTATCTGGACAAGCTGGTGGATGGGCTGGCCAAGGGGAAGCCACTGGAGAAGGTGCTTCGGGCGCCAAAAGAGGACCAATGATGAACTGTTTGCGCCGAAAGAATGTGCGGCCAGCTATGCCGCCGGCATCGCCAGGTCTTTGGCGCTTTGCCATGGCTGGAGCCGAAAAAACAAATGAGGTGACTGTTATGCGGATGCGAAAAAAGAAAAATCTGTCCTCCCGGATGGATGCCTGCGGGGCGCTGCTGGTGCAAGATCCTGCGGCGGAAAAGGGGCGCTGGCGCGCACGCAAGCCGGACGCCGTCCGCCTGCGCCTGGAGCTGGGCTGCGGCAAGGGCCGCTTCACCGCCGAAACCGCCGCCGCCCATCCATCGGACCTGTACGTGGCGGTAGAGCGGGTGCCCGATGCCATGGTCATCGCCATGGAGCGCTGCCAGGCGCTTGGCCTTACCAACGTGTTCTTCATCGACGGGGACGTCGCCGCGCTGGAACAGTATTTCGCCCCCGGCGAGGTGGATCTTATTTATATCAACTTCTGCGATCCCTGGCCGTCGGTGAAGCACTCCCGCCGGCGCCTCACCCATGAGGGCTTTCTGCGGGGCTACCGCCGGGTGCTCCGGGAGGGCGGGCAGGTCCATTTTAAAACCGATAACCGCGCCCTGTTTGAGTGGTCGCTGTTCCAGTTCCCCAAGGCGGGCTTTACCCTGTCCGAGGTAACCCGCAATCTCCATGAGCAAGGCGTTCAGGGCGTTATGACCGACTATGAGGAGAAATTTCACGCCCTGGGCACCCCCATCAACCGCTGCGTGGGTTCCATGGGGCCGCTGCCCGATGTGCCGCTGTCCGATGGGCTGGCCCGGCGTCTGCCCGGTTGGGAGCTCCGCCCCGTCACCGATGCCGGCGTGGATGCCGTTCTGGCCCTGCTGCAAAGCGACCCGGCCTATTTTGACCTGGAGCGCCGCCAGCCCACCGCCCAATCCCTGCGGGATGACATCGCCCTGCTCCCGCCCCGCTGTGTGCCGGAGCAGAAGCGCTACCTCGCCCTGTGGAAGGATGGAGCACCCCAGGCAGTGCTGGACCTGGTGGAGGGCTACCCCCGGGAACGCACCCTGTATGTGGGCTTTTTCTTCCTCTCCCCGGCCCTTAGACGGCAGGGCACGGGCCGGGAAATTATGGACGCGGTGCTCCAATCGGCGGGGGACGCCGGGATGGACAGCGCACGGCTGGCCTGTCTGCTGAACAATGCCGCAGGCCACGCCTTCTGGCGCTCCCTGGGCTTTGGCGACCTGCGCCGGAGCGAAACCATTGGGGACCATTCCAACCCCGTGTGGATTATGGAGCGGCTGGTATAACCGGCAGACCCGTCCAGGCCGCCGCCCGGATGGGTCTGCCCGCGGTTGGCTCCCAAGGATGATCGCACATCTTTACGGATTTTGTGCCAAGCCATCGGCGGATTAGCGCAAAAAAAGCCTCTGTCCCGGGCAAACGGCCCGGACAGAGGCTTTTCTGATGCACTTCTCGCAAGAACTCTACAGCGGCAGCAGCACCCCGTACATCATCACAAAATGGGCGATGGAACCCAGAAGAATGAACACGTGGAATACCTCATGGCAGCCAAACCGGGGGTTATCCCGTCCCGGCCATTTCAGCGCATACAGCACGCCGCCCACAGTGTACAGCACACCGCCCGCCAGCAGCCAGGCAATCCCCCGGGGGCCGATGGCCTGCCACAGGGGGTAGAGCGCGAACACCGCCACCCATCCCATGGCGATATAGACGGTGGAGGTCACCGCCCGGGGACAGTTGATCCAGGTGAGGCTCATCACCAGTCCGGCAATCGCCAGCGCCCAGATGATGCCGAACAGCGTCCATCCCCACGCTCCCCGCAGCGCGGTGAGGCACACCGGCGTGTACGACCCGGCGATGAGGAAATAGATGGAGGCATGATCCAGCTTGCGCAGGGCCACCCGGCCCTTCACTGTGGTGTTGACACAGTGGTACAGCGTAGACGCGGTGTAAAGCGCCGTCATGGACAGCCCATAGATGGCGAAAGACACGATCTTCCACACATCTCCGGCCCAGGCTGCCGCCGTCACCAGCACCGCCGTGGCCGCCACGCCCAGCACCGCACCAATCCCATGGGTGATGGCCGACCAGGGCCGCAGGCCGTCGTAGGGGTCCCTTCCCTTCTCCACCGGGCGGGCCCGGCGGCGGGGGACGCTCTCAAAGGGGTCCCGATATAGTACCTGTTCCATAGGAACACCACCTTTCTTATCTCTTAGTATAATACGAATCTCCCGCTACGTCAAGTCAAAAATTACGAAATATAATTATTGAAATTATATTTACAAGAAATCCCTTATTCGTCCCATCAAACACATGGGGGATTGAATATTCGGGAAAAACGGAGTATAATACTGCTATACCAAGCCGATTGCCGCCGCGCCGGCTTTGAGGGGGACGACCATGGAAAACTCGTTGGGCCTGTATGTGCACATCCCGTTCTGCCGGAGCAAGTGCGACTACTGCGACTTCTATTCCCTGGCGGGCCAGGATGATCGAATGGACGGCTACCAGCGCGCGCTGCTCCAGCAGATTCTGGACACCGCCCCCCGCACCAAAAAGCAGGTGGTGAACAGCGTCTACATCGGCGGCGGCACCCCCACCTGGTACGGCGAAAAACGGCTTCTGGAGCTGATATCCGCACTGAAAAAGCGGTTCAACCTTTCCAAGGATGTGGAATTCACGCTGGAGGCCAACCCGGACAGCGTTGACGAGAAAATGCTCCGCCGCCTGCGCCGGGCGGGGGTGAACCGGCTGTCCATGGGGATGCAGTCCGCCTGTGACCGGGAGCTGGCCGCCGTCCACCGCCCCCACACCTTTAAGCAGGTGGAGCAGGCCGTCAAGGCCGCCCGAAACGCCAAAATCAAAAATCTGAACCTGGACCTCATCTACGGCCTGCCCGGCCAGACGGAGGAGAGCTGGCGCGCCTCGGTGGAGGCGGCCCTGGCCCTGGAGCCGGAGCACCTGTCCTGCTACGGCCTCACCGTGGAGGAGGGCACCCCCCTGGCCCGCCGGGTGGCGGAGGGCGAGTCTCTGCCCAGCGACGACGAGCAGGCCGGACGCTACCTCTGGACGGTGGCCCGCCTGGCCCAGGCGGGCCTGGAGCAGTATGAGGTGTCCAATTTTTCCCGCACGGGCTACCAGTCCCGGCACAACCTGAAATACTGGATGGGCCGGCCCTATGTGGGGCTGGGCGCGGCAGCCCACTCCGACTTCGGCGGCTGCCGGTACTCCTTTGTGAAGGATTTAGAGGGTTACATCCGGGGCGTGCTGGGGGACGGCAAGCTGCTGGACGACATGGACGAAATCCCCCGCCGGGAACGGGGCAGCGAATACCTCATGCTCCGCCTGCGCACCACCCACGGCATTGAGGAGTGGGAGTACCGCCGGGAGTACTACATGAACTTCGACCCCCTGGCGGCCAAGCTGTCGGAATACGAACAAAGGGGCTGGGCCGTCCAGACAGGCCGCCGCTGGCATTTTACCCCGGAGGGCTTTCTATTATCCAACCGTCTCATCGGCGAACTGATGGAATTGCAGGAGGTAGAAACCCTGGAGGGTACTTTGGAAAAAATCCGGGGAGGCCGTCTTCCCGGGCGCGAATCGCAGCCGTCTGCGCCCCACAAGCCGTAAAAGGGCCGCCCGCTTATCAAACCGATAAGCGGGCGGCCTCTTTTTTGTCAACGGCAGTTTTCACTTGAGCAGCGCGAAATCATGGGCCTCCCGGAGCCAGTCCATCAGTTCCCCATCCAGCTCCGCCTCCCCCGCCACCGTTACATGGTGGGTCCAGCGGTTGGGATAGGGCTCCACAGCCACAGCAATGCGGGGGGACTCCACCCGGCGGGCCAGCCCAAAGGTGAGCAGCAGGCACCGCTCCGGCCAGCCCTTCCGCCGCCGGGGCAGTGAGGCGGCGGCGTACAGGCGCCGGTCATAAAAGCTGATCTGTGTCTTTTGCACCTTGACCCGGCTGTCGGGAAAGGCCGCATCCAACCGCCGGAACAGCGCCTGGTACACCGCCAGCTCCGCCGGCCGCCCCTCAAAAAAGGCCTGCACGTCCGTCTCATAGTATTCCGGCGTCTTCACAGGCGTCTCCCCTTACGGCTGACGCCCGGTGTCAAACCATTTGATCTCGTTGGCCTCCAGATCCAGCCGCTTCCCCTCTCCCCCGTCTGTCCAGATGGTGGTGGACTGGGGCTCATAGGTGTTGTTGACCACGCAGAACTTGCCGTTCGCCACAAAGGCGTGTACCTCCACATTCACGTTGGAGGAGAACCAGCGGTGAAGCTCCCCCTCCCCGTGGGCCGCCCACAGGATGGCCCGGTAGAGCAGACGGCTGTTTTCAAAGCTGTAGGGCAGGCCGGAGATATAGACGCCACGGCCCGCGCCGTACTCGTTCACCGCAAGATGGACCTCCCGGTCCCGCTGCAGGAGCACCTGTGCGCCCTCCAGGGCGTACACATCCCGGGCTCCATGGCCGAAGTCGGCCTGCCCGGCGCAGTCGGCCAGGATAAAGTGATCCGGGTGCTCCTCCCAGTTATACTTGTCGTAGCCCAGGGTTAGCCCGGTCTCCTTCTCCACCCCCAGCACGTTGGCCAGCTGGAGATAGCGCCCCTGGTACTGATGGCCGGAGGGCTCGCCCACGCCGATGAAGCCGCCGCCGCGGTGGACAAACCGCTTCACCGCCGCAGACACCGCCGGGTCCTCCCAGGCCGCGCCGCCGGTGTGGGCAGTATCGCCGCCGCCCACATTGATGAGCACATCCACCCCGTCCAATCCATGGGGATCGGCCTTTATATCGTCAAAGCTGAGGAATTTCACCTCAAAGGGCGCGCCGGACAGGGCCTCGATCACCCCGGCGTAGGCGTAATTCTGCTTTTGATACAGGGCGTGGTGGACCATGTGGCACCCCCAGGACCGGGCCCGGCCCCAGGCGTTGAGCACCCCCACCGTTTTGACGCAGTATGGGGTAGTCCCCTTGATGTTGGCGTACAGCTCCCTGAACTCGCCGCATACCGACTCCACGTAGTCCAAAAACTCCGGGAATTGGCAGGCCAGCTTCAGATAGCCGCCGTAGCCGATGCGGTCGATGGGCTTGCGGAGGATGGCCCGCCGGGCGGTGACCCAGTTCTCCTTGGCCTCCCGCACCGGGTCGCCCCCCTCGTGGAAGGTGTCCGGGAAGAAATAGGGCAGGAACCGGCCCTCGGTGTATTTCACGCCGGGTATGTCGGAAATGAGCCGCAGGGTGGCCCCATTGCCCACCGATCCCACCACCGCATCCAGGCCAATGCCCTTGAACTCGTCCATATAGGGCTCGGTGCCGATGAAGTGGTCGCCCAGGAACATCATGGCCTCCCGGCCCAGCTCGTGGGTGATGTCCACCATCTCCTTGGCCAGGGCGGCCACCTCCCGGCGCTGGAAGGCCATAAAGTCCTTAAACTCCTTGGAGGGGGTGCGGTACTGGTTGTTGTAGTACCCCTGGTCGATGATGAACTCAGGGCGGAATTTATAGCCCGCCTCTTTTTCAAACCGCTCCAAAATATAGGGGGATACGGAGGCCGAGTAGCCGTACCAGTCCACATATTTCTCCCGCTTCAGCTCATCGAAAATCAGGGTGAACTGGTGGAAGAAGGTGGTGTAACGGATCACATCCACGTAGGGGTGGTCCGCGATGAACTTGCGCAGCCGCTCCATGGTGAATTTGTGGGTCTTGGGCTGGCGCACATCGAAGGTGATCTGGTGCTCAAAGTCGGTCCAGCCGTTGGTAACCGCGTTATACATATGCACCGGGTCCCAGATGATATAGGCCAGGAAGCTCACCGTATAGTCGTGGAACTCCTCGGGGGCATCCACCACCACACAGCCCGTCCCCTCCTCATAGCGCCACGCCGACGGCGGCAGGGGCCGGCCTGTGGTGCGGTCCACCACCTCCCACCAGCGCTTGATATCGTCCCGGGTGTTCACCTGCAGCAGCTCGCGGGAGATCCCCTTCATCAGCGGAATGGACAGCGCACCGCCCACAGCGGTGTGGAATCCTGTGGTGATGTAGCACTGCTGCACCTCATCCGGGTTGGCCTTCGCCCAGGCGTTGTCCTTCCGGGTGGTGTAGTAGGTGGAGTAAACCTTGGCGTCCACCCCTTTCAGGGCCTCCGGGTAATCGGTGCCGTCGCAGTCCCGGATGGCATCCGCCCCCCAGCGCTTGAGAAGCTCCAGGGTCTCGGGTACCACGTCCACATCGGTGGGAATGGTAACCCGGCCGAATTTCTGTTGTTCTTCGCTCATTGATTCCTCCAGACTGGGGGTTATCCCTTGACGCCGCCGCCTGTCACGCCGGCAATGATCTTTTCAGACATGAAGATGTACAGCAGGAAGGTGGGCAGGAATACGATGATAACCGCCGCGAACATGCCGCCCCATTGGCCGGTATACTTCATGGCGTTGATGATGTTCAGCAGGCCCACGCCCACGGGAGCCATGCTCTCGCTGCTGGTGAAGATCAGGGCCATGAAGAACTCGTTCCACACGGACATGAAGTTGAAGATCGTCACCGTCACAATGGCGGGCTGCACCAGGGGCAGCATAATCTTCAGGAAGGTCTTGGGGGCGCTACACCCGTCCAGATAGGCGGCCTCCTCATAGGTGCGGGACAGGGTGGAGAAGAAGTCCAGCAGGTAAATGGTGGTATACGGAACCCGGAGCAGGATGTACAGGACGATCAGCAGCACCCGGCCCTTGATCCCCCACTGCACGGACAGGGAGTAGATGGGCATGATGACCATGATAACGGGCACGCTCATGGCAACCACCAGGCCGATGCGCAGGGCCTTGCCGCCGGTGAACTGCCAGCGGGAGAGCACATAGGCCGCAGGGGCCGCGATAGCCAGCACCCCCGCGCAGGAGATGACCGAGTACAGCAGGGAGTTGGCGAAGAACACCGACACATTCTGGACATTCCAGGCAGTGGCGTAGTTCTCCCAATGGAAGCCGCTGGCAAATTTGAAGATCTCCCCCTTGAAGATCTCCGGGGAGGTGGACAGGCTGGCGCCCAAAATCCAGAACAGCATCACCGCAGTAAACAGCACCCAGACAAATACGATCAGATAACCGGGCAGAAGCCGCAGCTCTTTTTTCCAATTGATCTTTTTCACACTGCTCCCCCCTCTCTCAATATTCCAGATCGCTGCCCTTGAAGAGCTGCTCGGTGATTAGATAGACCGCTATGATAATCAGCGTCAGCACCACGCCTACCGCTGCGCCTGCGCCCGCGTCCCGGGTGGTGATGCCCTTTCCGCCGAACACCATGTCATATAGGTAAATCACCGGCACAATGGTGGACGATTCGGTATCAATGGGAGAGAACATCTTGGTCCACAGGAAGAAGGTGGTGGTGTTGATGCTCCAGAAGGTGATGGAGGTCTTGATGACGCCCTTGAGCAGGGGCAGGGTGATATCGAAGAACTGGCGGCCCTTGCCCGCGCCGTCGATGGTGGCGGCCTCGTAGAGATCCTGGGGGATGCCTTCAATGCCGCTGATGTAGATGAGCATATAGTAGCCCACGCTGCCAAAGATGAAGGAGCCGGTCATGGCCCAGAACTTCAGGTCGGTGCCCAGCCACTTAACCTTCTCGCCGCCAAAGAGCTGGACGATCTCGTTGAGCATGCCGTAATCATAGTTGAAGATGTACTGGATCCACATAGTTGCCAGGGCCACGGCGCTGATGATGTTGGGCATGTAGATGGCGGCCCGGAAGAACTTCTTCCCCCGGATGCCGCTGGTGACCACCACCGCCATCAGCATGGCCAGAAGCAGGGTGAACACCCCGCCCACAATCCAAATCAGCATCATGTTGCGCATGGAGGTCATGAAGCTGGCGCTGCCGAAAATCTTAGCGTAGTTCCCCAGTCCGTAGAAGCTCCAGTCCGCCGTGGTGGCGGTAACGCTCTCCACCTGGAAAAAGCTCATGACCACCGTGCGGCACACGGGGTAGACGAACATGATCACCAGGGACAGCAGGGCCGGCAGGCAGAACCAGAAGATCATCGCCTTGTTTTTTCTCATGGGTTTTCTCTCTCCTTTCTTGTTTGGGATAATCGGATATAAGAAGCAGGCGGCGCCGTTGAGGCGCCGCCTGCCAGCGCGACGGGTTGAGCTATGGCTTTTTGATCAATACAGGGCGTCCAGGGCGGCGCAGAAAGCGGCGCCGTCGGCGTACTTGCCCTCAAACAGCTCGGTGCACATGGACTTGATGGTGTCCTTCAGATCCGCGTTGACGGACAGGCTGGCACACCAGGTCATGGGAGACACGGCAGCCTGGAGGGTCTCGATGGTGCCGTTCAAATCGGCGGGAGCGGTGTTGCGGCTGTCGGCGGGGATCTGGTGAGCCTCGTCGGCCAGCTTCTGGCCATACTCGCCGGTGGTCAGGAACAGGATGAAGTCAAAAGCGGCCTGCGGGTTCTTGCTGTAGCTGGTGATGGCCAGGGAGTTGGCGCCCATATACGCCGCGCCGTTGTCCGCGCCGCCGTCCACAGCGGGGTAGTTGAACAGGCCCCAGTTAACCTGAGTACCGGTGTTGCCGTTCACCTCGGCGGTGACATAGTCGGCGCAGATGACCATGGCGGCCTGGCCGAAGCCGATCTTGTTCTGGCTGGAGGGGAACTCGTCGGGCGCGCCATCCGCCAGATAGCCGGCGTTGCGCAGGTCGATGATGTCCTGAGCGGCCTGCTCGGCGGCGGTGCCGCTCCAGCCGCCGTTCATGGTCAGCTCCTCAATCTTGGCTTCGCCCAGGTAGCGGACCAGGGTATGATAGAAAGCGAAATCGCAGTAGGCGGAGTCCTGGGCCAGGGGGCCGACGCCCGCGTCCTTCAGCTTCTGGCAGGCATCCAGGAACTCGGCCCAGGTCTTGGGCTCAGCGGTGATGCCGGCATTCTCAAACGCGTCCTTGTCATAGAAGATACCGCCGATGTTGGGCTGCTCGGTAATGGCGTTCAGATAACCGGCCCAAGCGATGGACTGGTCGTTGAAGCACTTGTAGCTGAAGCTGTCGTAGTTGGCAGCCTTGGCCATCTCGGTCAGGTCGTAGGTGAACTTGTTGTAGACAGTGCCGATGCGCTTGTAGTCGTCCTCGATGATGTCGATGTTATCCTGGGCCTCCAGGGAAGCGGCCAGCACCTTGTTCACGTCGCGGCCCTTGAACTCAATGGTGATCTTGGCGCCGGTCTGCTCCTCGAAGGCGGCCTTGGCGGCCTCAATCACGTTGGCCTGGGGCTCGCCGGAGGACCACATGGACCACATGGTCAGCTCCACGCCGTCGTACTGCTTGCCGGCGGGCTCGCTGCTATCGTCGGCAGGCTGGGAGGCAGGGGGATTGCTCGCGGGGGGATTGTTCGTCTCGACGGGCTTGTCGGCGCAGCCGGCCAGCAGGCCCAGCACCATGACGGCAGCCAAGAGAACGCTCAGGATCTTTTTCATTTCAGTTCCTCCATTTCCAAATATGTACTTGGATGCGGCGGGGTGCCTCCCCGCCTCTTACACTTTATAAGGTAAACGCTGCGCCAGCATATAACAATTCGATTGTTGCTTCAGTTTTTAGCTTTCTTGTTCTTTTTGCATTTTGTCAAAAGAGGAATTGCCTGTCCGCTCGGTTTTTTGGCAGATTTCATAATTCCATCCGCCGCTCTTTTCCTTTAAAGCAGACTTTAGCTATTTTTCTCCATTCCTCCCAAAATTTATTGTGGAGAGTTGCACAAAACAAAAAAAGAAGCTATAATGAGTTTTGACGGCCGCAGTGCGCATTTGTGCAATCTTGTGCCGGACGGGAGGGGCGCGCCATGAGTACCCATCAGTACATTTTGGCACAGTCGGATCGTGCCCTGGACGAGGGCACGGTCCGCAGCCGGGCCCGGCTGCGCTATGTGACCTACACCCGTTACAGCCAGGAGTGGACCTCCCAGCTCCACTCCCATACCTGCGGGGAGCTGTTTTTCATCACCGGCGGCCATGGCGACTTCCAGATCCGCCAGGACCGTTTTCCCGTGGCCGTCAACGACCTTGTGGTGGTCAACGCGGGCATCCCCCACACCGAGACCAGTCAGGACGGCAGCCCCATGGAATACGTGGTGCTGGGGGTGGAGGGGCTGGAGACCAGCGCCGACGCCAGCGGCTGCGTCCTCATCCGCCTGTATGCGGAGGAGGCCATATCCAGCAGCCTGCGCACCCTGATCCAGGAGACCCGGGAGCCCCGGGCCGGATGCGATGAGATCTGCCAGCACCTGCTGGAGGTCATTTTGCTGCGCCTGGCCCGCAGGGACGACTTCGCCCTGTCCGACGCCGTGCCCGCCGGGCCCCGGTCCAGCCGGGAATGCGGCCTGGTCCGGCGCTATATCGACAACCATTTCAAGGAAAACCTCACCCTGGAACAGCTGGCCGGGCTGGTGCACATCAATAAATACTACCTCTCCCATGCCTTCCGCAAGGAGTTCAACACCTCGCCCATCAGCTACCTCATCTCCCGCCGCATCCAGGAGAGCCGCTTCCTCCTGGCCGAGACCGACCACTCCCTGTCCCAGATCGCCCAGATCCTGGGCTTTTCCTCCCTGAGCTACTTCTCCCAATGCTTCCGCCGCCAGGAGGGGATGAGCCCCATGGAGTACCGCAGGCGCCGGCGCGCCGGGAGCAAATGAGCCCATCGCGGCAATAATATATAAATGTAACGCAAGAAATTCCATTCCCATCCGATTTCGGTTTGGGTATAATATCAGCAATCACCAGGAGGCATCCCCTCCCGGCGGGCAAATATAACATGATGAAGGAGCGCGTGGTCTTATGTCTATTCTGGTTTGCGGAGGCGCCGGGTACATCGGCAGCCACACCTGCGTGGAGCTTCTCAACGCGGGCTATGAGATCGTGGTGGCGGACAACCTTTATAACTCCTGCGAGGAGGCCCTGGTCCGGGTGGAGAAGATCACCGGCAAAAAGGTCCCCTTCGTCAAAACGGAGCTGTGCCGCGAGGATGAGGTGGAGGCCCTGTTTGCCCAGCACCCCGGCATCGACGCGGTGATCCACTTCGCCGGGCTCAAGGCCGTGGGCGAGAGCGTGTCCAAGCCCCTGGAGTACTACTCCAACAACCTCATCAGCACCCTGTACCTTCTCCAGGCCATGCGCCGTCACGGGGTAAGGAACTTTGTGTTCTCCTCCTCCGCCACGGTGTACGGCGACCCCGCCACCGTCCCCATCCGGGAGGATTTCCCCACCGGCGGCACCACCAATCCCTACGGCACCTCCAAGCTCTTCCAGGAAAAAATTCTCATGGACATCTGCGCCGCCGATCCCCAGCTCAACGTGGCACTTCTGCGCTACTTTAACCCCATCGGCGCCCACGAGTCCGGCCTGATGGGGGAGGACCCAAACGGCATCCCTAACAACCTGGTGCCCTATATCGCCAAGGTGTCGGTGGGCCAGCTGGAGAAGCTCCACGTGTTCGGCGACGACTACCCCACCCCCGACGGCACCGGCGTGCGGGACTATATCCATGTGGTGGACCTGGCAAAGGGCCATGTGGCCGCGCTGAAGAAGCTGGACACCAAATGCGGCCTGTTTGTGTGCAATCTGGGCACCGGCAAGGGATACAGCGTGCTGGACGTGCTCCACGCCTATGAGAAGGCCTGCGGCAAAACCCTGCCCTACGTCATCGAACCCCGCCGCCCCGGCGACATCGCCGTTTGCTACGCCGACCCGGCCAAGGCCAGGGACGAGCTGGGCTGGGAGGCCCAGCTGGGCATTGATGAGATGTGCGCCTCCTCTTACAAATGGCAGTCCACCAATCCCAACGGCTACAAGACCTGATCACGTACAGAGTCAGGAGGAGACGATAATGAGTATGGTACAGGCAGAGCAAGTCCTCCAGGAGGCGCTGTCCGCCTACGACTTCGGCGGGACGGTAGAGAGCACCTCCCGATTCGGCGAGGGGCACATCAACGACACTTTCCGGGTGGACGCCCGGAGACCGGACGGGAGCGTGTGCCGGTCCATTCTCCAGCGGGTCAGCCCCGTGGCCTTCAAGGAGCCGGACAAGCTGATGGAGAACATCGTCAACGTCACGGAGCACCTGAGCCGGGAAATCACGCGGCTGGGCGGTGATCCCACCCGGGAAACCCTGTCCGTCCTGCGCACCCGGGACGGGGCCGCCAGCGTCACCGACAGCACGGGCGGCGTGTGGCGCGCCTTCCCCTTTGTGGAGGGCACCGTATGCTACCAGTCCGCCGAGACGCCTGAGCTGTTCGCCGCCTCCGGTCGGGCCTTCGGCCGCTTCCAGCGGCTGCTGCGGGACTACCCCGCCCACACCCTCCACGAGACTATCCCCCGCTTCCATGACACGGAAAACCGCCTGCAAAACCTGAAAAACGCCGTGGCCGCCGATCCCCTGGGCCGTGCCAAGGACTGCCGGGAGGACATCGCGTTCATGCTGGCCCGGGAAAAGGACTGCTCCGCCGCCCTCAGCGCCCTGCGGGAGGGGACGCTCCCCCTGCGGGTGACCCACAACGACACCAAGCTGAACAACGTCCTCATGGACGAAAAAACGGGGGAGGCCCTATGCGTCATCGACCTTGACACGGTGATGCCCGGGCTGTCCATCAACGACTTCGGCGACTCCATCCGCTTTGGCGCCAACCACAGCGCCGAGGACGAGCCCGACCTGTCCAAGGTAAATCTGGACGTAGGGCTGTTTGAGACCTACACCGCCGCCTTCCTGTCGGAGGCGGGGGACGCCCTCACCGAAGCGGAGATCCGCTACCTGCCCTGGGGGGCCAAGCTGATGACCCTGGAGTGCGGGATACGCTTCCTCACCGACTATCTGGAGGGAGATGTCTATTTCCACACCAGCCGCCCGGGCCAAAATTTGGACCGCACCCGCACCCAATGCAAGCTGGTGGCGGACATGGAGGAGCACTGGGACGAGCTCAGCGCCATTGTGGAGCGGTACATTTCCAAGTAACAGCGCTAATAAAAGGGCGGGCCGGCAGCAGCCGGCCC
>CAPOAR010000021.1:18871-38509 GCA_948670295.1 uncultured Oscillospiraceae bacterium | reverse complement strand
GTGCGCACCCTGCGGGTGGATATGTTTTCCGATGAGGTGTTTGTGTTCACCCCCAACGGGGACGTGAAAAGCCTGCCCGCCGGGGCCACCCCCATCGACTTCGCCTATTCCATCCACTCCGCCGTGGGCAATTCCATGACGGGGGCGCGGGTGAACGGGCGCATCGTCACCTTTGAGACGCCGCTGAAAAACGGCGATATCGTGGAGATCATCACCTCCAAATCCGCCCGGGGCCCCAGCCGGGACTGGATGAAAATCTGTAAGTCCAACGAGGCCCGCAACAAGATCCGCCAGTGGTTCAAGAAGGAGCGCCGGGAGGAGAACATCGCCACCGGACGGGCCATGTTCGAGTCGGAGCTGAGGCACCTGGGGCTCACCCTGGCGGCCATCACCGCCAGCCCCGACCTGCTGGACACCCTGCTCAAGCGGGTGCGCTTCGGCTCGCTGGACGAGCTGTACGCCGCCATCGGATACGGCGGGCTGTCCGCCCAGAAGGCGGCGGGCCGCATGAGGGAGGAGATGAACCGCCTGGGCCGGCTGGAGCGGCAGCGGGCGGAGCACGAGGCCATGCAGGCCGCCGTCTCCTCCGGCGAGACGGTCTACCCCTCCACCGGCAAAGCCGCCGCCCCGCCGCCCCGCCACTCCGTCAGCGGCATCATCGTGGAGGGGCTGGATAACTGCATGGTGAAGTTCTCCAAATGCTGCACCCCCGTGCCCGGGGACCCGGTGGTGGGCTTCATCACCAAGGGCTACGGCGTGTCCATCCACCGCAAGGACTGTCCCAACGCCGACCCGGCGCGGCGCAAGCCGGAGGAGGAGGGCCGCTGGGTGAAGGTATCCTGGGCGCAGGCCGGCGAGTCCACCTTCCGCACCTCCCTGGAGATCTCCGCCAAGGACCGGGACGGCCTGGCCCTGGATGTGGCCATGGCCCTGTCCGCCCAGAAGGCCAAGCTGAACACCCTGGCCGCCCGCAGCCAGCCCGACGGCTACGCCATCATCAACCTGGAGCTCTATGTCCAGGACCAGCGGGAGCTGAACGGCGTGATCAACAAGCTGTCCCAAATTCCGGGGGTATTCCTCGTCCGCCGCGCGGGGGGATGAGGGCCGCGGCCTGCGCCTAGGCGGCAGGCCGTTCCCCTGTTTATCATCTCAAAGGAGCCTGATTTCAAGTGCCTGATATTTCTTTCCAGCCGCTTTTGTTCGGCGGCGATATCAATGTATACAGCGTGGCCCGGGCCTTCCACGAGGCGTATGGGGTGAAGAGCATCGCCTTCGGCAAGTTTGCCGCCACCTTCCCCTGTGCCTACAGCGCCATCATCGACTACCGGCCCTGCCTGGAGAACGAGGACCCGGACGTATTCCTGCAAAACGTGAAAAACGTGGCCGGGGAATGCTCGGGCAAGACGGTGCTGGTCATCGGCTGCGGGGACAGCTATGTGAAGCTGGCCGCCCACCTGAAGGACCGCTTTCCGCCCAACGTGAAGTGTAATTATATCAGCGGCGGGCTGCTGGACAAGCTCACCGACAAGGAGCAGTTCTATGCCCTGTGCGACAAGTATGGCATCGACCACCCGGCCACCTTTGTCTATTCGGGGGATATGGGCCACGACTTTGAGCTGCCCTGGGGGGCGCCCTATGTGGCCAAGCCCGCCGACGGCGTGGCCTACTGGGCCACCGGCCACAGCGAGCTGAAAAAGGTGTATATCTGCCGGACGAGGGAGGAGCTGCTTGCCGCCCTGGATGAGGTGTACGCCGCGGGCTATCCGGGCAGGATGATCCTCCAGGAGTTCATCCCCGGGGACGACACCTATATGCGGGTGCTCACCAACTACTCCGACCAGCGGGGCAGGGTGAAGCTGATGTGCCTGGGCCACGTGCTGCTGGAGGAGCACTCCCCCCACGGCATCGGCAACCACGCCGTCATCATCACCGAGCATGACCGGGGGCTGTGCGACAAGATCCGCGGGATGCTGGAGGATCTGGGCTACGTGGGCTTTTCCAACTTCGATATCAAATTTGACCGCCGGGACGGCAGGTACAAGGCTTTTGAGATCAACACCCGGCAGGGGCGCAGCAATTACTACGTCACCGGCTCGGGCCAAAACATCGCCCAGTACCTGGTGGGCGACCTCATTGAGGGCCGGGACATGCCCCCCGCCATCACCAGCAGCCGCTCCATCTGGCGGATGATCCCCCGCCGGCTGGCCTATCGGTATATCCCCCGGCGCTATCACGACGAGATGCGGGCCCTGTTCAAGGCCGGGGCGGACCACCACTCCATGGAGTACCGCCCGGACTACACCCTCAAGCGGATCTGGCGCATCTGGAAGAACCACATCGGCTGCTGGGTCCGGTTCAACAAGTACTGCGTGAAGCCAAAGGAGAACTGACGGGGCAAAGGGCTCCATACCGCAGTGCCGTGATTAGGAGGCGTATCTTAGTGTCTGAACAACGTTTAGGGGTTTTGGGCGGCATGGGGCCCCAGGCCACCCAGGTATTTTACCAGTTTGTGCTCGACCGCACCGACGCCGCCCGGGACCAGGACCATCTCCCCGCCCTCATCCTGTCCGACACCGGCATTCCCGACCGCACCGCCGCCATTCTCTCCGGGGATACGCAGGGGCTGTACCGGCGGCTGCTGGGGGACGCCCGGCTGCTGGAGGGCTGCGGCTGCACGGTGCTGGCCATCCCCTGCAATACCTCCCACTACTTTGCCGACCGCCTCCAGGGGGAGATCGGGGTGCCCATCATCCACATGCTCCGGGAAACCGCCCGGGAGCTGGCCCGGCAGGGCAAAAAGCGGCCCGGTATCCTGGGCACCGACGGCACCATTCAGACGGGGCTGTACCAAAAGGAGTGCGCCGCCCTCGGCCTGGAGGCGGTGGCCCCGGCCCCGGACATCCAGAGGCTGGTGATGTCCATCATCTACGATGAGATCAAGCAGGGGGAAAAGGGGAGCCGGGAGAAGTTTGCCAAGGTGGACAGGGCTATCCGCAGCGCCGGGTGTGACTGCGCCATCCTGGCCTGCACCGAGCTGTCGGTGTTCTCCACCTACCACCCCCTGCCCCCCTTCTACCTGGACGCCATGATGGTCATGGCGGAGCGGGCGGTGGAGCGGTGCGGCTATCCCCTGCGCACCATCTGAGGTGCTTTCCGCGGTAGAAAGCGCCCCAAAAGAGCTTTCATCCACCTTCGGCAGGGTTGAAGGCGGACGTGCCTCCGCCCGGCAGCGGAGAGGGCATAGATTTACGGAGGTCGATGGTATGGGTTTGAATGTATTTCCCCTGGCGGACTACTGCGCCCTGCTGGACAGTCTGGGCCAGCTGGCGGCCCCTGTGCCGGAGGGGCTGGATTTGGGCCGCGCGGTGGAGCTGGTGTCCTACAACTCCCGGGAGGCAGTCCCCGGCACGCTGTTTCTCTGTAAGGGGGCCCATTTCAAGCCGGAATATCTGGCCGGCGCCGCCCGTCGGGGGGCCTTTGCCTACGTCAGCGAGACGGCCTATCCTTCGGCGGGCCTCCCCTGCCTCCTGGTGCGGGATATGCGGCAGGTGATGGCCCCGCTGGCGGCAAAGTTCTACAACGACCCGGCCCGGCATTTGAAGATCATCGGCCTGACCGGCACTAAGGGCAAGTCGTCCACCGCCTACTATTTGAAGTATATCCTGGACGAGTACCTGGCCCCGGAGGGGAAGACCTGCGGCGTCATCTCGTCCATCGATACCTGGGACGGGGTGGAGCGCTTTGAATCCCACCTCACCACCCCCGAGCCCCTGGAGCTGCAAAGGCATTTCGCCCACGCCCGCGCCTCCGGCATGGAGTACCTGGTGATGGAGGTGTCCAGCCAGGCGCTGAAATACCACCGCACCCTGGGCGTCCCCTTTTCGGCCGCCGCCTTTTTGAACATCGGCTCCGACCACATTTCCCCCATTGAGCACCCGGATTTTGACGACTACTTCCACTCCAAGCTGAAGCTCTTCGCCCAGGCGGCGCTGTCCTGCGTCAACCTGGACTGCGGGCACGGGGGGGAGGCCCTGTCCGCCGCCCGGGCGGCCTGTCCTGAGGTGCTCACCTTCTCCCAGCGGGACCCCGCCGCCGCGGTATACGGCCACGACGCCCACAAGTTTGGTGACGACATCCTGTTTCAGACGGAGGCGGGGGCGCTGAGCGGCCAGTACCGCCTGACCATGCCGGGGCTGTTCAATGTGGAAAACGCCCTGGCCGCCATCGCGGTATGCCTGGGGCTGGGTATTCCCGGGGAGGCCGTCCGGGCGGGCCTGGCCAAGGCCCGGGTGCCGGGCCGGATGGAGGTGTATTCCAACGCCGGGGGGGATGTGACTGCCATTGTGGACTACGCCCACAACCGCATGAGCTTTGAGACCCTGTTCCGCTCCGCTAAGCGGGAGTATCCTGGGCGGCGGATTGTCGCCGTGTTTGGCTGTCCGGGCAAAAAGGCATTTGACCGCCGCCGGGACCTGGGGGAGGTGGCCGGGGCCTGTTCCGACCTGGTGGTGCTCACCGAGGAGGACTCCGGCGAGGAGGACACCCTGTCCATCTGCCGGGAGATCGCCTCCCACGTGGCCTGTGAGTGCCGCATCGAGCCCAACCGGGGGGAGGCCATCCGGCAGGCGGTGCTCAGCTGCGAGACGCCCTCCCTCCTGCTCATCACCGGCAAGGGGGCGGAAACCCGGCAGAAGCGGGGGCTGGAGTATATCGACACGCCGTCGGACGTGGAGTACGTGCAGGCGTTTCTGCGGGAGTGGGACGCCAAGAAGGGCCGCGCTGCTCACGATGGCTCCGCAACCTAAAGTAGTCGTGCTACGCCTGCTCGCGACGCGCGGCTTCCCTCCGTCTCGGGCAAAACCCGCCTCCGCTGCGCGGCGGCTGGGCTTTTCCCCTCGCTTCGATCCATCCGCGCTGCTCACGACGGCTCCGCAACCTAAAATTGCCCCATATTTGGTGGACGCAACCGCCCCTTTTTGATAAGATGGGCCCATCAAAAGGAGGCTCTACGGCCTGCCGGTGGATGAGCTGCTGCATCGGGCAGAAACAGACGAATAACGGCAAAATGTCCCTCCCGTTCTACGGGAGGGACATTTTTACGCTCAAATTCATAGATTGGGGAAAACTCCACAGGAGGTTTCCCCATGAAGCTGTCCAAGCTGCTTTCCGTCCTGGGTGTCCAATGCTCCCAGGAGGCGGAGATCACCGCCCTCACCTGCGACTCCCGGGAGGTGATCCCCGGCGCGCTGTTCGCCGCCCTGCCCGGCTGCCGCGCCGACGGCCGCGCCCATATCCCCGAGGCCCTGTACCGGGGCGCGGCCGCCGTGGTGTGCGCCCCGCCCCTGCCCGCCGGTGTTCCGGGCGCCCCGGTGGACGACCCGCGGACCGCCCTGGCTCTGCTGGCGGCGGAATTTTACGGCCGCCCCGCCGACGGCCTTTCCCTCATCGCCGTCACCGGCACCAAGGGCAAGACCACCACCGCCCATATGATCCGGGATATCCTGTCCGCCGCCGGATACAAGACCGGCATGATCGGCACCCTGGGGGCGTACATCGGCCGGGAGCGGCTGTGCGCGACCGCAAACACCACCCCGGAGCCCATCACACTGCACCGCATCCTCCGGCAGATGGCGGACGCCGGGTGCGCCTATGTGGTGCTGGAGGCGTCCTCCCAGGCCATGAAGCTGCGCCGTCTCCACGGCCTCAACTTTGCTGCCGGGGTATTTCTCAACCTGTCCCCGGATCACATCGGCCCCGGGGAGCACGCCGGCTTTGACGAGTACCGGGACTGCAAGGCCGCCCTCTTCCGCCAGTGCCGCCGGGCCGTGGGCAATGGGGACGATCCCGCCTGGCCCGCCATGGCGGCCCAGCTCCCCCCAAGCGCCCCCGCTGTTACCTTCGGCTTCCGCCCGGGGGCTGATATCCGCGCCTTGGCCGTGGAGCCCGACCCGGAGCGTTCCCTGTCCGTCCGGCTCACCGTGGCGGGCGCGCCCCGTTACCACATCCCCCTGCCCGGGGACTTTAACGGGGCGGATGCCCTGGCCGCCGTGGCCCTGGCCCGGGCCCTGGGCCTGAACGACGGCGCGGTGCGGGCAGGGCTGGCCCACGTCACGGTGCCGGGGCGTGCCCAGCGCCTGCGCGTCCCCGCACCCTTTGAAGTGGTCATCGACTACGCCCACAACGGCGCCAGCTTTGACGCGGTGCTGTCCGCCCTGCGCGCCCACCACCCAAGGCGCGTCATTGCCGTGTTCGGCGCGGGGGGAGACCGTCCCAGGCTGCGCCGGACGGATATGGCCCGTTCCGCCGTCCGCTGGGCGGACTGCGCCGTGGTCACCACCGACAACCCCCGTTCCGAACGGCCCGAGGATATCTGCGCCCACATCTCCGCCGCCTTGGGCCGCTTCCCCCACGAGACCGTGCTGGACCGCCGCGCCGCCATATTCCGGGCGCTGGAGCTGGCTGGGCCGGGAGACGTTGTGGCCCTGCTGGGCAAGGGCCATGAGGAGTACATTGAGGAAAGGGGCGTCCGCCGCCCCTTTTCGGAGCGGGCAGTGGTGGCGGAATACTTCGCCGCACATAAGTAGGAGCGGAAAAGCCGCCCCCCTCATCTGAGGGGGGCGGCTGGATGCTGTGCTTGGAATTACTGATACAGCTCGATGAGCTTTTGCAGGTGCTCCCACCGGGCCATGGCAGCCTCCTCGTTCTCCTTGAAGAGCTTTTCGGCGCGCTCCGGGAAGGCCCGGGTCAGGGAGGAGTAGCGGGCCTCGTTCTTCAGGAACTCCTGATAGCCGCCTGCGGGCGCCTTGGAATCCAGGGTGAACGGATTCTTGCCCTCGGCACGCAGGGCGGGGTTATAACGGAACAGGTTCCAGTAGCCGCAGGCCACGGCCTTCTTCATCTCGCTCTGGCAGTTGGCCATGCCGCCCTTGATGGAGTGCATCTCGCAGGGGCTGTAGCCGATGACCAGGGACGGGCCGTGATAGGCCTCGGCCTCCCGGATGGCCTGGAGCGTCTGGTTGGGGTTGGCGCCCATGGCCACCTGGGCCACGTAGACATAGCCGTACTGCATGACGATCTCCGCCAGGGACTTCTTACTGATGGCCTTACCGGCGGCGGCAAACTGCGCCACCTGGCCGATGTTGGAGGACTTGGACGCCTGACCGCCGGTGTTGGAGTACACCTCGGTGTCGAACACGAAGATGTTCACGTCCTCGCCGGAGGCCAGCACGTGGTCCAGGCCGCCGTAACCGATGTCGTAGGCCCAGCCGTCGCCGCCGAAGATCCACACGGACTTCTTGTTCAGGTACTCCTTCTGGGCCAGGATCTCCTGGATCAGCTTGCAGGCGTCGCAGTCGCAGTACTTCTCGCCAGCGTCTTTCAGGGCCTGGGCGTGAGCGGCCATCTCGGCGGCCTTGTCGCCAAAGACATCCTTTGCGGCAGGGCTGCTGGTAAACGCCACACAGTCGTCCACCGTGTTCAGCCCCTCTTCCAGGGCGGCGATATAGGCCTTGGTGGCCTCCTGGTTGGCCTCGCCGTCGTCCATGGTGTCCAGCCACTTCTGGGCGGCCTCCTTGAGGGGGGCGTAGGTCCAGTCGATAGCCAGCAGGGCGCGGGTCTTGTCGGCCAGGGCGCTGCGGATGGCCTTCTGGCCCAGGTGCAGGCCCAGGCCGTGCTCGGCGTTGTCCTCGAACAGGGAGTTGGCCCAGGCCACGCCCTTGCCCTCTTTGTTGACGGTATAGGGGGAGGTGGCGGCGGGACCGCCCCAGATGGAGGAGCAGCCGGTGGCGTTGGACACGTACATCCGCTCGCCGCAAACCTGGGTAACCAGGCGGGCATAGGCGGTCTCGGCACAGCCGGCGCAGGAGCCGGAGAACTCCAGCAGGGGCTGCTTGAACTGGCTGTCCTTGACGGAGGTATTGCCCTCCATGTCGGCCTTGGGGGCCACCTTGGCCACCATGTAGTCGAAGGCGGGCTGGCGCACGGCCTCCTTCTCCAGCGGGGACATGGACAGGGACTTGGTGGGGCACACGCCCACACAGACGGAGCAGCCCATGCAGTCCATGGCGGACACGGCCAGGGAGTACTTATACACGCCCTTGCCCTTGCCGGCCTTCACGTCCACGATCTGGGCACACTCGGGGGCCGCCTTAGCCTCCTCCTCGGTGAGGGCGAAGGGACGGATGGTGGCGTGGGGGCACACGTAGGAGCACATATTGCACTGCACGCAGGTGTCGGGATTCCAGGCGGGGACGGACACGGCCACGCCGCGCTTCTCATAGGCGGAGGCGCCCTGCTGGAAGGTGCCGTCCACGTAGTTGGCAAAGGCGGACACGGGCAGGCTGTCGCCGTCCATGCGGTTGATGGGCTCCATCACGTCCTTCACCTGCTCCACCAGCTCGGCGCGGCCCTCCAGGCTGCCGCTCTTGCTCTCGTCCTGCGCGGTGGCCCAGGAGGCGGGCACCTCGAACTTCTTGAACGCGGTGGCGCCGATGTCGATGGCCTTGTGGTTCATGTCCACAATGTCCTGGCCCTTCTTCAGGTAGGAGTGGGTGGCGGCGTCCTTCATGTAGCCGATGGCCTCCTCCTCGGGCATGACCTTGGCCAGCTTGAAGAAGGCGGACTGGAGAATGGTGTTGGTGCGCTTGCCCATGCCGATCTCGATGGCCAGGTCGATGGCGTTGATGGTGTAGACCTGGATGTTATGCTCGGCAATGTACCGCTTGGCCACGGCGGGCATGTGCTTGTCAAGCTCCTCGTCGGACCACTGGCAGTTGATGAGGAAGGTGCCGCCGTCCTTCACGTCCCGGACCATGGGGAAGCCCTTGACGATGTAGGCGGGCACGTGGCAGGCCACAAAGTCGGCCTTGTTGATATAGTAGGGGGCGCGGATGGGCTGGTCGCCGAAGCGCAGGTGGCTGATGGTCACGCCGCCGGTCTTCTTGGAGTCGTACTGGAAGTACGCCTGGACGTACTTGTCGGTGTGGTCGCCGATGATCTTGATGGAATTCTTGTTGGCGCCCACGGTGCCGTCGCCGCCCAGGCCCCAGAACTTCACCTCGATGGTGCCCTCGGCCGCGGTGTTGGGGGAGGGCTTCTCCTCCAAGGACATGTTGGTCACGTCGTCCACGATGCCGATGGTGAACTGGCGCTTGGGGGCGGTACGGGTCAGCTCCTCATAGACGGCGAACACGCTGGCGGGCGGGGTGTCCTTGGAGCCCAGGCCGTAGCGGCCGCCGATGACGGAGATGTCGGTGCGGCCCGCGTTGGCCAGGGCGGTGACCACGTCCAGGTACAGGGGCTCGCCCTGGGCGCCGGGCTCCTTGGTGCGGTCCAGCACGGCGATGTGCTTGCAGGTGGCGGGGATGGCGGAGAGCAGCTTGTCGGCCCGGAAGGGGCGGTACAGCCGCACCTTGATGAGGCCCACCTTCTCGCCGTGGGCATTGAGGTAGTCGATGACCTCCTCGGCCACGTCGCAGATGGAGCCCATGGCGATGATCACCCGGTCAGCGTCGGGCGCGCCGTAGTAGTTGAACAGCTGGTAGTTGGTGCCCAGCTTGGCGTTGATCTTGCCCATGTAGCCCTCGACGATCTCGGGGATGGCGTCGTAGTACTTGTTGCAGGCCTCGCGGTGCTGGAAGAAGATATCGCCGTTCTCGTGGGAGCCGCGCATCACGGGGCGCTCGGGGTTGAGGGCGCGGGCGCGGAAGTCCTCAACGGCCTTCCAGTCCACCATCTCGGCCAGGTCATCGTAATCCCAGATGGCGACCTTCTGGATCTCATGGGAGGTACGGAAGCCGTCGAAGAAGTTCAGGAAGGGCACGCGGCCCTCAATGGCGGCCAGGTGGGCCACGGCGGCCAGGTCCATGACCTCCTGCACATTGCCCTCGGCCAGCATGGCGAAGCCGGTCTGGCGGCAGGCCATAACATCGGAGTGGTCGCCGAAGATGTTCAGCGCGTGGCTGGCCACGGTGCGGGCAGACACGTGGAACACGCCGGGGAGCAGCTCGCCGGAGATCTTGTACATGTTGGGGATCATCAGCAGCAGGCCCTGGGAGGCGGTGTAGGTGGTGGTCAGGGCGCCGGCGGCCAGGGAGCCGTGGACGGTGCCGGCCGCGCCGGCCTCGGACTGCATCTCGATGACCTTGACGGGCTGGCCGAAGATATTCTTCCTCCCGGCGGCGGCCCACTGGTCCACGTTGTCCGCCATGGGGCTGGACGGCGTGATGGGATAGATGCCGGCCACCTCGGTAAAGGCGTAGGACACGTGGGCGGCGGCGGTATTGCCGTCCATAGTTTTGAACTTGCGTGCCATAGGCGTTTTCCTCCTTTTCATATGAGAACGTTCACCTATTCGGTTCGTTCCGTTTCGCGGTGAATAGTCTATCACATCCATCCCGATTTTGCAATTGGAAAAGCTCAATTTTTCAGTAAACTTTCTGGATGCCCTGCCTTTCCAGCGCCTTCCAGTCCGGCGGGCGGGGCGGGTCTTGCGCAGCGGGGAAAATCATGGTAAAGTATTGGAAAAGCTGACGAAAAGAGGTGTCTGCCCATGGTATGCAGCGTGACTTCGCTGGGGCTGGCCGGGGTGGCGGGCTATCCAGTCGCCGCCGAGTGCGCCCTGTCCGGCGGGCTGCCCGCCTTCGACGTGGTGGGCCTGCCCGACGCCGCCGTGAGGGAGGCCCGGGAGCGGGTGCGCGCGGCGGTCAAATCCAGCGGCTTTGACTTCCCCGTTTCCCGCATCACGGTGAACCTGGCCCCTGCGGACCGGCGCAAGGGGGGCACGGTATACGACCTGCCCATTCTGGTGGGCATCCTGTGCGCCGGGGGGCAGCTCTCCCTGAAGCGCGAGCGGGACTCCGCCTTCCTGGGCGAGCTGTCCCTGGACGGGCGGCTGCGCCCGGTGTCCGGGGTGCTGCCCATGGCGCTGGCGGCGCGGCGCGCCGGTGTGCGGCGGCTGTTCCTCCCCGCCGACAACGCCCCCGAGGCCACCCTGGCGGACGGCCTGGAGGTCTTTCCCGTCCATACGGTGGACGAGCTGGCCCGCCATCTGGCCGGGGAACGCCCCATCCCGCCCGCCCCGGCCTGGCGGGATGAGCTGCCCCCCCTCCAGGGGCCGGATTTCGCCGAGGTGAAGGGCCAGGAGCACGCCAAGCGGGCCTTGGAGGTGGCCGCCGCCGGGGGGCACCATGTCCTCATGTCGGGCTGCCCCGGCTCGGGTAAGTCCATGATGGCCAAGCGCCTGCCTTCCATACTCCCCGACATGACCAGGGGGGAGGCCCTGGCCTGCACGGAAATTTACTCCGTCATGGGCCTCACCTCCAAGGAGCGCCCCATGGTGCGCCGCCGTCCCTTCCGCGCGCCCCACCACACCATCTCCGCCGCCGGGATGACCGGGGGCGGCTCCAGCCCCCGGCCGGGGGAGATCTCCCTGGCCCACAACGGGGTTTTGTTCCTGGACGAGCTGCCCGAGTTCCACGCCGACGTGCTGGAGGTGCTCCGCCAGCCCCTGGAGGACGGGCAGACCCAGATCTCACGGGTGTCCGGCTCTGTGACCTACCCCAGCCGGTTCATGCTGGTGTGCGCCATGAACCCGTGCAGGTGCGGCTGGTACGGCCACCCCTCCGGGCGGTGCGCCTGCACGGAGCAGTCGGTGCGGCGGTACCTGTCCCGGCTGTCGGGGCCCATGCTGGACCGCATCGACATCTGCGTGGACGTGCCCTCCCTGGACTACGACGAGCTTTCCGGGGCGTCCGCCCCGGCGGAGCCCTCCGCCGCCATCCGGCAGCGGGTCAACGCCGCCCGCGCCGTCCAGACCGCCCGCTACGGCCCGGACGGCCCCGCCTGCAACGCCCAGATGGGGCCTAGGGAGCTGCGGGAGCACTGCAAGCTGGACGGGGAGTGCCAGCGGCTCATCCGGGGGGCCTATGACCGGCTGGGCCTCACCGCCCGGGGGTATGACCGCATCCTGCGGGTGGCCCGCACCATCGCCGACCTGGACGGGGCGGGGGACATCGCGGCCCAGCACCTGGCGGAGGCGCTGCAATACCGGCCGCCTGAGCATTTGAGGGCGTAAAAAAAGCTCCCCTGCCCACTGGGCAGGGGAGCTTTTTAAATGACGGCTCAGGTCAGGGACAGCAGGCACAAGGCCAGGGTGAGGACCATGAACACGATGGCCACCCATTTGGTCATCTTGGCCAGCCGGGCGTCGGCGGACTTGGCCTTGTTCTTGGACAGGAAGGTGTCGGCCCCGCCGGCGATGGCCCCGGACAGGCCGGCGCTCTTGCCGGACTGGAGCATGACGATGGCCACCAGGGCCAGGGACACGATGAAGTAAATGATGGACACGATGAGCTGGGGAGTGGTCATTTGTCTCAAATCCTTTCGGTAATGGCTTGGTAAAAGCGGGCAGATCCCGCACAACAGGTATCAGATATAATACCACAGCCCGCGCCCAATTGCAAGCCCTTTCTTCCTGAAAGAAAACGAACTGACGTTTCACGTGAAACGTCCCTATTTGTGATAGAGCTGGCTGCCCTGGTAGCGGGGGGTGCATGTCAGGCGCAGGCCCAGCCTGGAATAGGTCCCGCTGTCGGCGGCGGTGAGGATGACGGAGGAGTGAGCCTCGCAGTCGCGCAGCTTATCCAGGCTGTCCAGCGCCTGGGCGGCCAGGGGGACAGTGGCGGTGGAGATGGCCAGGGCGATGAGCGCCTCGTCGCTGTGCAGCCGGGGGTTGCGGCTGCCCAGGTGGCCCACCTTCAAGGCCTGGATGGGCTCGATAGCCTCCCGGGAGATGAGGTGGGTCTTGCGGTGGATGCCGGAGAGCGCCTTGAGGGCGTTGAGCAACGCGGCGGCGGCGGCCCCCATCAGCTCCGAGGTCTTGCCCACCGCCACCCGCCCGTCGGGCAGCTGGATGGCGGCGGCGGGCTCCCCCCGCTCTTCCGCCTTGTCCTCGGCGGCGCGGATGACGGGGCGCAGCTCCGGGCCCGCCTGGGCCTGCTTCATCAGCAGCTCCAGCTTGTAGACGGTCTCGTCGCTGCCCTGTCCCCGGCGGCGGTCGCACAGCGCGGCGTAATAGCGCCGGACGATTTCCTGCTTGGCGGCGGCGCACACCGCCCCGTCCTCCACGATGCAGTGCCCCACCATGTTCACCCCCATGTCGGTGGGGGACTTGTAGGGGCTCTCCCCCATGATCTCCCCGAACATGGCCTGGAGGACGGGAAATACCTCCACGTCCCGGTTGTAGTTCACCGTGGTCTCCCCGTAGGCCTGGAGGTGGAAGGGGTCGATCATATTCACGTCGTTCAGGTCGGCGGTGGCCGCCTCGTAGGCCAGGTTGACCGGGTGGTTCAGGGGCAGGTTCCAGATGGGGAAGGTCTCGAATTTGGCGTACCCCGCCCGCACCCCCCGGATATGGTGGTGGTAGAGCTGGGACAGGCAGGTGGCCATCTTCCCGGACCCGGGGCCGGGGGCGGTGACCACCACCAGGGGCTTTGTGGTCTCGATGTAGTCGTTTTTGCCGAAGCCGTCCTCCGACACGATGCGCCTGACATCGTGGGGATACCCGGGAATAGGATAGTGGAGGTATACCCGCACCCCGAAGCCCTCCAAGCGGCGCTTGAAGGCGTCCGCCGCCGGCTGCCCGGCGTACTGGGTGATGGTGACGCTGCCCACGTGCAGCCCCTCCCCCCGGAAGGTGTCGATGAGGCGCAGCACGTCCTCGTCGTAGGTGATGCCCAGATCCCCCCGGACCTTGTTCTGCTCGATGGCGGCGGCGTTGATGACCACCACCACCTCCACGCTGTCCCGCAGCGCCAGCAGCATACGGATCTTGCTGTCCGGGGCGAAGCCGGGCAGCACCCGGGCCGCGTGGTAGTCGTCAAACAGCTTTCCGCCGAACTCCAGGTACAGCTTTCCGCCGAATTGGCCGATGCGCTCCCGGATGTGGGCGGACTGGGTTTCCACATAGCGCTGGTTGTCAAATCCAATCCCAATAGACATAAAATTGCAGGGCCGCGGCTCCCGCGTGCGGCCCCCTCCCCCTCTCGCCGGTGTATGCGTTCTCTCCCCAGATTTTAACACAATCCGGGGCAGGGGGCAAGGAAAATCTGTCCGCGCACACGACCCGCCCGGGCGGGGGCGGGCCCGCCCTTGACACAGCCCCGCCGTCCCTGTAAAATAGGGGGACATCCGATGTAGAAAGCAAGGGACGCGTATGAAAGAGATCATCCTGCTCAAGCAGGGAGAGATGGTGCTCAAGGGCCTCAACCGCCGGGGCTTTGAGGAGAAAATGATGGGCAACGCCAAGCGGAGGCTGAAGAAATACGGCTCCTTCAAGGTCTACACCCGCCAGTCCGCCACCTATGTGGAGCCGCTGGACGATGCCTGCGACTTCGAGGGCGCCTGGACCGCCATGGGCAAGCTGTTCGGGGCGGTGGGGGTGTGCCGGGCCCGGGCCTGCCCCAAGGACAGGGACGCCATTGTGCAGTGCGCCGTGGACTACCTGGGGGACAAGCTGAGCTCCGCCAGGTCCTTCAAGGTGGAGAGCAAGCGGGCGGACAAGAGCTTCCCCATGACCTCCATCCAGCTGTCCCAGTATGTGGGCGGCGAGCTCCACGACCGCTTCCCCCACTTGGCGGCAGACATGCACCACCCGGAGCTGACGGTTCATGTGGAGGTGCGGGACTTTGACGCCTACCTCCACGCCGACCCGGAGCCGGGGGCGGGGGGGCTGCCCGTGGGCATGGGGGGCCGGGCGCTGTCCCTGCTGTCCGGGGGCATCGACTCCCCCGTGGCCTCCTGGATGGCCGCCAAGCGGGGGATCATTGTGGACATGATCCACTACTACTCCTACCCCTACACCTCCCCCGAGGCCAAGGAGAAGGTGCTGGAGCTGGCCCGGCTGCTGGTGCCCTACACGGGCAAGCAGTGCGTCCATGTGGTGCCCTTCACCAAAATCCAGGAGGAGCTGCGCCGCGCCTGCCCCGAGGAGCTGTTCACCATCCTCATGCGCCGCTTCATGATGCGCATCGCCTGCCGGGTGGCCCAGAAGAACGGCATCCAGGCCCTGGTCACGGGGGAGTCGGTGGGCCAGGTGGCCAGCCAGACCCTGGAGGCCATGGTGTGCACCGACGCGGTGTGCACCGTGCCGGTGCTGCGCCCCCTGGTGGGGATGGACAAGGAGGAGATCGTCCGCATATCCCGGCGGATCGGCACCTTTGAGACCTCCATCCTGCCCTATGAGGACTGCTGCACCGTGTTCACCCCCAAGCACCCCCGGACCAAGCCGAAGCCGGAGGAGCTGGAGGAGGCGGAGAAGGCGCTGGATGTGGACGGCCTGGTGGAGGAGGCGGTAAGCAGCATAGAGCGGGTGATTCTGGACCTGTAAAATCAGCCAAAATTGATTGACAGAATTTCTAATTTATGGTATGATATGCACATGACTGGGTACAGGATTGAGGCGGCGCCAAACTGACTGGCGCCGCGAACCCCGATGGCACTATGCCGAAGGAGCGGGCTATGAAACCTGATTTCAAAAAATGCTGCATATTCCTCGCCCTGCTGGCCGCAGCCGCAGTGCTCATTGTGCTGTTCATAAAATGGAATGAAGCAGATGTCAGCATCACCATTGGTTTTCCCGTGGAAGCAGGGGCGGTTGATTATACCAACTCCAAGCCCATTTCGGACAGGCGGACTGTAAACCGCATCCTGTTTGCCCTGCTGACTGGAAAATCCCTGGATGACTCCGCCGTACCGAATATGCCGCCGGACGCGGTTATGATGATACGGCCCAAAGAAGAAAATATTGGATACCCGTTCTCCATATGGCTGGATCAGACCAGCGTGATTTACGCAATGGGGACAGGCGATGACGCAGCGGAATATCGGATAGTCAACAACCTGTCCGACGAGGAGTACCGTGTTTTGAACAGCATGATAGCAGCGAGAGGATAGGTGCTGTTTGAAAATTGCCGGCATACCATGACCCTATGACAAAAGCCCATCCCGGGAGGGATGGGCTTTTGTTTATGCCAAGGCGGGGGCCGTGGCCTGGTAGATCTGGCAGTTCTCCTCCTCCATGGCGTCCAGCGCCGCGCGCAGGAACCTGGCGCCCCCGCTGCCGCAGCCAATCTCCACATAGTTCACCTGCTGGGGGTCCAGCTTCCGGGCCAGGGCCGCGCCGGTGGAGTAGTCCGTCCCCTTCAGGGTGGGCCGCCACACCGCGAAGCCGTCCTGGGCCAGCGCATCCCGGCCCTCCCGGTCCAGATTGGGGGCCCCGGCCACCAGCGCGGGGCAGCGGGCGATGGCCGCCAGCAGTCCGCGCCCCTCCTGCGCCTGGTCCAGGCAGGCCTCCACATCCTCCCCCTCCAGGGACAGCCCTATGGTGTGGCCCGCGCCCACCAGCCGGCGCACCAGGTCGTCCTGCTCCCGCAGCTGCTCCGGGGTGAACAGGAACAGCGCCCGCAGCCCGCGTCCCTCCGCCAGCCGGACGCACTCCTCCCCGTCGTCCCCCCAGCGCAGGGCCAGATACAGCTCCCCGCCGCTGGGCGGCTCGGACGCCGAGCCGGAATCGGGGGGGGCGGGGCTCTCGCCCTCCCCGCTGCCGCCCGACTCCAGGTAGCGGTTCAGGCTGTCCGCCAGCAGATTGTCCGCCGCGCTCAGAAAGGCCCGGTCGCTGAGGATGGCGGAGCTGCTGGTCAGCCGGATCAGCGTGCCGTACCGGGTGCGGGTGCGGGTGCACCGGATGGTGCCGAAATACTCGCACAGCCAGTCGATGGGCACAAAGACTGTGCCGTTGCGCACCATGGCCTGGGCGGGCACCGTTATGCCGGACAGATCCTGGGCGGTGTTGGCCCGGGTGTCGAACACCACCCCCAGCTCCCCGTCGGTGACCAGCAGCGTGCGCTTGGTGGTGCTGTACATGGCGTTTACCCCCAGGTCGATGCCGGTGGCCTGATAGGACAGCATGGTGTAGGGCACGTACAGCACACCCCCCACCGTGCGGGGCATATTGTCCGCCGTGAGGTCCAGCAGCACCCGCTCGTTTACCGCCATCAGGTTCACGTTCCCCGTGGAGGCGGAGGCGGAGAGGACCAGGGCCGCCGCCAGCGCAAGGGCGCCCAGGGCCAGCATCTTTGATGTGATTTTTTTCCAGTATTTCATTCCGCCGACCTCCTTGGCCGCTGCTCGCGGCTTAGTCCGCTGCTCCCGGGCGCTCAGCGCTTCTTGATTGTCACGCTTCGCGCCCTCCGCGACGGGGACTAAGCCCTCCGACTTCGGGAAAACCCGCTCGGGCCTGCGGCCCCGTGCGGTTTTTGCTGCGCTGCGGGCTTAGCCCGCTGCTCGCGACGGCTCAGCGCTTCTTGATTGTCACGCTTCGCCTGCTCGCCACGCGGTTCTAAGCCCTCCGACTGCGCAAAAATCCTCTGGGGCCTGCGGCCCCGTGCGGTTTTTGCTGCGCTGCGGGCTTAGCCCGCTGCTCGCAACGGCTCAGCGCTTCTCTAACCACCGTCTTGCCATGTCCAGCGCGTGGTTGGCGGCCAGGGTGCGGATGCGGTCCCGCCGCGCTCCCGTGCCCGCCAGATGCAGCTGCTTCACCTGGCAGCCGTCGGGGGCCGCCAGGGCCGCGTATACCAGCCCCACCGGGTTGCCCCAATCGTCCGGGTCGGGCCCCGCCACCCCGGTGACGGACACCGCCAGATCGCACCCCAGCGCCTGCCGGGCGCCCAAGGCCATCTGCTGCGCCACCTCGGCGCACACCGCGCCCCGCTGGTCCAGCAGCTGCTGGGACACCCCCAGCATCCCCGCCTTTACCTCGCAGTGGTAGCTCACCACGCCCCCCTTGAACACCGACGCGGCGCCGGGCACGTCGGTGATGAGCTTGGCGATGAGGCCCCCGGTGCAGCTCTCCGCCGTCCCCAGGGTGAGGCCCCGCTCCCGGGCCGCCTCCAGCACCACCTGGGGCAGCCCCGACACGTCCGCGCCGTAGACAAGCTCCCCCAGCAGCCCGCGCACTTCCGCCTCTACCGGGGCGATGAGGGCGTCCGCCTGCTCCGGCGTGTCCGCCTTGGCGGTGATGCGCAGCTCCACCTCCCCCTCCTTGGCGTATGGGGCCAGGGTGGGATTTGCCAGGGCGTTCATCCGCTCACGCAGCAGGGCCTCCACAGCCGACTCCCCCATGCCGAACACCCGCAGGGTGCGGGAGCGGATGACCCCCTCGCTCAGCCGCGCCAGCCAGGGCAGCGCCCGCTCCCGGAACATGGGCAGGCACTCCCGGGGCGGGCCGGGGAGCATGACCACATAGGTCCCCTCCGCCTCAAAGGCGCAGCCGGGGGCGGTGCCCCAGGCGTTGTCCAGGATGTGGCAGCCCGCAGGGAGGTACGCCTGCTGTAGGTTGTTTTCCGTCATCTCCCTGCCCATCCGGGCGAAAAAATCCCTGATCGCCTGGGCGCACTCGGAATGGAACACCAGCTCCCGCCCAAAGCACCCGGCCAGGGTCTGCTTGGTCAGGTCGTCGCAGGTGGGGCCCAGCCCGCCGGTGGTGACGATCACATCCGCCCGGCTCCGGGCCAGCTCCACCGCCGCGCGCAGACGCCCCGGGTTGTCCCCCACCACCGAGTGGTACAGCACGTTCAGCCCCAGGCAGGACAGCTCCCGGCTGAGGGCCTGGGCGTCGGAGTTGACGATGGAGCCCAGCAGCAGCTCGGTGCCCACGGATAAAATTTCAACGGTATGGCTCATGGCTCGGCCTCCTTGCGGTTTCTGGTTCCCATTTTAGCCCCCTTGCCCGCCGCTGTCAAGAAAAAGGGGCCCTGGAAAAGCCTGTGCGCCGCCCCGGCAAAAATAGCTCTTGCATTTTATCTGGTTAAAGTATATAATGTCCCCAACTCAAAAAGCGAGGTACTCCCAATGACCCCTTCCAACGCCCACAGCTTCACCGCTGCCCTTGGCCGGACCCGATTTAGCGTGTCCGGCTGTTTTGGCGTGGAGCAGCGGGCTGTGTGAGCGAGGGGCGGCAGGCCCCGCCTGAACTTGCATCTTTTGGGGAGCTCATGGACCGCGTACCGGCGGACCATGGGCTTTTATCTTTTGAGGAAAAGGAGTTTTTTACTATGGTAATTGTGATGAAGCACGGCGTTGGCCCCGAGCGCATCCAGGCCCTCGTGAGCCAGCTGGAGCGGGAGCATGGCGTGGCCGTGGGGATCACCAACGGCGTGGGCTGCTCCATCCTGGGGCTGGTGGGGGACACCGCCCATATCGACATGGACAAGCTCACCATGAACGACGATGTGGAGCGGGTCATGCGGGTGCAGGAGCCCTACAAAAAGGCGAACCGCAAGTTCCACCCGGAGGACACGGTGGCGGACGTGTCCGGCGTGCCCATCGGCGGCGCGGGCCGGTTCACCGTCATCGCCGGCCCCTGCTCGGTGGAGAGCGAGGGGCAGATCGTGGAGGTGGCCCGGGATGTGAAGCAGGCGGGGGCCGCCCTGCTGCGGGGGGGCGCGTTCAAGCCCCGCACCTCCCCCTACTCCTTCCAGGGCATGGGCACCGACGCGCTGGAGCTGCTGCTGGAGGCCAAGGCCGCCACCGGCCTGCCCATCGTGTCCGAGATCATGGCCCCCCGGTACTGCGGGCTGTTTG
>CAPOAR010000021.1:0-18861 GCA_948670295.1 uncultured Oscillospiraceae bacterium | reverse complement strand
CGGCGCCCGGAACATGCAGAACTTCGACCTTTTGAAGGAGGTGGGCAGGCTGTCCAAGCCTGTGCTGCTCAAGCGGGGGCTCAGCAACACCTACGAGGAGTGGATCATGTCGGCGGAGTATATCATGGCTGCGGGCAATGAAAACGTGATTTTGTGTGAACGGGGGGTGCGCACCTTTGAGACCTTCACCCGCAACACCCTGGACCTGTCCGCCATCCCGGCCATCCGCAGGATGAGCCACCTGCCCATCGTGGTGGACCCCTCCCACGCCGCCGGGATGTACTGGATGGTGGAGCCCCTGGCCATGGCGGCCGTGGCGGTGGGGGCGGACGGGCTCATGGTGGAGGTGCACAACGATCCCCCCTGCGCCAAGTGCGACGGGGCCCAGTCCCTCACCCCGGAGAAGTTCCGGCATCTCATGGGGAAGCTGAATCCGCTCATTGAGCTGATGGGGAAGAAATTGGTGTAACGGCGGGCGGGGCAGGCCCGCCCCCGACAGAAAGGGGCATTTGACATGACAACCCTCACCGTGGCCCTGCCGGGCCGGGAGTACGACATTTTGATTCAGCGGGGCCTGCTCTCCCAGGCGGGGGAGCGGGTGCGGGCCGCCCTGCCGGAAGCCCGCAGGCTGGCCGTGGTCAGCGACGCCAACGTAGGGCCCCTCTACTACAACCGGGTAAAGGCCAGCCTGGAGGCCGCCGGGTTTGAATGCGGCTTTTTCCCTGTCCCGGCCGGGGAGAAAAGCAAAAACCCTTCCCAGCTTGCCCGGCTCTGGGAGGACTTCATGGACTTCGGCCTCACCCGCACCGACGGCGTCGCCGCCCTGGGGGGCGGCGTGGTGGGGGACCTGGCGGGCTTCGCCGCCGCCACCATCCTGCGGGGGGTGCCCTTCGTCCAGATCCCCACCACGCTGCTGGCCCAGGTGGACTCCTCCGTGGGCGGCAAGACCGCCATTGACCTGAAGGCGGGCAAGAACCTGGCCGGGGTGTTCTGCCAGCCCAAGCTGGTGCTCATGGACCCGGAGACGCTGGACACCCTGCCCCTGCCCGTGTTCATGGACGGTATGGCGGAGGTGGTGAAGTACGGCTGCATCTGGGACGAGGACTTCTTCCATTTTCTCGCCGCCCGGCCCTCCCGGCAGGCGCTGATGGCGGATATTGAACACATCCTGTATACCTGCTGCGATATCAAACGGAAAGTGGTCATGGAGGACGAGCTGGACACCGGCCTGCGGATGATCCTGAACTTCGGCCACACCCTGGGCCACGCCTACGAGCTGGCGGGCCATTACGTGGAGTGGACCCACGGCCAGGCGGTGGCCGCTGGCATGTGTGCCGCCGCCAGGCTGGGGATTGGGCTGGGGATCACTCCGGCGGACGTGCCGGGGCGCATTGAGGGCGTGCTGGGCGCCCTGGGCCTGCCCACCCGGATTTCCTGCTCCAGGTCAGACTACGCCGCCGCCATCGGCCTGGACAAAAAGGGGGCCGGGGCGGACATCACCCTCATCCTGCTGGACCGGATCGGTCGCGCCGTCCCCCACAAGCTGCCCAAGGAGGAGCTGCTGCGCCTGCTGGATTCCTTCCACAACGTCCCATAAGGAGGTATTTCTATGGATATCACCATCACCCCCGGCGGGCTGGCCGGGACGGTTACGCCGCCGCCCTCCAAGTCCCAGGCCCACCGCCTGCTCATCGCCGCCGCCCTGGCCCAGGGAGAGAGCGTGATCACCAATGTGGCCCGCTCCCAGGACATTGTGGCCACCGTCAACTGCCTGGAGGAGCTGGGCGCGGGGTTTTCCTGGGCGGGGAGCGCTGTCACGGTGCGGGGCATGGGGGCCAACGCCATGTCCCCCATGCGGCGGATGGCCTATCCCCGCCTGGACTGCGGGGAAAGCGGTTCTACTTTACGCTTCCTGATCCCCATCGCTTTGGCGGTGCGGGGCGGGGGGATCTTCACCGGCCGGGGGCGGCTGATGGAGCGGCCGCTGAAGCCCTACTTTGACCTCTTCGACGAAAAGGGTATTTTCTACGAGCAGAAGGACGGCCAGCTCACCGTGGCCGGGATGCTCACCCCCGGCGAGTACCGCCTGCCGGGGGACGTGTCCTCCCAGTTTTTCACCGGGCTGCTGTTCGCCCTGCCCCTGCTGAACGGCCCGTCGGCCATCATCCCCACCACCCCCCTGGAGAGCGAGGGCTATATCCAGATGACCCTCCAGGCCATGGGGCAGTTTGGGGTGGAGATGCCGGTGACCATGTCCCTGCCCCCCCAGTACCACCCCCGGGGGAACCAGACCTACCGGGCGGCAGACGCCGAGGTGGAGGCGGACTGGTCCCAGGCGGCGTTCTGGTACGCCGCCATGTACCTCTGGGATGTGGACGTGCAGGGGATGAACCTCCGTTCCGCCCAGGGCGACCGGGTGATGGCCGACTATTACGACCGGTTTTTCATGTGGGCGGACTCCTTCGACCTGTCCAACTGCCCCGACCTGGCGCCCCCTCTGGCCGTCATGGCGGCGCTGCGGTCCGGCGGCGGCGTAACCCGGCTCACCAACGCCGCCCGGCTGCGCCTGAAGGAGAGCGACCGGCTGGCCTCCGTCACGGCGGTGCTCAACGCCCTGGGCGGGGATGTGACCGAGGGGCCGGATTCCCTCACCATCCGGGGAAAGGACGTTCTGGCAGGCGGCGTAAAGGTGGACAGCTTCAATGACCACCGCATCGCCATGATGGCCGCCATCGCCGCGGCCCGGTGCGAAAAGCCCGTCACCATCACGGGGGCGGAGTGCGTGGCCAAGTCCTACCCCAATTTCTGGGAGGAATACGAGCGGCTGGGGGGAAAGCTCCGGCGGCGCTACGACCTGTCCCTGGCCCCCATCGGCCCGGACAACTGGAAGCAGGCCGTCCTGCTCACCACCGATGAGGCCCGCCTCAACCCCCTGGACCAGCGGTGGGTGACCAGCAACGCCTTTTCCCTGCTCCAGGCGGCCTATGATCCCGCCTGGACCTGCCGCCTGATCTGCTCCGACGGCAAGGCGGTGGGCTTCGCCTTCTTCGGGCGGTGGGAGGAGCGGGGGGGCGTCCCCCTACTGTGCCGGTATATGATCGACGTGGACTGCCAGGGCAGGGGGCTGGGGGCCCAGGCCCTCCCGCTGGTGCTGGAGGAGATGTACGCTGTGTACGGGCCCGTGGAAATCTACCTCACCGTAGAGCCGGAGAACGTCCGGGCGGTGCGGCTGTATGAACGGTTTGGCTTCCGCCCCACGGGGGAATTCGACTGCACGGAGGCGGTCTATGTCCGCCCGGCCCCCGGCGGCAAAAACGACCACAAGGAGTTATAAGCTGATGAAATATTCCATTTTCGGCGAGTCCCACGGCCCGGCCATCGGCGTGGTGCTTGAGGGCGTCCCCCCGGGGCTGGCCCTGGATCTGGACGCCGTTCGGTTCGACCTCAGCCGCCGGGCCCCGGGGAAAAACGCCCTGTCCACCCCCCGCAGGGAGGGGGATGAGCCCCGCGTGCTCTCCGGCCTGTTTGAGGGGCGCACCACCGGCGCGCCCCTGTGCGCCGTCATTGAGAACACGGACACCCGCTCGGGGGACTATGCGCGCACAAAGGACCTGGCCCGCCCCGGCCACGCCGATTACGCCGCCCACGTGCGCTACGGCGGGTTCAACGACTACCGGGGGGGCGGGCACTTCTCCGGGCGGCTCACCGCGCCGCTGGTGTTCGCCGGCGGGGTGGCCAGGCAGCTTCTGGCCCAAAAGGACGTATATGTGGGGGCCCACATCTCCACCATCTACGGCGTCAACGACGACGCCCTGGAGGACTGGGAATCCCTGCGGGCCTGTGCCGCCAAGGACTTCCCCGTGCTCAGCGACGAAAAGGGCGCGGAGATGCAGCAGGCCATCCTGGAGGCCAAAAACGAACAGGATTCGGTGGGCGGGGCCATCGAGTGCGCCGTGTTCGGCCTGCCCGCCGGGCTGGGGGAGCCGGACTTCGGCCGAAACGCCGAGGGCATTTTCTCCCAGTACCTGTTCGCCGTGCCGGCGGTGAAGGCGGTGGCCTTCGGCGCGGGGACGGCCTTCGCCCTCATGCGGGGCTCGGAGGCCAACGACCCGCTGTATATGGACGGCGGCGGCACGGTGAGGGCGGAGCAGAACTGCGCCGGGGGCATCAACGGCGGCATCACCAACGGGATGCCCCTGGTGTTCGAGGCCACCCTGCGCCCCACCCCCTCCATCGCCCGGCAGCAGTTCACCGTGGATCTGGCCAAGGGAGAGAACGCCGTGCTGGAGCTCCAGGGCCGGCACGACCCCTGCGTGGTCCACCGGGCGGTCCCCGTCATCGAGGCGGCGGCAGCCCTGGCAGCCTGCGAGCTGCTGGGAATCTGAACACTGAGAGGTATCTGATATGGATTTGAAAACTCTGCGTCAAAGCGACGGGGACGCGGTCATCCTCCCCGGGGCGGCGGTGATAGGGGACGTGACCTTAGGCCCGGACTGCTCGGTGTGGTTCAACGCCGTGCTCCGGGGGGACGGCATGGCCATCACCCTGGGCCGGGGGTGCAATGTGCAGGACTGCTGTGTGCTCCACTCGGAGAAGCACGCCACCGTGCTGGGGGACTGGGTGTCCGTGGGCCACGGGGCCGTGGTTCACGGCGCGGTGGTGGGGGACAACACCATCGTCGGCATGGGGGCCACATTGCTGGACTTCGCCAGGATCGGCAAAAACTGCATGGTGGGGGCGGGGGCGGTGGTCACCGGCAGGATGGACGCCCCCGACGGCAGCCTGGTGCTGGGCAATCCGGCCAAGGTGGTCCGCCCGCTGACGGATGAGGAAATCGCCGGGCTGCGCCAAAACGCGGAGCACTACGCCCGGCTGAAGGAGATGTACCGATGATGGACGAGCTGCAAAGCCTGCGCCGGGACATTGACGCCATCGACCGGGAGCTGGTGGAGCTGTTCCGCCGCCGGATGGACGTGACGGCCCGGGTGGGGGCGTACAAGCGGGAGCGGGGCATCCCGGTGCTGGACCAGGAGCGGGAGCGCCAGGTGCTCCAAAACAAGGGGGAGCTGGCGGGGGAGGAGCTGCGCCCCGCCGCCGTCACCCTGTTCCAGACCATCATGGCCCTGTCCCGGCGGCAGCAGCGGGACATGATGGGCCAGGGGGCGGACAACCCCGGCGTGCGCCGCTGGCGGGACGCCCGGGACAGCGCCCGCCGCCCCATCCCCGCCCCCCGGGTGGCGTACCAGGGGGAGCCGGGGGCGTACAGCGAGCAGGCGGCGCTGGACTTTTTCGGGGCGGACGCGGTCACCGCCGGGCTGGAGCAGTTTGAGGACTGCTTCCTGGCCCTGCGGGAGGGGCGGGCGGACTACGCCGTGCTGCCCATCGAGAACAGCTCCACCGGGGCCATCCGGCAGATCTACGACCTGCTCACCCAGTACGAGTGCTATATGGTGGGGGAGACCACGGTGAAGGTGGAGCACTGCCTCATGGCCCTGCCGGGGGCGTCGCTGGACACCGTCACCCACGTGTATTCCCACGAGCAGGGGCTGTTCCAGTGTGAGCGCTATTTAAACGCCCACCCGGCCTGGAAGCAGGTTCCCCAGGCGGACACCGCCGGGTCGGCCAAAATGGTGGCCGGCAGCGGCGAGCTGACGAAGGCCGCCATCTGCTCCGCCCGGGCGGCTGAGCTGTACGGCCTGACCATTCTGGCCCGGGGGATCAACCACAACGCCCAGAACACCACCCGGTTTGTGGTGGTGTCCCCCCGGCTGGAGCTGCGCCCCGGCGCGGACAAGATCAGCACCCTGTTTGTGCTGCCTCACCAGGCGGGGTCGCTCCACGAGGTTTTGACGGTGTTCGCGGTCCACGGCCTGAACATGGTCAAGCTGGAATCCCGCCCCCTGCCGGGGCAGAGCTGGCAGTACATGTTCTTCCTGGAGTTCGCCGGGGCCCCGGGAGACCCGGCCGTGGACGACGCCCTCCACGAGCTGGCCCAGACCACCGGGGAGTTCCGGGTGCTGGGATGGTTCCCCTCCAACTTGGATTAGGGGCGGGCTATGGAGAAAAATATCGTTCTCATCGGTATGATGGGGTGCGGCAAGTCCACCGTGGGCCGCCTGCTGGCCCGGCGGCTGGGACGGGAGCTTGTGGACACCGACGCCCTCATTGAGCGGCGGCAGGGCCGCTCCATCCCCGCCATCTTCGCCTCGGAGGGCGAGGAGGGGTTCCGGGCGTTGGAGCTGGAGGTGTGCCGGGAGCTGTCCGGGCGGCAGGGGCTGGTGGTCGCCTGCGGCGGGGGGCTGCCCACCCAGGAGAAGGCCATCGCCGCCCTGAAGGAAAACGGCCTGGTGTTCTGGCTGGACCGGGACCCGGGGGAGACCTACTATGGGCTGGACGTGTCCGGCCGCCCCCTGGCCCAGGGGGGGCGGGAGGACTTCTTGGCGCGTTACGCCCTGCGCGCCCCCATCTACCACCGCTGGGCGGACTTTATCCTTGTGAAGCCCGAAAGCCCCGAATGTGCGTACAGCCGCATTTTCACCATCTACACGGAGGTGTGCCAATCGTGAACTTTCTCATCATCAACGGCCCTAACCTGAACCTGCTGGGCAGGCGGGAGCCGGGCATCTACGGCGATCAGTCCTATGAGGCGCTGTGCGCCCTCATCCGGGAGCACGCCGCCGCCCGCGGCTCCACGGCCCATTGCTTCCAGTCCAACCACGAGGGGGCCATTATCGACGAAATCCACGCCGCCGACGGGGTGTACGACGCCATCATCATCAACCCCGGGGCCTACACCCACTACAGCTATGCCATTTTGGACGCGCTGAAGGCGGTGGATGTGCCCGCCTTTGAGGTGCACATCAGCCGCATCGACCAGCGGGAGCCCTTCCGGGCGGTGTCCGTCACCGCCCCCGCCTGCGTGGGCCAGCTCTGCGGCCACGGCTTTGACGGCTACCTGATGGCCATGGACTACTTTTTGGAGGGCGGCAGATGAAGCTGCAAATTATCGGCGACCCGGTGCTCCACTCCAAATCCCCCGTCATCCAAGGGGCCATGCTTGGGGCGCTGGGGCTGGACGTTCCCTATACCCCCCATGTGGTGCGCCGGGGGGAGCTGCCCCAATACCTGGCCTGGGCCAGGGAAAACGGCGTCGCCGGCTTTAACGCCACCATGCCCCACAAGGAGGACCTGCTGCCCCTGCTGGACCACATTGACCCCGCGGCCCGGGCCATAGGCGCGGTGAACACCGTCTGCCTGCGGGACGGGAGGTGGGTGGGCTTCAACACCGACGGGGCCGGGGCGGTGGCGGCGCTGAAAAGCGGGCTGGGCATGGAGCCGGCGGGCCTCACAATTACCCTGCTGGGGGCTGGGGGCGCGGCGAAGGCGGTGGCCCTGGCGCTGGCGGAGGCCGGGGCGGAGCGGGTGTTTGTCTGCAACCGCACCTTGGAGCGGGCCCAGGCCCTGTGCGCCCAGGACCCGCTGGGGCGGCTGGCCCCCGCCGGCTTTGATTCGGATACGCTGTCCGGCATGGCCGGGATATCCCGGCTGCTGGTGAACTGCACCAACCTGGGCATGGAGGGATGCCCCCACCAGTTTGAGGACTTCTCCTTCCTGGACGCCCTGCCCCGGGAGGCGGCGGTGTTCGACGCCATCTACCACCCCGCCGAGACGCAGCTGCTCTGCCGGGCCAAGGGCCGGGGCCTGTCCACCCTCAACGGGCTGTCCATGCTGGTGAACCAGGCGGTGCTGGCCCTGGAGCGGTTTCTGGACCGGCCGCTGGACCGGGAGGCCATGGCGGCGGCCGCCGCGGACGCCCTGGGCAGGGAGGGAACATGAGAAGAGCGCTCAGAATCCTCGCGGCCATTGGCGGGGGCCTTGTGCTGCTGCTGGCCGTATGCGCGCTCAATCATCACATTCAGCTGAAGCGGGAGGAGCCGCTGTTCACCCCCTTCACCAAGCTGGTCACGGTGGATGGGGCGCAGATGAGCGTCTATGCAGAGGGCGGGGGAGAACATACCCTGGTATTTATGCCGGGCAGCGGCACCTGCTCTCCAGCCCTGGACTTCAAGGCCCTGTATTCTCAGCTCACCGATACGTGTCAAATCGCAGTGGTGGAAAAGTTCGGCTACGGGTTCAGCGACAGGACGAACAAGAGCCGGGATATTGACACCTTGCTGGAAAACACGCGGACCGCCCTGGCGCAGGCGGGGCTGGAGCCGCCCTATATCCTGTGCCCGCACTCCATGTCCGGGTTAGAGGCGGTGTACTGGGCGCAGCAGTACCCGGATGAGGTGCAGGCCATCATCGGCCTGGATATGTCCACCCCCGCGGCCTATGAGGAGATGACAATCAGCGCGCCCCTGCTGCGCCTGCTGCAATTTGGCGGGGCGGTTGGCCTGACCCGGTTCATCCCCGGCCTTTCGGACAGCGCCGCCATCCAGAGCGGGGCGCTGTCCGAGGACGAACAGGGCGTCTACCGCGCCATATTTTACCGCCGCACCATGACCGATGACATGATAAATGAGGCCCTGTGGGTCAAGGATAACGCAAAGGCCGTGGCCGGAGGCGGAATACCGCAGGTCCCTTTTCTGCTGTTCTGCTCCGACGGAAGCGGCGGCACCGGGTTTTCAAAGGAGGATTGGCGGGCCATTCAGGCCGGATTTGCGGCAGAATGTTCGGATGCGCAGCTCATTGAGCTGGACTGCGGCCACTACATCCACGATTTTGAGTATAAACGGATTGCGGCGGAAATAAAAGATTTCCTAAACAAATAAGGAGACGGACATGGAGATTTCAGCCAACGCCAAAATAAACCTGACCCTTGACATACTCCGCCGCCGGGAGGACGGCTATCACGACTTGCAGATGGTGATGCAGTCCGTCTCCCTGGCGGACGAGCTCACCGTCACCCCGGCCCAGGGCGGGGTGGGGACGGCGGTGAGCGACCTCCATTTTCTGCCCACGGGGGGAAAAAACCTGGCCCAGATGGCCGCCGCCGCCTTCCGCCAGGCCGTGGGGGCGGGGGGGGAGGTGGACGTGTCCATCCGCAAGCACGTCCCGGTGTGCGCCGGGCTGGCGGGGGGGAGCGCCGACGCCGCCGCCGTTCTCCACGCCATGAACCGGCTCACCGGGGCGGGGCTGTCCCCGGTGGAGCTGGCCAAAATCGGGGAGCGGGTGGGCTCGGACGTGCCCTTTTGTGTGCTGGGGGGCGCGGCCCTGGCGCAGGGCAGGGGGGAGCTCCTCACCCCCTTGGCCCCCCTGCCGCCCTGCCATATCGTCATCTGCAAGCCCCCCTTCTCCATCTCCACCCCCCAGCTGTTCGCCCGGGTGAACGTGCGGAAGATCGTCCGCCGCCCGGACACCGCCGGGGTCACGGCCGCCCTGGCCGCCGGGGATCTGGCCGGGGTGGCCCGGCGGATGTACAATGTCTTTGAGGACGTTTTGCAGCCCCGGCGGCTGGCCGAGATCAATGAGATCAAATCGGCCCTCATCGACTGCGGGGCGCTGGGGGCGTCCATGTCGGGCAGCGGGCCGTCGGTATTCGGGCTGTTTGAGGACGGCGCGCGGGCCCAGGACGCATGCAGTCGCCTGCGGGAAAGCTACCGGGACGTATTTTTGTGCGCGCCGCAGTAAAATTTTGCGCCCCGGGTATAAAAGAAAAAAACACCGTCCATACTGTACCCATACGGTACATAGGACGGTGTTTTTGATGAAAACTTCCACTTCTTCCCCCTCCAGGCTGCGCCTGTGGGAGGCGGCGCTGTTTCTGGCCTTTGGGCTGACCCTCACCGCCGGGGTGTGGGCAGGCGCCAGCGAGGCCGCCTTGGCCGGCCGGGTGCTGCGGCTCCACGTCATCGCCAACTCCGATTCGGAGGCGGACCAGGCCCGGAAGCTGCTGGTGCGGGACGCGGTGCTCTCCCGGGCCGCCCAGCTGCTGGACGGCGCGGACGGCAGGCAGGAGGCCGAGGCGGCCCTGGCCCCCCATCTGGACGAGCTGGCCCAGGCGGGGGCGGACGCCCTGGCCCGGACGGGGAACCACGACCCGGTCTGTGTCGATCTGGCCGACCAGTGGTTCCCCACCAAGGAATACGACGGCTTTTCCCTCCCGGCCGGGCAGTACCGGGCGCTGCGGGTGACCATTGGGGCAGGGGAGGGGCGCAACTGGTGGTGCGTGGTGTTCCCGCCCCTGTGCCTGGCCTCGGTGGCGGAGCGGTCCGTGGAGACGGCCGCCGGGGAGGCGCTGTCCCAGGACCAGGTGGCCCTCATCACCGGCCGGGACGGGGGCTATGTGCTGAAATTCAAGCTCATCGAGTGGTGGGAGGAGCTGATGAAAGGGCTGGGAGGATAACCTCCCGGCCCTTTCTGCCGTCCTCAGAAGCTGTACCAATAGCCTCGGCACCCAGCTTTGCGGCCAAAATTGCTGCCGGCCGCGTTGAACAATCTTGAAATACACCAAGTATTCCCACGATTTTTCGCCTTGCCACCGGCAATTTTGGCTCGCGGATCTGAATACTTCGGCGATTGGTACAGCTTCTCATTTCCTCACGTCCAGCTTGATGGCGATGACGGTGCGGTCATCCCCGGCGCCCGAGCGGATGCCGCTCTCCTGGAGCACCTGGGCGGCCAGGGCCTGGGGGGAGAGCCCGTCAAACTCGGACAGGAGCTTGCGCACCCAGCGGTCGTCCTTGCCCGTGGTCACCCCGTCGCTCACCAGCAGCACACAGTCCCCCGCGTCCAGGGACAGGGGAAAGGCGTCCGGCGCGGACAGCTCGCCCGCCGCCACCCCCGCCGGGAGGGACTCGCCGCACAGCCGCTCCACCACGCCGCCCCGGCGCAGATAGGTGGGGGCCGCCCCCAGCTTGTACACCGCGCTTTTGCCGCTGAACAGGTCGATTTGCAGCAGGTCCACCGTGGTGAACCCCCCGTCCTCCTCCCCCCGGAGGGCCAGGGCCTCCCCCACGGTGGTCAGGGCCTCCTCCGGGGCCAGCCCCGCCCGGAGGAACTTCTCCAGCAGCCGCAGGGCGTTTTCGCTGTCCTCCCGGGCCTCCGCGCCGCTGCCCATGCCGTCGCACAGCAGGAAGTTCAGCCTGCCCGCATCGTCCTTAAACCACACCCCCGCGTCGCCGCTGACGCTCTGGCCCGCCCGGTCCGCCCCGGCCACCCCGGCGATGGCCATCAGCGGCTCCTTCTGGCACAGGCGGGCATGGCCCCGCTGGCTGTCCGCGTCCCGCAGGGGACAGCCCAGGATGGCGCCCAGCCGCCCGATTTCCCCCTCCCGGCTGAGCTGCTCCGCCCCCTGGCCCTCCACCTCCAATTGCAGGTGGCCGTAGGGGTCAGAATACACCGTCACCCGGCCCTCCAGCCCCAGGGCGGCCAGGCGCTGCTTCACCAGGCGCTGGCGGCGCACGTCCACCGCCGGCTCCTGGCCGAGCTCCGCTGCCGCCCGGTCCAGCACGGACGCCATGTGGCCGTACTGGGCGCACACCGCCGCCCGGCTCTCCCGCACCCGGCTGTCGTACCGGCGGCGGCCCAGCAGGGCGGACAGCTCCCCGTTGGCCGCCACCAAAAAGGTCTCAAAGCGGATGCAACGGCTGGAGAAGTGGGGGGGAAAGTCCTCCAGCGCCCCCGCCCCCCGGTCCAGCATGGGGGTGAGGGCGTCCGCAAGGGCGGTCTTTGTCACCTGGTACTCCCGCTGCCAGCAGCGCTCCTTCTGCTTGCACTTGACGCACACCCGGTCCGCCGCCCGGTCAAAAATGCGGGCGGCGTCCCCGTCGTTGGGGGCGGCGGGGGCCTGGAAGGCGGTGCGCAGCCCCCCCGACACCGCCCGGAACGCCTCGGCGGTCTGGCGCAGGCGCTGGGCGGCAAGGGTCCGGGCGTGAACGCCCTCCTCCTCCGGCGCCTCCTGGCGCACCAGGGCGGACAGCCGGCGCAGGAGCTTGTCCGGCAGCAGCAGGAACACCGCCGTCCCCGCCGCCAGCTCCCAGCCCATGGCGTCCCCCGGCCCCAGCTCCCAGGTCCACAGGACGGCCGCCGCCCCGCTCAGGGCGTAGGCCGCAGCGCACATCAGGCGGCTCTGCTTGACAAACACCCCCGCCACCAGCCCGGGCAGGGCATAGGCCAGGGTGTAATAGGTGGGCAGCCCGGCGGAAAAGCCCATGGCCAGCCCGGACACCACCCCCGCCGCCGCGCCCAGGCCCACGCCCCCCCGCCAGGCGGCGATGAGCACAACGGGCACGCACAGCACCCGCCCCAGGGAGTACTCCCCCGCCACCGACACCCGGGTGAGGGTCATCATCAGCGTGGCCGCCAGGGTGGCCGCCCCCGCCATCTGGGGCAGGGCGATCTCCCCGCCGGGGCGGTACCTCTCCCACAGGTCGAAGGCGTGGCGGTACAGGCACACCGTCCCGTATGTGAGCACCACCTCGGTGGCAAAGCCCACCGCCGCGCCCCGCCCCCACCCGGCGGCGGACTGGTAGACAAAGCCCACCATGCCGTTCAGGGCGGCGGCGGCCGCCGGCATGAACCAGGGCCGCCGGTACAGCTCAAACTCCCCCAGGGCCAGGGATACCGCGTAGATCATCATGGAGGCGGCTATGTAGCGAAGGCCCTCCACCACGCCCCGGAAGGACAGGTAGCCCAGCGCCGCCCCCAGCAGCGCCGCCAGCCCCTCCGCCCCCGGCGCGCACACCGCCACCAGGGACAGGGCGAACAGGGAGTGCCCCCCCATCACCTCCGCGCCTGCCAGCACCGCCGCCAGCAGAAAGCGCATCCCCCACTCGGACAGCTTCATCACTGTGGGCACGGACAGCTGCCGGCCCCGTTTTTCCCGTCTGGTCCCCTCGTTTGCCGTCATGGCGCATCCCTCCGTGGTCATATCGTCGGTATAGAATTCCCTATTATGGAAACTTAATTAATTATAAAGGCGTCCGTCCCAAAAAGGCAGTCGCAACCTGTCTTGCCTTTTGGGGCGGAATTTGGTATGATATGGGGTAAATTTACGAAGCGGGAGCGGATTTCATGAAAATCGGCAATGTGGAGCTGAATACCCGGCTGGCTCTGGCCCCCATGGCGGGCGTGACGGACCTGGCTTTCCGTACGGTGTGCCGGGAGCTGTCCGGGTGCTACACCGTGTCCGAGATGGTCAGCGCCAAGGCGTTGTGCTACGGGGACAAAAAGACCCCATCTCTGCTGAAATTGGGGGAGGGGGAGCGCCCCGCCGCCGTGCAGATTTTCGGCTGCGACGAGCCCTTCATGGAAAAGGGGGCGGCCCTGGCCCTGGAGCGGTCGGGGGCGGATATCATCGACATCAACATGGGCTGCCCCGTCCCCAAGGTGGCCAATTCCGGGGACGGCTGCGCCCTGATGCGCGACCCGGACAAGGCGGCCCGGGCGGCGGCGGCGGTAGTCCGGGGTGCGGCGGGGAAGCCCGTCAGCGTAAAGTTCCGCCTGGGCTGGGACAAGGGCTCCATCAACTGCGTGGAGTTTGCCAGGCGCATGGAGGACGCCGGGGTGTCCGCCGTGGCGGTCCACGCCCGGACGAAAACCCAGATGTACTCCGGCACGGCCAACTGGGACTATATCCGGCAGGTGAAGGAGGCGGTGTCCATCCCGGTCATCGCCAACGGGGACGTGTTCTCCCCCAGGGATGCGGTGCGCATTTTGAAGCTCACCGGGGCGGACATGGCCATGGTGGGGCGGGGGGCCTTCGGCAACCCCTGGCTGCTGGAGCAGTGCGCCGCCGCCCTGGAGGGGCGGGACGTTCCCCCCGCGCCACCCCTGGACCGGCGCATGGATACGGCGGCCCGCCAATTTGAGCTGGCCCTGGAGCACAAGGGGGAGAAGATCGCCTGCCTGGAGATGCGCAAGCATCTGGCCTGGTATCTGAAGGGCGTCCCCTATGCCTCCTACTGGAAGGAGCGGGCGTGTAAGATTTCCGTTGCGGAGGAGTTTTACCAGGTGGTGTCCGGCATCAAGCGGGATCTGACCGACCCGAAGGAGGACGGGCATGAATAGGTCCGACGCCTCCCTGCGCTCCACCTTTTTGTCGGTGGAGGGCGTGGCGTATGCCTGCTTCCTGCTGCTGGATCTGACGGGGCATGGGGACCAGACCACCCCCATCAAGTACGCGGGCATTGTGCTGTGCCTGGCCTTCTCCCTGCTGGGCACAGACCGGCTGGTTCCTGTGGCCCTGGCCCTCACCGCCGGGGCGGACTGGTTCCTGCTGGTGCGAAACGACTGCTACCTTCTGGGCATCGCCCTGTTTCTGGCCGTCCAGGCCGTCTATTTCCTGCGCCTGCGCCGCGCCGGGGCGGACCGCGCCTGGCCCCTGCGCTCCGTCCTGGCCCTGGGGGCGGGTCTGGGGGTGTATGCGCTGGGCATGGCCTCTGCGGTGAACCTGGCGGCGGCGCTGTACTTCTCCCAGCTGGCGGCCAACGCCCTGTCGGCCTGGACGCTGAAGGGGGAGCGCTGGCGTGCCTTTGCCCTGGGCCTCACCCTGTTTGTGGGGTGCGACGTGTGCGTGGGGCTGTTCAACGTCCTGCCCCCCGGTTCCGCGCCGTATTTCGCCGTCTCCGTTGGGATGTGGCTGTTTTACCTGCCCTCCCAGGTCCTCATCGCCCTGTCCGCCTTCCCCGGAAAGGAGAACGTCAAATGAAAACCAGCAAACCCCTGGCCATTGCGCTGGCTGCGGCCGCCGCCCTGGCCCTGTTCACCGGGGCGGTGGCCGCCCCCATCCTGTGCCGCCCCTTCTACTACGCCCATATCGGCCCCCTGGAGCTGGAGGCGCGCACCGGCCTCACCCGGGAGGAGATCAAGACCGCCTTTGACGAGATGCTGGACTACTGCCTGGGCGGGGAGGGGTTTTCCACCGGCGTGCTGCGCTGGTCGGACAGCGGCAGGGATCATTTTACCGACGTGCGGGGGCTGTTCCTGCTGGATCTGTGGGCGTTTGCCGCCGCCCTGGCTGTGCTGGCCTGCCTGGGCCTGCTGGCCCGCCGGGTGGGACCGGCCGCCCTGCTGGGCCGGGGGCCCGGCTTCTGGGCGGGGACGGGGCTGGGGACGGTATTCCTGCTGGTGGGCGCCCTGGCCGCGCTGGACTTTGACCGGGCCTTTACCGTCTTTCACGCCCTGTTCTTCCCCGGTAAGGACAACTGGCTCTTCGACCCCGCCGCCGACCAGATCATCAACATCCTTCCCCAGGAGTACTTCCGTAACTGCGCCCTGCTCATCCTGGCCCTTTTGGCGGTGGGCTGCGGGCTGCTGATCGGCGCGGATCTTCTCCGGGGAGGCGCAAAGGAAAAAATTTTGCACAAATCGGAAAAAACTTAGAACGAACGTTTGACATTTCGAACGCCATATGGTATAATACATCACGAACCAAAAATGTTCAGCGTCCCTGCCGTCACGGGGACGACATTGGAAGGAGCTTGCGCCATGGCTAAATTAACGCCCAAACAGCAGCAGATCTATGACTACATCCTGGCCTTCGCCAACGAACACGGCTATCCCCCCTCCGTGCGTGAGATCGCCCAGGCCGTGGGGCTGAAGTCCCCCGCCACCGTCCATTTCCACCTCAAGGGCCTGCGGGAGGCGGGCTGCATCACCCAGGCCGAGGGCAAAACCCGGGCCATCACCATCACCGACCCCTCCCACGGCCGCAGGGACCAGGTGCCCCTGGTGGGCTATGTGGCGGCGGGCGCCCCCATCCTGGCCCAGGAGAACATCGAGGAATACCTCACCTTTGACACCGGCGGCCTCACCGGCGAGCACTTCGCCCTCAGGGTACGGGGAGAGTCCATGCTGGAGGCGGGCATACTCCCCGACGACGTGGTGGTGGTCCACCAGCAGCCCCTGGCCCGCAACGGGGACATTGTGGTGGCCCTGTTTGAGGATGAGGCCACCGTCAAGACCTTCCGCCGGGAGAACGACGGCCACATCTGGCTCTACCCGGAGAACTCCAGCGGCGCCTACCAGCCCATCGACGGCGAGGGCTGCTCCATCCTGGGCCGGGTGGTGGCGGTCATCCGCCGCTACTGATTCCATGCCCCAACCGCCGCCCCCGGCCTTTGAAGCAAAGGCCGGGGGCGGCTTTTTATCTCCAGCCCTCTTAGAAGCTGTACCAATAGACCCCAGCACACAGCCTTGCGGCCCAAATTGCCGCCAGCTGCGTTAAAAAATCTTGAAATACACAAAGTATTCCTGCGATTTTTGCCTTGCCGGCGGCAATTTTTCCTCGCAAGCCTGCATACTTCGGCTATTGGTACAGGTTCTTATCTATTTTCCACAAAATTGAAGCCTCATTTTATTGCATTCCTCCGAAGTTGTTAAAAACGGCAAATTTCTCCTTGCAAATTGTGTATGATGTTGTTATTATGATGGCACAGGGGCTGGAAACGTTTTCGGTAGCGTTACCAGAAACGTTTCCGGACCCTATCAAAAACTAGGAGGAAATGAAAAATGAGTAAGAAGCTCTTCGCGCTCGTACTGTCCCTCAGCATGGTCATGACCATGCTGCTTGCTGGATGCACCAGCAAGCCAGATGCCGATAACAGCACGCCCCCGGCCGACAGCACCAAGCCCGGCAGCGAGGCCAGCCAGCCTGTGGATAACAACGGCGGCGAGGCCAAGGGCCGCGTCTACTGGCTCAACTTCAAGCCTGAGTCCGACGAGGTGCTCAACAATGTGGCCAAGATGTACACCGAGAAGACCGGCGTGCCCGTGAAGATCGTCACCGCCGCCTCCGGCACCTACAGCCAGACCCTGAACGCCGAGATGGGCAAGTCCGAGGCTCCCACCATCTTCAACGTGGGTAACCAGGCCGGCGTGCGCGACTGGACCGACTACGCCCTGGACCTCACCGGCACCCCCATCGCCAACGAGCTGAATACCGACGCCTACAACCTCTACGACGAGAACGGCAAGCTGGTGTCCATCGGCTACTGCTATGAGAGCTACGGCATCATCGTGAACCCCGACCTGGTGGAGAAGGCCGGCCACACCATGGACGAGATCACCAACTTCGAGACCCTCAAGGCCGTGGTGGAGGACATCCACGCCCGCGCCGGTGAGCTGGGCTTCGACGCCTTCACCTCCTGCGACATGGACGGCTCCTCCTCCTGGCGCTTCACCGGCCACATGGCCAACCTGGAGTACTACTACGAGCAGGAGGGCAATGTCTGGACCGAGTGCCCCCCCACCATCTCCGGCAAGTATATGGATAACTTCAAGAACCTGTACGACCTGTGCATCAACAACAGCCTGACCGCCCCCACCGACCTGTCCGTGGGCGGCCACGACGCCAGCGAGGAGTTCCGCTCCGGCAAGGCCGCCTTCCAGGTGCAGGGCTCCTGGGAGTACGAGGGGCTGAAGGAGCAGGTGCCCAACGCCACCATGATCCCCTACTACTGCGGCGTGGCCGGTGAGGAGAAGGCCGGCCTGAACTGCGGCACCGAGAACTGCTGGGCCATCAACGGCAAGGTGTCCGAGGATGACCAGAAGGCCACCATGGACTTCATGGTCTGGTGCGTCACCGACCCCGAGGCCAGCCGGATGCTGGTGGACACCTTCGGCGTGATGCCCTATAAGAGCGCCGCCGAGTCCACCAACGGCTTCCTGGCCGACGCCAACGAGTACAGCAACAACGGCTGCTACGTCATGAACTGGGCCACCAACTTCCAGCCCAACGTGGACGAGTACCGCGCCGCCCTGGTGTCCGCCCTGAACGCCTACAACGCCGACCAGTCCGACGCCAACTGGGCCAGCGTGCGCACCGCCTTCGTGGACGGCTGGGCCGCCCAGTATGCCGCCGTCAACGGCTAACCGAACAACACGCTTTGACTTAGGCGCTGTATTCACAAAAGCCGGGGCGGGCAGCCCGCCCGCCCCGGCCTTCCCTTTGTAGGGGCGGATACCATCCGCCCGCCGCACCTGCCGCCACAGAGCGGGCGCATCATATGCGCCCCTACAACCCCATCCGTCCGCCATCTTGAGAAAGGGAGCTGATACCTTGAATCGGAAAAAGATCACCCGCGGCAACACCATCCGCCGGTCCACCCGGAAATGGTTCCCGCTGTTCCTGGGCCCGGTGGTGTGCGCGTTCATCATCGGCTTTGTCTGGCCCTTCGTCCAGGGCATTTACCTCTCCTTCTGCCAGTTCAAGCTGATTGCCGACGCCAAGCCCATCGGCTTTGGCAACTACGTCCGGGCGTTCAAGGACGCCGCCTTTGCCCACGCCTTCTGGTACACCGCCCTGTTCACCGTGGTATCCTTGGTGCTCATCAACGTGCTGGCCTTTACCGTGGCCTATGTCCTCACCCAGAACATCAAGGGCAGCAACATCTTCCGCACCGTGTTCTTCATGCCCAACCTCATCGGCGGCATTGTGCTGGGCCACATCTGGTCCATGATCTTCGACGGCATCCTCAGCAAGTTCTCCACCTCCATCGTCATGGACTCCAAATACGGCTTCTGGGGCCTCATCATCCTCATGTGCTGGCAGCAGATCGGCTACATGATGATCATCTACATTGCCGGGCTCCAGGCGGTGCCCGAGGACATGCTGGAGGCCGCCCGCATCGACGGCGCGGGGGAGGTCAACACCTTCATCACGGTGGTGTGCCCCATCATCAAGCCGGGCTTCGGGGCGTTGGCCATCTTCACCTTCATCAACACCTGGAACGACTACTTCCTCCAGCTGATTATGCTGCAATCCCGGGCGAACCTCACCATCTCTCTGGGTATTGCCACCCTTCAGGCGGAGTTCGCCACCAACTACGGCCTGATGATGGCGGGAGCGGCGTTGGGCGCGGTGCCTATCGTATATTTCATTCGAAAAGCCGTAAAATGTCATCACGAACAGCAAGC
>CAPOAR010000020.1:0-38581 GCA_948670295.1 uncultured Oscillospiraceae bacterium | reverse complement strand
CCTCTTTTGCATATGGTATAGAAACCATGTGAAAAGGGGTGCTTTTTATGGGGAAAGGCGAGACGCAGGGGATGAATGCCGTGCAGATGGCCACAGGGGTGGCGCTGGGCGGCCTGCTGGCCCTGGGGGTGGAGCTGATCCTGCTGCTGCTGGGTGCGGCGGCGGTATCCAGGGGAATTCTGAAAGACAGCGCGGCGCCCCAGCTGACGGCGGCGGCGTGCGTGCTGGGCTGCTTTGCCGGGGGCCTGCTGGCCTGCGCCCGGTGGAAGTCACGGCGGCTGCTGGGTGGGCTGGCCGCGGGAGCGGTGTGCTATCTGCTCATACTGGCAGTGGGCCTGCTGATGAGCGAGGCGCTGGCGCTGGGCGGCCAGGCGCTGGTCGAGCTGGCGGGCTGTCTGTGCGGCGGGGCGCTGGCGGGAGTGCTCAGCGGCGGAAGGAAGAAGAAACGCTCGGCCGCCCGCAAGAAATAGCGGCGGTGCGTGGGCGCGGCGGAGGATTTCGGCGGAAAAGCGGGGAGGCTGCGCGGAACCTCTTGACAAAGGGAAATAAAATATCTATAATTCCATAAAACCGCTGTGATGAGGCGACCTGTTTGCCCATCTGCGGCGTCCGCCGGGGGCGGGAAGAAAGGATGAGGCAGACATGGCCAAGGAATACAAGCTGAGCGCGGAGCGTCTGGAGGAACTGAAACAAGAGCTGGTGTATCTCAAAACCGTGCGGGAGAAAGAGGTGGCCGACCTCATCAAGGAGGCCCGGTCCTTCGGCGACCTGTCGGAGAACAGCGAGTACGATGAGGCGAAAAATGAGCAGGGCAAGCTGTATTCCCGCATTGCCGAGCTCGAGAACATTCTGGCAAACTATGTGGTCATTGAGGAGAGCGCCGACAACTCCAACACCGTGCGCATGGGCAGCCGGATCACAGTGAAGGATGTGGCCACTGGCGAGGAGGAGTCCTACCAGGTGGTGGGCTCCCAGGAGGCCGACCCCATGAACGGGCGCATTTCGGAAGAATCCCCCTTCGGCAAGGCCCTGCTGGGCAAGGCCGTGGGCGAGGTGGCGGTGGTGGAGGCCCCCGCCGGCAATATTGAGTATGAGGTGGTTGCCATCCAGCGGTGAGGACGGCGCTGCAATACAAAGGAGAGAAGATCATGTCTGATCAGACTAATAACCAGCCCGTTCAGGAGGAGCCCTCCCTGTCCGAGCTGCTTCAGGTCCGGCGGGACAAGCTGGCCGCCCTGCGGGAGCAGGGGCAGGACCCCTTCGTCATCACCAGGTTCGATGTCACCCATCACAGCGATGAAATTAAGGGGCGCTTCGAAGAGATGGAGGGGCAGGGCGTCCGATTGGCCGGCCGCCTGATGAGCAAGCGCGGCATGGGCAAGGCGGTGTTCTCCGACCTTCAGGACGGCGCTGGCCGCATCCAGCTCTATGTCCGCATTGACGACGTGGGGGAGGAGGCGCTGGCAGCCTTTAAAAAGTATGATATCGGCGATATCGTGGGGGTTGAGGGGGAGGTATTCCGCACCAAGCGGGGGGAGATCTCCATCAAAGCGAAGACCGTCACCCTGCTGTCCAAGTCCCTGCTGCCCCTGCCGGAGAAATTCCACGGCCTTACCGATGTGGAGACCCGCTGCCGCCAGCGGTATGTGGATCTCATCATGAACCCGGATGTGAAGCGGAACTTTGTCATCCGCTCCCAGTTTATCAAGCATGTGCGGGACTTTATGGACGCAAGGGGCTATATGGAGGTGGAGACCCCGGTACTCAACACCATCTCCGGCGGCGCCACCGCGCGGCCCTTTATCACCCACCACAATACCCTGGATATCGACATGTACATGCGCATCGCCACCGAGCTGCCCTTGAAGCGGCTCATCGTGGGCGGGCTGGAGCGGGTGTACGAGATGGGCCGCATTTTCCGCAACGAGGGGATGGACAACCGGCACAACCCGGAGTTCACCACTATTGAGCTCTACCAGGCTTACGCCGACTTCAACGATATGATGGACCTGTTCGAGGATTTGCTGACCTCCGCCGCCCAGAAGATCCTGGGCACCTACCAGCTCCAGTGGCAGGGGCAGGACATCGACCTCACCCCGGGCTGGCCCCGCCTGCCCATGTACGAGGCGGTAAAGCAGTATACCGGCCTGGACTTTATGGCGATGGGCACAGATGAAGAGGCGGTGGCCGCCGCCAAGTCCATCGGCGTGGAGCTGCCCGAAACCGCCGACAAGACCTGGGGCAACGCCCTGTACGAGGTGTTCGACCAGCGGGTGGAGGAGAAGCTGATTCAGCCCACGTTCATCACCATGCACCCGGTTGACGTGTCCCCCCTGGCCAAGCGCTCCCCCAAGGACCCCCGGCTCACCGAGCGCTTTGAGCTGTTTATCTGCCGCAGCGAGATGGGCAACGCCTTCTCCGAGCTCAACGACCCCATCGACCAGCGCCAGCGCTTCCAGAAGCAGGTGGAGATGCGCGCCCGCGGGGATGACGAGGCGGGCATGATGGACGAGGACTATATTACCGCCCTGGAATACGGCCTGCCCCCCACGGGCGGCATGGGCATCGGCATAGACCGCTGTGTTATGCTCCTCACCAACAATGATTCCATCCGGGAGGTTTTGCTCTTCCCCACCATGAAGCCGCTGGATTAAGAAACTGCCCCAAAAGCATACCGGCACAGCAGCCGGTATGCTTTTGCGCGTTGGGAAAGAGGGGGATGCTATGGGGCGGGAGATCATTACCAGCAGAACAAATCCCCTGCTCAGCCGGGTGCGGAAGCTGAACAGCCGCCGGGCCTTCCGCCGGGCGGAGGGGGCCTTTGCCGCCGAGGGCCCCAAGCTGCTGTGCGAGGCCCTGCGCTGGGGCGGGAAGTTGGAGGCGGTGATCTGTGCCGCCGGCGTGCCCCTGCCGGAGCTGCCCGCCCAGGTCCGGGTGGCGGAGGTGGGGGATGTCCTGCTGGCCTCCATCGCGGATACGCAGAGCCCCCAGGGGATCGTTTTTATCTGTAAAGGGAAAAGCTTGACAGTACCTGACCGGCTGGCTGGGAGACGATATCTGCTGCTGGACGGGGTGCAGGACCCGGGCAATGTAGGTACAATCTGGCGCACTGCCGACGCCTTTGGGGCGGATGGGCTCATTTTGTGCGGCGGCTGCGCCGACCCGTGGGGGCCTAAGACGGTGCGGGCCACCATGGGGGCGGTATTCCGCCTGCCGGTGTACGAGTGCTCGCTGGAGGAGGCGGCTGAGCGGCTGGCCCAGGCGGGCGTCCCCCTGTACGCCGCCGCTCTTCGGGAGGACACTGCGGACGTGCGGGATGTCTCCCTGGACAGGGCGGCGGTGGTCATTGGCAGCGAGGGCAGGGGGGTATCCCAGGAGGCGCTGGAGCGCTGCTGGAAAACCGTCAAAATCCCTATGCGGGATCGGTGTGAGTCGCTGAATGCCGCCGTGGCAGCGTCGGTGGCGCTGTGGGAGATGGCGCGAAACGATTAACATGCAGGGAGGAGGCCCGGATATGTCCAATTTGAAGCACTGGATCTGGCTGACCCTCCGCAAGGGGCTGGCGGGGCAGAACGCCATGCGGGTGCTGGAGCGCTTCGGAACCCCGGAGCTGGTTCATGCAGCCGATGAGGAGGCATATCGGATGGTGGGCGGTCTGCCTGACGCCACCATCCGCTCCCTGATGAATAAGTCGCTGGATCAGGCCGATGTGGTGCTGGGTGACTGTGAGCGGTACGGCATCCAGCTGCTTACTCTTCAGGACGCCGCCTATCCGGAGCGGCTCAAGGCCATTGCCCAGCCGCCCTTGGTGCTGTATTGGAAGGGGAGGCAGTTTGCCTTTGATAACGAGGCGGCCATCGGCATGGTGGGCTCCCGGCAGGCCACGCCTTACGGCGTCCAGGCGGCGATGAAGCTGTCCGCCGATTTGACCCGAAAGGGCGCGCTGGTGGTCACCGGCATGGCACAGGGTATCGACGCCTCCGCTGTTCGTGGGGCGTTGAAGGTGGGCGGGCCGGTGGTGTCTGTGCTGGCGGGTGGAATAGACCGCGTGTATCCCGCTTATCATAAGGATCTCTATGAGGATGTGGCGGCTGTCGGGGCGCTGGTTTCCGAATACCCGCCGGGGACAGACCACGCGGGCGGGCATTTTCCTGTCCGAAACCGCATCATCAGCGGACTGTCTGTGGGGGTTATCGCCGTGGAGAGCGCCCGGGCCAGCGGTACGCTGCTCACCGTGAACCATGCGCTGGACCAAAACCGTGAGGTGTTCGCCGTTCCGGGGCCCATCGGCGCCCCTCAGAGCGAGGGCGTCAACCGCCTGATCCAGGAGGGATGCGCCAAGCTCATCATGGAGGCGGACGATGTGCTGTGCGAGTTTGCGGACAGGTTTCCCGGCCGGCTGCGGCTGGGCCAAAGCGCCTGCCTGCCGAAGACGGCGGCGGAGCAGCGGCTGGAGGGGGCGGCAGCCACCGCCCCAGAGGCGCGGGAGGCTCGCAGGGCAAAGGAAAAGCCGCCCAAGGAGGACGTGGTGTACCTGCGCTGGGCGGACTGCAAGGAAAAGCTGACGGACGACCAGCGCGCGGTGCTGCTGGCGCTGGATGGAGGGACGCTCCAGGCGGACGACCTGGTGGAGCGCACCCAGATTCCCGCCCGGCGGGTGCTGTCCGCCCTCACGGTGCTGCAAATCCAGGGATACGCGGCGGAGGAGAGCGGCAAGCGGTTCCGGGCCGCCGTCAAATTGAAAATGGAGTAGTTGAGGAACATGGCAAACACAAATTTGGTCATCGTGGAGTCGCCCGCCAAGGCGAAAACCATCGGGAAATATCTGGGCCCCGGATTCGAGGTAAAGGCTTCCATGGGGCACATCCGGGATCTGCCAAAAAGCAAGCTGGGGGTGGACGTGTCCACCTTTGAGCCGGACTACGAGAACATCAAGGACAAGGCGGACGTGATCCGCGAGCTGCGCAAATCCGCCAAGGCCAGCGACAGGATCTATCTGGCCACCGACCCTGACCGGGAGGGGGAGGCCATCTCCTGGCACCTGCAAAGCGTGCTGGGGGTGCCCAAGGAGAAGACCTGCCGGGTCACCTTTAACGAGATCACCCAGAAGGTGGTCAAGGAGTCCATCGCCAATCCCCGGGACATTGACCAGGATCTGGTGGACGCCCAGCAGGCCCGGCGGGTGCTGGACCGCATTGTGGGCTACCAGCTCTCACCCCTGCTGTGGAAGAAGATCCGCCGGGGCCTGTCTGCGGGGCGGGTGCAGTCGGTGGCCACCCGGCTGGCGGTGGAGCGGGAGGCGGAGATCCGGGCTTTTACCCCCCAGGAGTACTGGTCCATCACCGCGGCCCTGTCCCGGGTCGCCCCCAATCTGGGAGGGTTCCAGGCGGAGTTCTATGGCCGGGAAAAGCGGATGGAGCTGACCAGCGGGGAACAGGTTCAGGGCATCGTAGATACTGTGAAGGATTCTCCCTTCACAGTATCCGGCGTGAAGCGCCAGGATAAGCACCGCTCCCCCGCGCCTCCCTTCACCACCTCCACCCTCCAGCAGGAGGCGTCCCGGAAGCTGAACATGATCCCCAAGCGCACCATGTCCATCGCCCAGCAGCTCTATGAGGGCATTGACATCCAGGGCGTAGGCACGGTGGGCCTTATCACCTATATGCGTACCGATTCCCTGCGGCTGTCGGAGGAGGCGCTGTCGGCGGCAAGAACCTTTATCCAGAGCCGCTACGGCAAGCAGTATTACCCGGAAAAGACCAGGCGGTTCAAGTCCAAGGGCGGCGCCCAGGACGCCCACGAGGCCATCCGCCCCTCCGACGTGAACCTCACGCCGGAGGATTTGAAGAAGAGCCTAACCGCCGACCAATACCGGCTGTACAAGCTGATTTGGAGCCGTTTTTTGGCCTGCCAGATGGCGGGTGCGGTGTATGACAGCGTAACCATTGAGGTGGAATCGGCAGGCTATCGTTTTCGGGCCAGCCACTCCTCTGTGAAGTTTAATGGCTTTACGGCAGTCTACGAGGAGAGCCGGGATGAGGACGAGGAAGCGCCCCAATCGCCCCTGCCCGATTTGAAGGAGGGGGAGGCGCTGAAGCTGAACGGACTGACCCCCGGCCAGCATTTCACTCAGCCCCCCGCCCGGTTCACCGAGGCCACCCTCATCAAGGCGCTGGAGGAGAAGGGGGTGGGCCGTCCGTCCACCTACGCCCCCACCATCTCCACCATCACCGACCGGCAGTACGTGGTGAAGGAGGGCAAGTACCTGCGCCCCACCCCCCTGGGCGAGGTGGTCACCGGGCTGATGAAGGAGAAATTCCCCGACATCGTGGACACGGACTTCACCGCCCAGATGGAGAGCCGTCTGGACAAGGTGGAGGCTGGTGAGGCCCAGTGGAAGCAGGTGCTGGGCGAGTTCTACAACGGCTTTGACGCGGAGCTGAAGAAGGCGGAGAACGAGCTGGACGGGGAGCGCATTAAGGTGCCTGATGAGGAATCGGACGAGGTGTGTGACCTGTGCGGCCGGAAAATGGTGGTGAAAATGGGCCGGTTTGGACGGTTTTTGGCCTGTCCTGGCTGGCCGGAGTGCACCTTCACCAAGCCGCTGGTGGTGGAAATGCCCGGGCGGTGCCCTAAGTGCGGGGGGCGTCTGGTCAAGCGCACCGGCGTGAGCAAAAAGAATAACAAGCAGTACACCTATTACTGCTGTGAGCACCTGAACAGCAAGGTGGAGGCCAAGCGGTGTGATTTCATGACTTGGGAGGTGCCGGTCAAGGACAACTGCCCCATCTGCGGCTGGACCATGTTCAAGCTGTCCGGACGGGGCTTCAAGCGGCCCTTCTGCATCAATCCAGACTGCTCCAACTTTTTGCCGGAGGATAAGCGGGGCGGCTTTAAGAAAAAGACCCAGGACGCGGCGGAGGGCGAAAGCGCCGAAAAGAAGCCCACGGCCGGGAAGGGCGGGGCGAAAAAAACGGCGGCAAAGAAAACAGCGGCTGCCCCCAAGACCACAACGGTGAAAAAGGCTGCGGCCTCTAAGAAAACCACAACAAAAAAGGCCGCAGCGGCCAAAAAGACCAAGAAAACGGCGGCGGAGTGATAGCCTAGCCCTGTCCATGGCGGGCCGGAAGGTGCGGATTCCGTGCTGCGCATGTGAATGTATGTGGAACAGATGGAATACGGCGCAAAACGCTACGAACAAATGCTCCTTAAAATAGAACTTGCGTTTCACGTGAAACGCGCAGAAGGATGATGCCCATGTGTGTAACCGTCATTGGCGCAGGATTGGCCGGATGCGAGGCCGCCTGGCAGCTGGCCCAGCGGGGAATTTTCGTCAGGCTGTGCGAGATGAAGCCCCACAAAATGACCCCCGCCCACCACAGCCCCGGCTTTGCCGAGCTGGTGTGCTCCAACTCCCTGCGCTCGGATCAGCTGGAGAACGCCGTGGGACTGCTCAAGGAGGAGCTGCGCCGGTGCGGCTCGCTGATTTTGCGCTGCGCCGACCAGACGAGGGTGGAGGCGGGGGGCGCCCTGGCGGTGGACCGGGAGGGATTTTCCGCCGCCGTCACCGCCGCCGTGCGCAACCATCCCAATATCACAATTGCCCAGGGGGAGGCCGCGGCCATCCCGGACGGAGAGGTGGTGGTCGCCTCCGGGCCGCTGACCTCGGATGCCCTGTCCCAGGCCATTGCCGGGCTGTTTCCTGAGAACCGCCGCCTGAATTTTTTCGACGCGGCGGCCCCCATCGTCACCTTTGACAGCATTGATATGGATCACGCCTGGTTTGCCTCCCGGTACGACAGGGGGACGGCGGACTACATCAACTGTGCGCTGTCCGAGGAGGAGTACCTGTCCTTTTGGCGGGAACTGTGCGCCGCCCAGGAGGCGGAGGTTCACGGCTTTGAGGACAAAAACGTGTTCGAAGGCTGTATGCCGGTGGAGGTGATGGCAAGGCGTGGGGTGCAGACCCTGGCCTTTGGGCCGCTGAAGCCGAAGGGACTGCCCGACCCGAAGACCGGGCGGGAGCCCTATGCCGTGGTGCAGCTGCGCCGGGACAACGCCCAGGGGACGCTGTACAATCTGGTGGGCTTCCAAACCCATTTGAAGTGGGGGGAGCAGAAGCGGGTATTCTCCATGATCCCGGCGCTGAAAAATGCCGAGTATGTGCGTTATGGGGTGATGCACCGCAATACCTATTTGGATTCGCCCCGGCTGCTGGACCGCTATTATCGGGTGCGGGGGAATGAGCGCATCGCCTTTGCCGGGCAGATCACCGGGGTGGAGGGGTATGTGGAGTCCACCGCCTCCGGGTTTTTAGCGGGGGTGGAGCTGGCCCGCCGCCTGCTGGGACAGGAGCCGCTGGACTTTCCCCGGGAGACCGCCATCGGGGCGCTGGCCCGGTACGTGAGCAATGAGAGCGTCACCGATTTTCAGCCTATGAACATCAATTTCGGCATCATGCCCCCCCTGGACCACAGGGTAAAGGGCAAGCGCAATAAAAACGCGCAGCTGTCCAGCCGTTCGCTGGAGCTGGTGGACAAACTGAGAGAGAGACTATAGAAGGAGGCCGACGGAATGCGCATTATCGTGGACGCAATGGGCGGGGACAATGCGCCCCAGGCGCCGGTACAGGGCGCTTTGCAGGCAATCAAGGAGTACGGCGTGGAAGTGGTGCTGGTGGGCCGGGGAGAGGACATTCTGGAGGCGCTCCAAGAGCAGGGGGTAGCCGAGCTGCCCCAGGGCTTGTCCATCACCCACGCCGACCAGGTGGTGGAGATGTGCGACAACCCCGCCACCGCATTTAAGGAGAAAAAGGACTCCTCGCTCACTGTGGGGCTGAACCTGCTCAAAAGCGGGGAGGGGGATGCCTTTGTGTCCGCCGGCTCTACCGGGGCGCTGCTGTCCGGGGCGACGCTTTTGGTAAAGCGCATTAAGGGGATCCGCCGGGCGGCGATGGCCCCGGTGGTGCCCACCGGGGGGGGCGGTTCGGTGCTCATTGACTGCGGGGCCACCGCCGAAGGCACGCCGGAATTTCTGCTTCAGTTTGCTTTCATGGGCAGCTATTACGCGGAGCGGGTGCTGGGACGGCCCGAGCCCCGGGTGGGGCTGCTGAACATTGGCGCGGAGCCCTCCAAGGGAACCGGCCTCCAGCGGGAGGCGTACCAGCTGCTTCAGAAGGCCAAGGAGGAGGGCCGCCTCAACTTTGTGGGCAATGTGGAGGCCCGGGAAGCGGTGGAGGGCGCCGTGGACGTGATCGTGTCGGACGGGTATTCGGGAAATATCTTCCTCAAGGCGGTGGAGGGCGCGGGACTGTTTCTCAGCCGTGAGATGAAGAAGATGTTCATGAAAAATTTCAAGACCAAGATTGCGGCCCTGCTGATGAAGGACGGACTGCGGGACTTTAAAAAGCTGCTGGACGCCAACGAGGTGGGGGGCACGGCGCTGCTGGGCATTTCCCGGCCGGTGATCAAGGCCCACGGCTCGTCCAACGGCTACGCCATGAAGAACGCCATCCGCCAGGCGGTGGAGTTCAGCCGCTCCGGCATCGTGGAGGACATCACGGAAAATGTGGAGCATATGCGCCTGACCGCCCGCTCTGCTGCCGCTGACGGAAGCGGGGAATGACGCGACAAAAAAATTGTCAAAAATACTATTGACAGTGGGCCGCAAAGCCCCTATTATGATGATGATTAAAGCAACATAAAGGAGCTGCTCAAAATGTTCGAAAAATTGTGTAAGCTGATCGCCGAGCAATTCGGCGTAGACCCTGAGACGGTCACTGCCGACTCCGCCTTTGTGGACGACCTGGGCGCGGATTCTGTGGACCTGATGGATTTGTCCATGGCCTTGGAGGAGGAGTTCGGCATGGAGGAGATGGACAGCGAGGACATTGAATCCATCGTGACCGTGGGCGACCTGTACAAATACATGCAGGAGCACTTGGATATTTGAGAAGCTGTACCAATAGCCTCAACACCCAGCGTTACGGCCAAAACTGCCGCCGGCTGCGTTGAAAAATCTTGAAATACACAAAGTATTCCCGCGATTTTTCGCCTTGCTACTGGCAATTTTGGCTCGCGAATCTGAATACTTCGGTTATTCGTACAGCTTCTGAGCTTACAATTCTGAGAGAAAAAGCCCCGCCGAGGCGGGGCTTTTTCCGTGGTGGGGGATATTTATGGACGAGCTGGAGAAAAAACTGGGCTACCGCTTCCGGGACCGGGGGCTGCTGGGACACGCCATGACCCACAGCTCCTACGCCAACGAGCACCGGGGGGAGGGGCTGACCAGCAACGAACGGTTGGAATTTTTAGGCGACTCCGTGCTGGGGGTGGTGGTGGCGGACTATCTGTTCCACGAACACCCGGACATGCCCGAGGGGGAGCTGACCCGGACCCGCGCCGCCCTGGTGTGTGAAGGGAGCCTCCACGAGGCGGCCAAGGGGCTGGAGCTGGGCCGCTACCTCCGCCTTGGCAAGGGGGAGGACGCGGGAGGGGGCCGGAAACGGCCCTCCATATTGGCGGACGCAACCGAGGCCATGCTGGCCGCCGTCTATTTGGACGGGGGGATGGAGGCGGTGCGGCCCATCATCCGCTGGCTGATTTTGGACAAGGAGCAGGAAAAGGCCGCAGACCGGGACTACAAGACCGCGCTCCAGGAGCTGGTGCAGCGCACCCCGGGAGCTGCGGTGGCATACCGCCTGGCGCGGGAGAGCGGCCCGGACCACTGCCGCAGCTTTGAGATGGAGGCGTCGGTGGATGGGAAGGTGATCGGCTCGGGCGTGGGGCGGACCAAGAAGGAAGCGGAGCAGATGGCGGCAAAGGCGGCGCTGGAAAAGCTGAATGGATAGGGGATGGCAATGAAGGCAGAGCGGCAATGGGTCAAGGGCGGCTATATTATGCGGCTGGCGAGGCCGGATGACGCGGAAAGATACTATGCCCAGAATTATGATCCCTTGGACCCGGAGGTGGCCAGATTGACGGGCTGCAAGGAGAGCTTTTCCAAAGAGGAAGTGGTCTCCTTCTTTATGAAGTCAATTGAGGACGGCAGCCGGTATTTTTTCCTGGTGATTTCCCCTGACGGCGACATCATTGGGGAGAGTGTAATCAATGAGATTGACTGGGATTTGCGGTGTGCAAATTTTCGCATCGGCATTTACCAGGCGGCCGAGAGAGGAAAAGGAATCGGGACTTGGATGATAGAGACGACCCGTGATTTTGCCTTTGAAGAATTAAAGCTGCACCGCTTGGAGCTGGACGTATATTCCTTTAATCCCAGGGCGGAAAGGGCGTATTTGAAGGCCGGGTTCAAGAGGGAAGGGGTGCTGCGCGACGCGGTCAAAAGCGGGGGAGAATATGCGGATGATATTTTGATGGCAATCCTGGAAGCAGAATGGAGAGAGATAAAGGGGCCGCAGTAATCGGCTGAACCTGCCGTACGAAAATACTATCCCTTGTTTTTTGAGAAAAATTTTGCTATAATATTCCTGTTATGGAAGGGAGGGGAGCCATGGAAGCCCCGATCTACCACCTGGACAAGGTGGTGAAGGCCAGGCAGGAGGACATGGAGGACTTTGACGGCCCCCTGGATTTGATCCTTCACCTGCTGAGCAAAAATAAAATTGAGATCCGGGATATCCAGATCTCCGAGCTGCTGGAGCAGTACCTGGCGTGGATGGCCCAGCGGGAGGAGCTGAATCTGGAGGTGGCCAGCGAGTTCGTCACCATGGCGGCCCACCTGGTCTATATTAAAACCCGGATGCTGCTGTCCATTGACGACGAGGTGGCTATGAGCGAGATGGAAGAGCTGATGGCTGCCCTGGAGGAGCACAAGAGCCAGGAGACCTATGTGAAGATCAAGGACGTGACGGAGGAGCTCAATGGACGGTATGAATTCGGCAGGGACTACCTCCCCAAGCAGCCGGAGCCGGTAAAGGCAGAAAATGCCTACCAGTACGTCCATGACAAGGGAGATATCTTGACGGCGATCCGCTCAGTGCTGGCCCGGACGGACAATAAGCTGCCCCCGCTGGCGGCGGCCTTTGAGGGTATTGTAGGCCGGGAGCCCTATCCGGTGGCGGACAAGGCCCGGTCCATATTGGACAGGCTCATCCAGTTCGGCGTGGCCCGGTTTAAGGCGCTGTTCAAAACCAGCCGGAGCCGGTCCGAGGTAGTGGCCACGTTTTTAGCTATTTTGGAGCTGTGCAAGGCCAACCGCATTCATCTGGCAGGGACGGCGGAGGACTGTACCGTAACCAGTACCGTCGATGGCCTGCCGGAGGACGTGGACGTGACGGTGGAGAGTTATTGAGAAGAAGCGCGGAGCCGCAGCGAACAGCGCGGATGGAGCGGGGAGAGGACAAAAGCCCGGCCGCCGTGCAGCGGCGGCGGGTTTTGTCCGAGACGGAGTGAAGCCGCGCGCGGTGAGCAGGCGCAGCGTGACAAGAAGAAGCGCGGAGCCGCAGCGAACGGCGCGGATGGAGCGGAGAGAGGACAAAAGCCCAGCCGCGGGCATGCGCAGGATAACAACACAAAAGGAGGACGCCCCACATGGAATTAAAAGAGCTGGAGAGCGCCATTGAGGGCATCCTATTTGCGGCGGGGGACCCTATGGGTGTGGAGCGGCTGTGCCTTACCCTGGGGCAGGACCGGGAGACGGTGGACAGCGTGTGCCAGCGCCTGGCGGACCATTACAGCTATGAACGGCGGGGCATCCGGCTGGTGCGGCTGGAGAACAGCTGGCAGATGTGCTCCGCGCCGGAGCAGGCTGGGTATGTCCGAAAGGCGCTGGAAAACCGCAAGCCCTCCAAGCTGTCCCAGCCCGCGTTGGAGGTGCTGGCCATCATCGCCTATTTCCAGCCGGTGACCCGGGCCTATATTGAGCAGGTCCGAGGGGTGGACAGCTCATACACCGTGGGCCTTTTGCTGGAGCGGGGGCTGATCCGGGAGGCGGGCCGTCTGGCGGTGCCGGGGCGGCCTATGCAGTTTAGAACCACCAAGGATTTTCTGCGCTCCTTTGGCCTTGCCTCTCTGGAGGATCTGCCCAATCTGGCCTGCGCCAGTCAGGAAGACCTTCAGCTCACCATGGAAATGGAGTCTGCCCTGCGCCGCCTGCGGGAAGCGGAGGGCGGGCCCGCCCCTGAACCGCCGGACGGGGAGGGGGAGGCATGACCTTTTTGAAGGTGCTGCTGGCGATCCTTTTGGTGCTGTGGCTTTTTTCTCTGGTGCGCATCGGCGGCAGGGTGAGCTATGGGCGGGCGGGGCTGTTCATATACCTTCTGATGGGGCCGGTAAAGCTCCAGCTGTTCCCCGCCGCAAAAGAATCAGAAGGAAATTGGAAGCCGAGGGCCAGGAAGCAAAAAAAGAAAAAAGAAAAGGGGAAACCGCCGGCGGCGGAGGGGCACAAAAAAGAGCCCCCAAAGCCCAAAGAGGATAAGCCGGGCACACTTTCCCGGCTCATGAAGCTGCTGCCGGTGATGGGACAGGCCTGCGGGGCGCTGAAGCGGAAGATACGCGTGGATGATTTGGAGTTGGAGCTGGTCTGGGGCGGCACGGATCCCGCCGCCGCCGCTTTGAGCTACGGCAGGGCAAATGCGGCGGTGGGTATGCTCTGGCCCATTTTGGACAATAATTTTAAGGTAAAGCGCCACTCGTTCCAAATCGGCTTGGATTACGGCATCACAGAGCCGATGGTAGAGGCCCGGGCCGCCGTCACCCTGACGGTGGGTCAGATTGTAACGCTGGGTGTGCACTACGGCGTGAAAGCGCTGGTTACTTGGATCAAAAGCGGAAGGACCCCTAGAAAAAAACAGGAGGCATTGAGTCATGAGTGAAAACAACCATCCCATCAATGAAGTGCTTCACACCACCATGGACAAGATCCGGGAGATGGTGGATGCTAACACCGTGGTGGGCCAGCCCATCGTCACCCAGGACGGGGTAACCCTGATCCCGGTATCCCGGCTGTCCTTCGGCTTTGCCACCGGCGGCTCCGACTTCGGCAAGACCCAGAATGTGCCCAAGAATTTCGGCGGCGGCGCGGGGGCCGGGGTGAGCGTGATCCCCATCGCGTTCCTGGTGGTGAAGGACGGCTGCGTACGGCTGCTACCCGTGGCGCCCCCGCCGGGGGACACTGTGAGCCGGGTGGTGGACCTGGTGCCGGAAATGTTTGAGCGGGTCACCGGCTATATAGACAAAAAAACCGCCGGGGAGAGCGGGGGAGAAGCCCTGTAACCCCGCGCCCGGATAAGGCCGGGTGGTCAAGGCCATACTACTCCCATCTGACCATTCAGATGGGAGTGACCTTTTTGTGAAAAAATTGACCGTTGTGCTCGCCGCCGCTTTGCTGCTGTCCGCCGCATGTCCTCCGGCCTATGGCGTGGGCTCCCACGCGTCCAGCGCTATCCTTATGGACGCATCCAGCGGCCGGGTGCTCTATGAACACAACATCCACCAGCCCCGGCTCATCGCCAGCACCACAAAGCTGCTCACCGCCCTGGTGGCGGTGGAGGAGGCGGGGGACTTGGACGAAGTAGTGAGCGTCAAAGGGGAGTGGCTGGGCAGCGAGGGTTCGTCCATCTATCTGAAGGCGGGGGAGGAGATCACCCTGCGGGGACTGCTGTACGGCCTGCTGCTTCAGTCGGGAAACGACGCGGCTATGGCCGTCGCCTGCCACACGGCGGGGAGCGAGACAGATTTTGTGGCGATGATGAACCAAAAGGCGGCGGAGCTGGGGATGAAAAACAGCTCCTTTGCCAACCCCAGCGGGCTCAACGACGACAACCACTACTCCACCGCCTACGATATGGCGCTGCTTGCCCAGGCGTGCCTGAAAAATGAGACGGTGGCGGAGATCTGCGCCACCCGGTCCGTCACAATTGGAAGCCGCACCTTCGTCAACCATAATAAGCTGCTTTGGCGCTGTGAGGGATGCGTGGGGATGAAAACCGGGTTTACCGAAAAGGCGGGCCGAACCCTGGTGTCCGCAGCCACCAGGGACGGCCAGACCCTTATCTGCGTTACCTTAAACGATGGGGACGACTGGAACGATCACTGTAAGCTGATGGATTATGGATTTCAAACCTATCCCCGGCAGGGGCTTTGCCAAAAGGGCGAGACACTGGGGGCGGTGGCGGTAAGGGGCAGCCTTATCCCCAGCGTGGCGGCAGTGGCGGCGGATGAGGTGGGCTATCCCCTGAAAGAGGGGGAGGCGCTGACCATGGAGGTGAAGCTGGATTCATCTGTCCAGGCCCCCTTTGCGCCAGGGACGCCGGTTGGCGAGGCGGTGTGGAAAAAAGACGGCGAAATTGTAGCCCGGACGGATCTGGCGGCCCAAAATGGAGCGCAGCTGGACGTGCGGGAGCCGCTGGACTGGTGGCAGCGGCTGTGGGGCGCGGCATAATAAGCGGGAAGAGGTATCGGTAATGGAGGAACGGCTGCAAAAGCTGCTGTCGGCGGCGGGGATTTGCTCCCGCCGCCGGGCGGAGGAGTACATACAGGCAGGGCGGGTGACGGTGAATGGGAAAACCGCCCGGCTAGGGGAAAAAGCCGATCCCAGCCGGGACCGGGTGGAGGTGGACGGCCTGCCGCTGGAGGCTCCGGCAGGATATACCTACCTGATGCTGAACAAGCCCCGGGGCTATGTCACCACCCTGTCCGACGAGAAGGGACGAAAAACAGTGGCGCAGCTGGTGGCGGACTGCCCCGCCCGAGTGTGGCCGGTAGGGCGGCTGGATATGGATTCAGAGGGGCTGCTGCTGCTCACAGACGACGGGGCGCTGACCCACAAGCTCACCCATCCCTCCCATGGGGTGGAAAAGGAGTACCAGGTGTGGGTGTCCGGGGATGTGGACCGGGCCATACCGATCCTGTCGGCCCCGGTGGCGGACGGAGGGGAGCTTCTTACTGCGGACCGGGTGGAGCGGACGGGGGAGCGCACCCTTAACGTGGTGATCCACCAGGGGAAAAACCGGCAGGTGCGCCGTATGTGCGCCGCCGCCGGGCTGAAGGTGGAACGGCTCCGGCGGGTGAGGGAGGGGAAGCTGCTGCTGGACGGTCTGAGGCCGGGCCGATGGCGGCCCCTTACCATGGAAGAGCTGCGGGCGCTGCGGGAATAGTGGGAAATTGCTTCAAAACCCTTGCAATTTCCGGGGCAAAACGGTATGATACACCTATTGGGCGCAGGAATTTCCCTGCGGAGGCTAGAAAGAGAGTAGGGTTGCAGCACTATGAGCCGTGACATTTTGACCACGATTCAGAGCAGAATGGCCACCTTTTCCAAAAGCCAGAAGCTGATTGGGCGCTATATCCTGGATAACTACGATAAGGCCGCCTTTATGACCGCCGCCCGGATGGGGCAGGCGGTTCATACCAGCGAGTCTACGGTGGTCCGCTTTGCTGCCGAGCTGGGCTACGACGGTTACCCCGCCATGCAGAAGGCCATGCAGGAGATGATCCGGGGCAAGCTCACCACTGTGCAGCGCATTGAGGTGTCCTATGACCGGCTGGGAACCCAGGATGTTCTGGACAAGGTGGTGCAGTCAGACATTGAGAAGCTGCGCATGTCCCTGAACGAGCTGAACCGGGAGGATTTTGCGGCAGCGGTGAACGCCATTGTGGGGGCGCGGCGCATCTATGTTTTGGGAGTGCGCTCATCGGCGGCGCTGTCTGATTTTCTCACGTTCTATTTTAAGCTGATTTTTGACGATGTGCGGCAGGTGCAGACCAGCTTAGCCAGCGAGATGTTTGAACAGATGCTCCGGGTGGGAAAAGACGACGTGGTGATTGGAATCAGCTTTCCGCGCTATTCCACCCGGTCCGTCCGGGCCATGGAGTTTGCCCGGGACCAGGGCGCCACGGTAATCGCAATTACCGACAGCGAGATGTCACCCCTGTATGATACGGCAAACTTCCGCCTGCTGGCAAAAAGCGATATGGCATCCTTTGTGGATTCGCTGGTGGCGCCGCTGTCCGTCATCAACGCGCTGATCGTGGCGGTGGGTAGAAAGAAATCCGATGAGGTCACCGCCACGTTTAACCGGCTGGAGAGCATTTGGGACGAATATCAGGTGTACGAAAAGGTGGAGTATGAGGACAAATAGGGTGGTGGTGGCCGGGGGCGGCGCGGCAGGCATGATGGCCGCCATTACCGCTGCCCGGTCCGGGGCGGAAGTGCTGCTGCTGGAACCCAACGAGAAAGTGGGGCGCAAGCTGTACATTACCGGGAAGGGCCGGTGTAATCTCACCAATAACTGTGGGCGGGATGGGCTGATGGCGTCCATTCCCCGCAATGGTAAATTCCTTTACAGTGCCTTTGACCGTTTTGGCCCGGCGGACACCATGGCTTTTTTCGAGGGCTTGGGTGTGAAGCTGAAAACAGAGCGGGGGAATCGGGTGTTCCCTGTATCCGACAAAGCCGCCGATATCGTAGACGCGCTGTTTTTTGAGCTGCGCCACCAAGGGGTTGAGATCCGGCGGGATCGGGTGACCGGCCTCGTTGTCCAAGAGGGGCGGCTTGCCGCTGTGCATATGGAGAAAGGCGGGGAATATAGAGACTGTAAGGCGCTGATTCTTGCCACAGGCGGGGCTTCCTATCCCCGCACCGGCTCCACCGGGGAGGGCTACGGCTTGGCACAGGCGGCGGGACACACCATCGTCCCGATTCGGGGATCGCTGGTGCCGCTGGAGTCGGGGGACTCCTGCTGTGGAAGGCTGCAGGGGCTGTCTCTGCGCAATGTGGAGCTTCGGATAAAAAATGAGAAGGGCAGGGCGGTATTTCAGGAGCAGGGGGAACTGCTGTTCACCCACTTTGGCCTGTCCGGGCCGCTGGTTTTGTCCGCCTCCGCCCATATGGACTTTGAGAAATGCAGGTATACGGCCCATATTGACCTGAAACCCGCCTTGGACATGCAAAAGCTGGACGCCCGCCTTTTGCGGGACTTTGAGGAGCGCGCCAATCAGGACTATGCCAACGCCCTGGGGGGACTGGTTCCCCGGTCCATGGTGTCCGTGCTGGTTGAGCGCACCGGCATCCCAGGGGATACCAAGGTCCACGATATCCGCAGGGAGCAGCGGAAAAAATTGTTGGAGACGCTGAAGGATTTTACCGTTCCCCTCACAGGGACGCGTCCGGTGGAGGAGGCGGTGGTCACCTCCGGGGGTGTGGCGGTGGGCGAGGTGGACCCCAGAACCATGGAGTCTAAAAAGGCGAAGGGGCTGTTTTTCGCCGGGGAGCTGCTGGATGTGGACGGCTATACCGGGGGCTTTAACCTTCAGATCGCCTGGTCCACCGGCTATGCCGCCGGACTGGCTGCGGCGGAGCGGCTTGCTACTATATAATAAAGGAAGGGGTTTTCCCATGGAATATCGCAGCATTGCCATTGACGGACCCTCCGGCGCGGGCAAATCCACTTTAGCCAAGCGCCTGGCCCAGGAGCTGGGCTTTTTATATGTGGACACCGGGGCCATCTACCGCACAGTGGGGCTGGCGGCCCGTCGGCAGGGGATAGACCCTGCCGACGGGGAGCGCGTGGCGGCAATGCTGCCAGGGCTGTCCATCACCATGGGCTATGGAGCGGACGGCCTCCAGCACATGTTTTTGGACGGGGAGGATGTGACCGCGGCCATCCGGGAGAATGATATCTCGGCCTGTGCGTCCAAGGCAGCGGCCCTCCCGGCAGTGCGGGATTTTCTGATGGAGATGCAGCGCAGGACAGCCCGGGAGCACCATGTCATCATGGATGGGCGGGATATCGGTACGGTGGTGCTGCCCAACGCCGATCTGAAGATTTTCCTCACCGCCGCCCCCGAGGCGAGGGCCGAGCGGCGGTATCAGGAGCTGATGGAGCGGGGCCAGCGGGCTGACTTCGATCAGGTTTTGCGGGAGGTGGTGGAACGGGACCGCCGGGACACCCAGCGGGAGACCGCGCCTTTGCGCCAGGGGCCGGACGCTGTGCTGGCGGACACCACCGGGCTGGATCTGGAGGAAAGCTTTCAGCTGCTGTTGGGTATCATTCAAGAGCGGCTGGATATCAGGGAGGGGACCCATGAGGAATAAGGTATATTCGGTGATCTACCCCATTATCTGGATTTTTATGAGGATCATCCACCCCTGGAAGGCGGTGGGTGCGGATAATATCCCCGAAGGGGCGGCGGTAATCTGTGGCAATCACACCACCTTGGGAGACCCGCTTTATGTGGTGTGCGCCATGGGTGGAAAGCGGCAGACCCATGTAATGGCCAAAGCGGAGGTTATGAAATGGCCGGTGATCGGTTTCCTGCTGAAAAAGGCGGGGATCATCGGCGTCAACCGCGGCAAGTCCGATATGGCTGCGGTGAAGGAATGCCTGAAAGTGCTGCGCGGCGGGGAAAAGCTGCTTATGTTTCCCGAGGGGACCCGGGTGAGGGAGGGACAGGTCTCGGAGGTCCAGACCGGGGCGGCCATGCTGGCCACCCGCACGGGTGTGCCCCTGGTGCCCGTCTATATTCCGGCTAAGAAGCGGCGGTTCCGCAAGACCACGGTGGTGTTCGGTGAGCCCTATTACCCGGAGTTTGAGGGGCGCAAGCCCTCTGCCGGCGACTACCAGCGCATCGCCGACGACCTGCTGGTCCGCATTCGGGCGCTGGGGGAGCAGGCGGGATGAAGGTAAAGGTGGCCGGGAGCGCCGGGTTTTGCTATGGGGTGCGCCGGGCGGTGGAGCTGGCGGAGAAAGCCGCAGCCCAGGGGCCGGTATACCTGCTGGGTCATATCACCCATAACGACCACGTGATCCGCCGGCTGGAGGATATGGGGGCGGTCACTGCCGCCGCGCCGGAGGAGGTCCCCAGGGGGGCCGTGGTGCTCATCCGGGCCCATGGGGAGCCGGACAGCACATACCGGGCGCTGGAGTCGCGGGGCTGCCGGGTGCTGGACGCAACCTGCCCCAATGTCACCCGTATCCACGATATTGTCCGGGATGCGGAGGCGCGTGGGAGAGTCCCGGTGATCGTGGGAGAGGCCGACCACCCGGAAATTTTGGGAATTTTAGGGTGCACCCGCAGGGGAAGAGTGGCGTCCGATTGGGAAGAGCTGGAACAAATCATGAAAAAAGAGCCGGAATTTCCCGGTTTGCCCCTTACATTTGTGTCCCAAACCACAGCTATTTTGACTAAGTGGGAAAAAATCGTGGAAAACACAAAAAAAGTGTGTACAAACGCGGAATTTTTTGATACAATATGTAATGCTACGTCCAAGCGGCAATCGGAGGCCCTGAAATTGGCCGGTCAATGCGATGCCATGATCGTCATTGGCGATCAAAAGAGCTCCAACACCAGGAAGCTCACCCAGCTGTGCGCCGCCCGCTGCGCCGTCGTGGTGCAGGCGGAGCGGGGGAGCGATATTGACCGGGAACGGTTCGGCCGTATCGGCACGCTTGGAATCACTGCCGGCGCATCCACGCCGGAGTGGATAATAAAGGAGGTCAGCAACAAAATGAGCGACGAAATTATGGAGATTGAACAGTCCTTCGCGGAAATGCTGGAGGAGTCGTTCAAAATTTTGAATACGGGGGATCGGGTCACTGGAACAGTCGCAGCCATCACGCCCACTGAGGTGCAGGTGGAGCTGGGCGTCAAGTACCCCGGCACCATTCCCCTGTCTGAGCTGAGCGACGATCCCGATGTGAAGGTGGAGGATCTGGCCAAGGTAGGCGAGGAGATTGAAGCCATCGTCATGCTGGTCAGCGACAGGGACTGCGTGGTTAAGCTGTCCAAGAAGCGCCTTGACGCGGACAAGAACTGGGAGACCGTGGAGAAGGCGGTGGAGAGCAGGGATGTGCTGGAAGGCGTGATCACCGAGGAAAACAAGGGAGGCTTGGTGGCCAGCGTCAAGGGCATCCGTGTGTTTATCCCTGCCTCCCAGTCCGGCAAGCCCCGGGGCGCCGACCTGGCGGAGATGGTCAAAACCCGCGTGCAGCTGCGCATTACCGAGGTGAACCGCGCCCGCCGCCGTGTGGTGGGTTCCATCCGGGCCGTGGCGGCTGAGGCCCGCGCCGCCGCTGCCGCCGCCATCTGGGATAACATTGAGGTGGGCAAGCGCTACAGCGGCACCGTTAAGAGCCTCACCTCCTATGGCGCCTTTGTGGACATCGGCGGCGTGGACGGCATGGTTCATATCTCCGAGCTGTCCTGGTCCCGCATTAAGACCCCCTCCGAGGTGGTGTCTGTGGGCGATCCCATTGAGGTGTACGTCATCTCCTTTGACCCGGAGAAGAAGAAGATCTCCCTGGGGGTGAAGGATCACAGCCAGGAGCCGTGGAGCGTGTTTACCGAGAAGTATTCGGTGGGCGATGTGGCCAGTGTTCGGATTGTCAAGCTGATGACCTTCGGCGCCTTTGCCGAGATCGTCCCCGGAGTGGACGGCCTGATCCATATCTCCCAGCTGGCGGACCATCGGGTGGATAAGCCTGAGGATGTGGTGCGTGAGGGCGATACGGTGGACGCCAGGATCACGGCCATCGACGAGGAGCATAAAAAGGTATCCCTGTCCATCCGCGCCCTGTTGGAGTCTGCCCCCATGGAGGGGGATGAGGATTCCGAAGAGGCCCCCGAGGAGGAGTAAACTCCCATTCTGAGTACAAAAAGGCTGCCGCAGCTGCGGCAGCCTTTTTCGGTAGAGGTGAAGAATTGTGAAGCCTGAAGTTGTGATTGTCCCCTGTGCCAACTATTCGGAGGAGGAGGCCGGGCCGGCGCTGGAGCGGGTGCTGGGGCCGCTGGGCGGGCTGGATTGGGTGCGCCCGGGAATGAGGATTGCCATTAAGGTGAACCTGGTGACCTTTGCCAAGCCGGAAAAGGCGGCTACCACCCACCCGGGGCTTCTGTGTGCCCTGGTGAAGCTTCTGGCGGCACGGGGAGCGGATGTGGTGGTGGGAGACAGTCCCGGGGGGCTTTATAATGCCGCCTACGTGAACCGGGTGTACGCCGCTACCGGCATGAGGGCGGCGGAGCAGGCGGGTGGGAGGCTTAATCAGGACTTTGGGGAACGGGAGGCCCGTTTCCCGGAGGGAAAGGTATGCCGCCAGTTCAAATACACCGCATGGCTGGGCGATGCGGACGCGATTATCAATCTCTGCAAGCTTAAAACCCACGGCATGATGGCCATGACCTGCGGCGCTAAAAATATGTTTGGCTCTATTCCCGGCACCATGAAGCCGGAGTGCCATTTCCGCTACCCTGATCCGCGGGATTTTGCCCGGATGATTGTGGATCTGGATGAGTATTTCAAGCCCTGCCTGACCATCGTGGACGCGGTGGACTGCATGGAGGGGAACGGTCCCACCGGCGGAACGCCGCGGCACATGGGTGCGCTGCTGGCGGCGGAGAGCCCCCATAAAGCGGATCTGGTTTGCGCCGGGCTTATCGGGCTGAAGCGGGAGGAGGTGCCCACCCTGGAGGCGGCGTTGGAGCGGGGGCTCATTCCCGCCTCGGCGGAGGGGCTGACGGTGGAGGGAGACCCCGCCGCCTTTGCCATCCCGGACTTTCAGCGAATCACCACCGGCAACAGCCATCTATTTCAAGGGGATGGCAAAAGCCTCTTTGGCCGGGTGAAGGGGACGGTGATGAACTGGGCGCTGTCCCAGCGGCCTGTGGTGCGCAAGGCGGAGTGCGTGGGTTGCGGCGAATGCCGGGATGTGTGCCCCGCCAGGGCCATCACGATGGTGGATAAAAAGCCCCGCATTGACCGCAAGGCGTGTATCCGCTGCTTTTGCTGCCAGGAATTCTGCCCTAAGAGCGCGATGAAGGTGCACCGTACCGCTATTGCCAAACTGCTGGACCACTGAGAAGAACCGGGCGGCCGAAAAGCCGCCCGGTTCTTACTATGCCGCCAGGGTGAACAGAGAGTAGAAAAAGCCCTTTTGCTCCATGAGCTGGCGGAATGTTCCGCGCTCCTGGATCTGTCCGTTTCGCATCACGATGATCTGGTCGTACTGGCCCATAAGTGCCTCCTCCAGCCGGTGGGTGACCACCACCCGGGTGAGGCCGTCCAGGTGAAGGATGGCGTCGGTGACGGCAAAGGCGGTCTGGTTGTCCAGAGAGGCAGTGGCCTCGTCCAGCAGCAGCACCGGTGCGCCCCGGAGCAGGCAGCGGGCAATGGACACCCGCTGGCGCTCACCGCCGGACAGACCCGCGCCGTTTTCCCCGCAGCGGTAGTCCTCCCCGCGCTGAGAGAGCAGCTCTGACAGGCCGGAGCGTTTTACAGCGCTGTCCACCTGGCCGTCCGGGAAGTCCCGGAACATGGTGATGTTGCGGCGGATGGTGTCATCAAAGAGGAACACGTTCTGTCCGATGAGGCTCATCAGGTCGTACAGGCTGTCGGTGTCCACCTCCCGAAGCTCCTTGCCGTCGATGGCGATGGAACCGCTATAGCTGTCGTAAGCGCCCATGAGCAGGTTGAGCAGGGTGGACTTGCCCGACCCGGAGCCGCCCACGATGGCATATTTCTTTCCGGGCTCCAGCCGGAGGGACACATCCTGGAGAACCGGCTTGTCAGGCTCATAGCCGAAGCTCACATGGTCCAGGGAGATGGCGTCGCGGAGCACCGGGGGGATTGCCTCGCCGGAGCGTCCGGCGTTCTCCTCAGTGACCTGGGACAGCTTATCGATGAGGGCCTTGGCGGCCTTGCGGCTGGCCCAATATTGGGGAATGATGTTGATGGGCTGAATCACAAAATTACACAGGTTGACGAAGATGAGCACCGTGCCCGCAGTGATATCCCCCCGGATAGCCAGGAACGCTCCCAGGAAAAAGATGCCGAACTGAAGCGTGTCGGCGCACAGGTTCTGGCTCACCGCCGTGAGCAGGCATTCCCACCAGTAGCGGCGGCGCTTACCCTCCTCCACATCGCGGTTGGAGATGTCGAACATCCGCTGGGCCTCGCCCTCGGCCTTGAAGCTCTTGATGACGGAGAAGCCGGACAGCAGATCCTTGAGTTGGGCCACAAAACCCTCGTTCTTGTCGCTCACCATCTTTTCCCGCGCAGCCAGCTCCTTGCCCATGAGCAGGGAACCGGCCAGGGGGAAGAGGGCGAGGACGATGGTGGCGATGGTCAGCACAGGGCTGTACCAGAACATCATGCCCAGGCTTCCGAAAAAGAGCAGGACATAAAAGACCAGCAAAAAGGTGCGCTTGAGGTAGTTTTCCTCCACCGAGTTCACATCGTTGGTGAGCACGGAGATGTAGCGGCCGGTGTTTTCCCGGGAAAAGGCGCTGATGCTCTTCTCCGACAGGTTTTGGAAAGCCAGGGACTTGTACTGGGCCAGAGCCCGGTACACAAAGCTGGATTTGGCCCGGTACATGCCTAAAGAGAGCAGAAACATTACGATAAAAAAGATTATGGTGAAAACCAGTGTCTGCCACAGCCAATCCAGATCCCTGGCGGCCACCACGTCGATGACTTCACCCAGCAGCCAGGAGCCGATGAGGTTTCCGGGGAAGGACAGGATGGTCAGGAACATAGCCAAAGCGAAGCGCAGGCGGTTATTTTGGTAGAAGGCCCGGTAATACTGCCGGGCGGCGGGATGCTTTTCCGTTTTCTCACTCATTTCGTTTCTCCTTTGCAGCTGTGTGTATGTGGTGGGGTTGGGGCCGTGGGGGAATCGGCGGATGGTGGAGGCAGTACGTGGGACAGCCGTCCGCATGTGGTGGGACTGGGGCTGCGGGATAGTTCCTGCTCGTCATCGTGGTCGTCCCAGAGCAGGTAAAAGGCATCGTGTTTTTCCAGCAGGCATCGAGCAAAGAGAAGAAATGGGGTAAAGGCCCAGTTTTCATGGACGATATAGGCGTTGACAGAGCCCGTTTCCATCTCTAACTCCAATTTCTTTACCAGCTTCAGCTCCTCCATACTGGCCAGCAGCTCCGCCGTCTGCTCCGGGGGCTGGTTCAGCTGCTTGGCCAGCACCTCCGGTACATAGTAGCGGACGGTGAGATCGTCATGAAGCCGCTCCATCAGCTCCAAACAGCCGGGCCGGGCCAAGAGGGCAAACAGGCGGCGGCATAGGTCGCGGGGCGCGAAATGGGCGGCATAGCCCGCCTCTGGGCGAGGCCATATGGACATGAAGGACAGCTCCTCCGACCCCACGCCGAAGAGAAGCCCCTCTTTGATGTCCACCGCCACGCGCAGCAAAACATCTTCGCCGCCCACTCGGACGGTGCAGCCCTTGGAGTACTTTAGATCCGGCATGCTGACGGTATCCGTGCGGTCGTGCATGGCAGACCGGGAGGACGACCAGGTCAGGCGGCACAGCTCGCTGATCCGTTTTTCCTTGGGGAGGGATACGAGCCAGCGGTCCAAGGTGCTGTCCATATCCGTCACGGAGCCCCCTTCCCGGCCAAAGAGGGCGTCGATGGAGACCCCCAGCCGGTCGGCCAGGGCGGGAAGGAGCTCCACATCGGGCGCGCCGCCCTTTTCCCACTTGCTCACCGCCTGGGCGGACACCCCCAGCGGCTGGCCCAGCTGTTCTTGGGTAAGGCCCCGCTCACGGCGCAGCTCGGCTATGCGTTCACTCAGGATATAGGCCATATGACCACCTCGATTCGCTTAATGGTTGTATCATAGCAAAAATAATAGTTGAATACAATGGCGGATTTTTTGCCAAAAATCAACCATAGATTGAGTTTCGGCAAAAAATCCCCGGCGGGCTGTGAAAACAACCCGCCGGGGATTTTCAGTGCATCTCAGCCCAAATGAAAAATTTGAGCAGCCGGGTCACAAAGAATGGTGCGTTAGTGCAGGCTTCGGTAATGGCGGCGTGGGCCTCAGCCAACGCCTGGTCGCTGAGACCCTCCAGGGGGACGAGTATGGTTTTTGCGCCGTCCACCACAAGCCCGATGGCCAGGGGCGCGGACACCGTGCCGCCCACCGCCACCCGGGAGGCCGCAACCACGCCGCCGGCGGCGTACACACCCACGGCGCACCCGCCCACCGCAAGCCAGCCAAGGGCGATGCCGCCCCAGGATAAAAGACCCAGCGCCACCCCGCCGATGGACACGCCGCCCAGAGTAACCGCGCCCAAGGCCAGCAGCAGTCCGAAGCTTACCGCACCCAGGGAGAGCAGTCCCGCCGTGATCCCCCCCAGAGCCACAAACCCGGTGGAAATATTGCCGATGGCGATGATGCCCCGGGCCCAGTGATTCCTGCGGCCGATATTGATGTGGACCAGGGGCAGGCCAAAGAGGGTGCACTGGCTTTTATACTCGTAGTGCCAGGTGTCATGGTAGTGGTGGTGAATGACGGTGGTGACGGGCTGGGATGGATTGGCAGGCCCGCTCTCCGGCGGGGGAGGTGTACCGGGGCTCTCCCGGCCCGTCACCAAATAGTCCAGAGACACGTGAAAATAGTTGGCCAGGGCGACGAGGTTATCCATATCCGGGCGGGACGTGCCCGCCTCCCACTTCTGTACCGCCTGCCGGGTAAGGCCCAGAAGATTGGCCAGCTCCTCCTGGGACAGCCCGGCCTGACGGCGCAGGTCAAATAAACGGTCGCGAAAATCCATGAGTGATACCTCCGAAAAAAAGACTGTCCGGCGCCTTTTGGACAGCCTTATCTTAGCAAAAAGCGGCTGCTTCTGCAACCAAAAAGGGGATACAATTTGACAACTGCCGGTTGCGGGGCTAAATCAGCGCTGAAAATAGGGGGATGATCTTGCTTTTCCAGCCCGTCCATAGTACAATACAAATATATTATAATGTATGAGGTGATTCCCATGGACAACCAGACCATTTTGAACGCTGTAGACCACACACTGCTCACCCAGACCGCCACCTGGGAGGAAATCAAGCAGATCTGCGACGATGGGGCCGCTTATGGCTGCGCCAGCGTGTGTATTCCGGCCAGCTATGTAAAACAGGCCGCGGATTATTTGGGAGACAAGCTCCCGGTGTGTACTGTGATCGGCTTCCCCAACGGCTACTCCACCACCGCCGTCAAGGTGTTTGAGACCAAGGACGCCATAGCCAACGGGGCCAAGGAGATCGACATGGTTATCAACATCGGCTGGGCCAAGGACGGTCGGTGGGACGACCTGCTTGCCGAAATCCGCGCGGTGAAGGAGGCGTGCGGCAGCCTGGTGCTTAAGGTCATCATCGAGACCTGTCTGCTCACCCAGGAGGAGAAGGTGCGCCTGTGCCGGATTGTGTCGGAGAGCGGCGCGGATTACATCAAAACGTCCACCGGCTTCTCCACCGCTGGGGCTACCCGGGAGGATGTGGCGCTGTTTAAAGCCAATGTGGCCCCCCATGTGAAGATCAAGGCCGCGGGGGGGATCTCCAGCCTTCAAGATGCGGCGGACTTTTTGGAGCTGGGGGCGGGCCGGCTGGGTACCAGCCGTATCGTCAAGCTGGTGAAAGGACAGCAGGCACAGGGGTATTGAGTGGTGCAATTTGTCGGGGTTTGTGAAAAATCCGTGTACAATGCAAATAGTCCTTGTGTTTTGCGGACAGACGCGATATAATGGGCTCGTCCTTTGGGGCAGGGCGCAGATGCTGTGTCCGCCCCATGGACATGGAGTGCGGACGGCACCGCCGTTCGGAATAGATGAAAAGAAAGGATGAAATTTGCGATGAAAAAGATCCTCGCGATGCTGCTGGCCGTGGTCATGGTGCTGAGCCTGGCTGCCTGCACCAGCGGCAACCCCGATCCCACTCAGACCGCCAGTGAGCCCCCCGCCAGCCAGCCCGGCACGGAGGAGAGCACCGAGCCCTCCCAGGCTCCCTCTGAAGCCCCCAGTGAGGCGCTCCCCGCTCCCGGGTCCAACCCTGCCGACGACATCCCCGACACCATGACCTCTTCCGACAACAAGTACCAGGTGGCCTTCATCACCGATGTAGGCCAGTTGAAGGACAAGTCCTTCAACCAGGGCACTTTCGACGGCGTGAAGCTGTACGCCGCCGCCAACGGCAAGAGCTACAAGTACTACCAGCCCGCCAACGGCGACGCCGCCACTGACGACGACCGCTACGACGCCATGAAGGCCGCCGTGGAGGGTGGCGCCGAGGTGATCGTGTGCGCCGGCTTCATGCAGGAGGCCGCCCTGAAGAAGGCCGCCGCCGAGTTCCCCGATGTGCCCTTCATCTTCATTGATGGCTACCCCATCGGCCTGGACAACGTGGCGGGCATCTCCTTCCAGGAGGAGCAGAGCGGCTATCTGGCCGGTTATGCCGTGGTGAAGGAAGGCTTTGAGAAGCTGGGCTTCACCGGTGGCGGCGGCGGCACCAACCCCGCCTGCTGCCGCTTCGGCTACGGCTTTGTGCAGGGCGCCAACGACGCCGCTAAGGAGCTGGGCAAGACCGTTGATATCAACTATTCCTGGCAGTACGGCGCTTCCTTCCAGGCTTCCCCCGAGCTGCAGACCATGATGAACGGCTGGTACTCCAACGGCACCGAGATCGTCTTTGCCTGCGGTGGTTCCATGTTCAATTCCGTGGCCGCTGCCGCCGCTGCTAACGATGGCCTGGTGGTGGGCGTGGACGTGGACCAGTCCGCCCAGTCCGAGACCGTGGTGACCTCCGCCATGAAGGGCTTGGCTTCCTCCGTGCAGTGGGCCGTGGCCAAGGTGTATGACGGCACCTTCTCCGAGATCGGCGGCAAGGGCACTTCCCTGGGCGCCAAGGATGATGCCGTGGGCCTGCCCACCGCTACCTGGAGCCTGGAGAACTACACCATTGAGGAGTACGAGGCTCAGCTGGCCGACATGGCTTCTGGCAAGCTGGTGGTGGACAGCATGGTGGCTGAGGAAGACTTCGCCAAGGTGACTGACACTAATTGGAGCAACGTGGCGCTGAACTACATCGGCTGATTTTTGCTTGAAACCCTGCGCGGGCGGGACGCATTGCGTCCCGTCCGTTTTTTCTGTCCTCCTGGAATAAAATTGCTTGTGTTTTTGTCGAGCATCAGGTATAATTGACATAATAGGGCTTTTCACAGGGGCCCGGTACTGACATTTTAGACAGGAAGCGGGATGAGGACGATGGAATCTGAGAACATCATTGAGATGCTCCACATCACCAAGGAATTCCCTGGTATCATTGCCAACGATGATATCACCCTCCAGCTCCGCCGGGGGGAGATCCACGCCCTCCTGGGGGAGAACGGGGCGGGGAAGTCCACGCTGATGAGCGTCCTTTTCGGCCTTTACCAGCCGGAAAAGGGGATCATCAAGAAAAATGGCCAGGAGGTTAAAATCAACGACCCCAACGACGCCACTGCCCTTGGCATTGGCATGGTTCACCAGCACTTCAAGCTCATTGAGGTGTTTACTGTGCTGGATAACATCATCCTTGGGGCGGAGACCACCAAACTGGGCTTTCTCCAGAAGCGGGAGGCCCGGGCAAAGGTGGAGGCCCTGTCCGAGCGGTACGGCCTGAGGGTGGACTTGGACGCCAAGGTGGAGGATATCACCGTGGGGATGCAGCAGCGGGTGGAGATTCTCAAAATGCTCTACCGGGACAACGAAATCTTGATTTTCGATGAGCCCACCGCCGTCCTCACCCCCCAGGAGATCGACGAGCTGATGGCGACTATGAAGGAATTTGCCAAGGAGGGCAAGTCGATCCTGTTTATTTCCCACAAGCTCAATGAGATTATGGCGGTGTCGGACCGGGTGACAGTGCTGCGCAAGGGTAAGTACATTGGAACGGTAGATGCCAAGGATACGGATAAGCAGTCCCTGTCTAACATGATGGTGGGCCGCCCGGTCCAGCTGGAGGTGACCAAGAAGCCCGCCCAGCCAGGAGAGGCGGTGCTGGAGGTGCGGGAGCTTTGCGTTCCCGCCAGGAGCCACAAGAAGAACGCCGTCAACCGCGTCTCCTTCCAGGCCAGGGCGGGGGAGATCCTGTGTATTGCTGGAATTGACGGAAATGGCCAGACGGAGCTGGTCCACGGTCTGACGGGATTGGAGAAGAGCTCCGGCGGGACTGTTACCCTGTGCGGGGAGGATATTTCCCACGCGTCTATCAAGCACCGGGGAGGCAGAATGAGCCATATCCCCGAGGATCGGCACAAGCACGGTTTGGTACTGGACTTTACTTTGGAGCAGAATCTGGTGCTCCAGCGGTTCAATGAGAAGAGGTTCCAAACTCATGGCTTTATTAACCGGGGGGCGGTACGGGAGTACGCCGGGCAGCTCATTGAACAGTACGATGTGCGGTCTGGGCAGGGGCCGGTGACCATAGCCCGCTCCATGTCCGGCGGTAACCAGCAAAAGGCCATTATCGCCCGGGAAGTGGACCGGGAAAAGCCTCTTATTGTAGCGGTTCAGCCCACCCGGGGCCTGGATGTGGGCGCTATTGAATACATCCATAGCCAGCTGGTGGCGGAGCGGGATAAGGGCCGTGCGGTGCTTCTGGTCAGCCTGGAGCTGGACGAGGTGATGAGTTTGTCCGACCGCATTCTGGTGATGTACGAGGGTGAGATCGTGGGTGAGCTGGACCCCAAGCAGACCACCGTGCAGGAGCTGGGCCTTTATATGGCCGGGGCCAAGCGGATGGATATGAACGGGAAGGAGGAGAGGGGCGCGTGAGTGTGAAATATCCGAATCTCGTCCAAATCTATACCGGTGAGGAGGATGAGGGATCATGAAGGACCAGGGGAGAACTCTGCTGCAAAAGGATGGGACCAAGACCGTGCTGGCATCCCTGCTCTCCATTGTCATCGGCCTGGCGGTGGGCAGTATCCTGGTGCTGGTGGTGGGACTGTTCAGCGATAATCTGGGCCTGGCAAGCGCCTGGGAGGGCATCCGGCTCATCTTCTTTGGCATACTCAGTACAGGGCGGGACGCATCGGGCAGCCTGACCTGGGGCTTCAATCCACAGAGCATCGGCAATATGCTCTTCCGGGCCACCCCGCTGATCCTCACGGGACTGTCTGTGTCGGTGGCATTCAAGACGGGCCTGTTCAATATCGGAGCGCCTGGGCAGTATCTGATGGGTACCATGGTCACGCTGGCGGTTGCGTTGGGCATTCCTGCCTCTGCGCTGCCCAGCCCCGTCATCTGGCTGCTGGCCTTTTTGGGGGGCATGCTGGCGGGGGCGCTTTGGGGCTGCATTCCCGGTATTGTAAAGGCGCTGCTCAATATCAACGAGGTGCTGGCCTGCATTATGACAAACTGGATTGCCGCAAACCTGGTGACATGGTTCTTTGACGCCAACAAGATGTTCCAAAACACCGTAGAGAATACCAAGAGCAGCTATGTGTACAAAACCGCCTACGGCAAAACGCTGGTGGACGGAGCCTGGACCTATGTGGAAGGCAGCGGCGTCCAGACCGCTAAGCTGGGCTTGGATAAGGTTTTTCCCGGATCCCAGGTCAACGCTGGCATCCTCATCGCCATATTGATTGCCGTTGGGATTTACATTCTCATGACAAAGACCACCCTGGGCTATCAGCTCAAGGCTTGCGGCTCCAACCGCCACGCCGCCCGGTACGCCGGAATCAGCGACAAGCGGAACATCGTGCTTTCCATGGCCATTGCCGGGGCCCTGTCCGGGGCTGGGGCGTCGCTCTATTTTCTGGCGGGCAATACGGAGTTTTTCTGGCAGACCTATCAGTCCCTGCCAGCCGCCGGCTTTAACGGCATCCCTGTGGCGCTGTTGGCGGCTAATAATCCCATCGGCGTGATCTTTACCGGCTGCTTTATGTCTATGCTCAATATTGTGGGCCTGCAGCTGACCAAATTGACCGCATACAACGAGTATATCACCGATGTTATCATCTCCGTCATTGTCTACCTCAGCGCTTTCTCCCTGCTCATAAAAATGCTGCTGGCCAGCCGTAAAAAGGATAAGCCGTCACAGTCTGCGCCGGATGGACTGAAGGAGGACAAGCCCATGGAGGAAGCCTCCGCTGAGAAAGGAGGGGAGCGGGCATGACGTTTCTGATCCAGCAGACCCTGCTTTACGCCGTTCCGCTGATGATCGTGGCGCTGGCCGGTGTGTTTGCCGAGCGCAGCGGTATCATCAACCTGGCGCTGGAAGGCATTATGATTTTCGGCGCCTTTGTGGGGGTGCTTTTTGTAAATATAATGCAGGGGATCGCCCTGTTTCACGACGCCTTTGCCGCAAAAAGCTGGCTGACGCTCCAGGGGCTGGAGCTGCTGGCCATGCTGGCGGCCGGTGTGCTGGGCGCGGTATTTTCCCTGCTGCTGTCCTTTGCCTCGGTGAACCTGAAGGCGGACCAGACCATCGGCGGCACGGCCCTGAACCTGATGGCTCCGGCCCTGGTGCTCTTTCTCATCCGTATCATTGCCAACCAAAACACCCTGGGAATGGCGGATGGCAGCGATGCCGCCAGCTGGTTTATGATTAAAAAGAGCACCCTTGGCATTGACCGCAAAACCGACTTGGGCTTTTGGGGGGAGACCTTCATCAACAAGGTATACCTGGCTACCTATGTGTGCATTGTGCTGTTTGTGGTGCTGTCCGTTCTGCTTTACAAGACCAGGTTTGGACTGCGGCTGCGTTCCTGCGGCGAAAATCCCCAGGCCGCCGACTCGCTGGGCATCAATGTGTACAAAATGCGTTACGCAGGTACGACCATCTCCGGCGCCCTGGCGGGCATGGGCGGCTTCGTCTACGCCCTGACCACCGCCAACTGTGCCTCCACCGGCGATGTGGCTGGGTTTGGCTTCCTGGCCCTGGCCGTCATGATCTTTGGCAACTGGAAGCCGCTGAATATTGCCGGAGCTGCGCTGCTGTTCGGCCTGTTCAAGTGTATTGCGGCCTCCTACGCATCCATCGACATTAACGGAGACGGCGTGTGTATGCTGGCCAACGCCCCCATCAGTAGCCATGTCTACCGTATGCTGCCCTATGTCATCACGCTGGTGGTGCTGGCGTTTACGTCTAAAAAGTCCCGCGCGCCCAAGGCTGAGGGCATTCCCTACGATAAGGGACAGCGCTGACCATTACAATCAAAAAGAGAAGGGCCCGCCGGAACATCCGGCGGGCCCTTCCTCAATGTGTGCTTTGCAACCATAGGTCAGCGCTTGGCGCGGGATTTGAGGGCATTTTTGTAGCGAATCAGCTCCTCTTTGGCCAGCGCGGCGGCGGCCAGGATGTCCTCATGACTGACAGAGTACTTCTGGCTCACCTTCAGGGAACCGTATATGTGGCGGAAGCGGCGGCTGTACTTCTCCAGCTGGGCCACCTGATCGCTGTAGCGCTGGCGCAGGGCGGCGGCGCCGTCCTCCAGCCGGTCGCTGAGCTCGGCTTTGCCCAGGGCGGCCTGGAGCTGGAGCTCCTGTCCCATTTGGGTGACGCCCACCACCAGCTTGGACACCAGGGCCAAGTGCCGGATGGTGAGCACCGCGTCCACCGACAGCAGTGCCAAAAACGCGCCGCACAGCATGAATTCCAGCCAAATAGGGAGACGCTCCACCAGCTCCTGGATAGGCGGGTGGATGAAGAAGATGACAAGATAGGACAGCACGCCCCAGGTCAGCGCCACCCACAGGCATACCCGTCCCTTGAGGTTAAAACGGAACTGGGAATAATCCCAGTACTTTACATGGGTGGCGGCTTCCAGCACCCAGCCCACCAGATACTCCCAGGAGGTCATGACTGCCACAGCCACCACATAGAAGAGCACCAGATTTTGCTTCAAAGGCGTGAAGAACAGGATCATCAGCACCACGCCGCCGCCGTAAATAGGGCAGATAGGGCCGTAAAGGAATCCTCGGGCCACCAGGCGCTGCTCTACGATGGAGCAATAGCAGGTCTCCATCACCCAGCCCAAAAAAGAGTACAGGATAAAATAGAGGAACAGGCTGGAAATGGGAAAGCCCATAAAATTCACTGCTGCTGCCTCCCCTCATCATCGGTAAGCAGTACGCCCAGCAATCCGTTATACACCCGGTCCGGGTGGGTGAGGAAGCTGTCGGCGATGCGCTGGGCGTCCTCCCTGGTGGGAGAGAGCAGCGTGAGGGAGAACAGGCTCCCCTGATCGTCATCCATAGACAGGCACACGTCACAGCCCTGGGGAGTGTCCTCCACCCGGGCACGGACCTGGGCCTTACGTTTGAGCGCCTGGTTCAAGGGGGCCAGCCGCCGGTCACACCGCTGGCGGACAACAGGGGAAAGGCTGCTTTCCCCCGCGGCGCAGGCCCGGCGGCCCTTGTCCGTGACAGAATAGGAATCTCCCTGCTGGTCCAGGTGTCCGCTCTGCGTCAGCTCCGCCGCCGCCTCGGCAAACTGGAAGTAGTCCACCCCGCTGTCGCACATGGAAAGGTCGGTGAGGGTGGCGAAATCAATGGGGGCGGCCACACGGTCCATGATATAAAGGATCAGAAGCTTGATATCCAGCTTGTCGTGGATAAATCCAAACCTAGCCATAGAGATACCTCCTTCTGCCGTCCGGCATGTCAACTCATTATAGCGGATTCCGGCTGGGATGGCAAGAGGGGATTTAACAGCTCAGCTCCGGGTGACTAGGGCCTGATAGAGCTGAACCATATAGGCCCAGGTGGAACGGTCTAAAATGCCGGTGACAGGCAGACCGGCCAGGCGCTGTACCTCTTGCAAGTTTTTATAGGTCTCGCCGTCGTTGCAGCAATTCATTTGGCAGGGCCTGAAATTGCTCATCACCTTGGTGAGGGAGCCGAACATGGCCTGGACGATGCGCAGAACCTCGCACTCCTGGCCCTCCACGGCGGTATAGGTGCCGCAGGGCAGCACGTTGAGGGCGGGAGGGAAGCCGTACATCAGCTCCACATGCACATAGGCGTCTCGGATGGCGTTCCAGGTGGTCAGATCCACCACGCCGGTGACGGGGAGATGATTCTCCCGCTGAAACACCATGACGGCCTCCAGGGTGCGCTCGCCGAATATGCCGTCCACCGCGAGACGGGTGAGCACATCGTTGTGGATGGCCAGTTGGTTGAGCATGTATTGAAGGGAGCGGATGGGTTGGCCGCTGTGCCCGGCATCGGAGGGCTCGGGCGGAGTGATGGGTGCGGATGCGTTGGTATTCATAGCAGTTTCCCTTCCTTTCAGGCGTCCTCGCGTCCATAGCTGAGGTCGTAGCCGGGGAACTGACCCGACATGACCCTCTGCTCAATCTGCTGGGGAGTGGTGGGCAGTCCGGCTCCGGCCAATGCGGTACGGGCGATGCCCAGGTATTCATCGTAGATGCCCTGCCAGGTGGCTTGATCCACCACCCCGGTGACGGGCAGGCCCAGGCGGCCCTGGACGGCGTTGACAGCCTGGGTGGTCTTGGGGCCGAAGATCCCGTCGATGGCCAGCACAGGCACGGCGGGGGAGAACTGGCCGATGATGGAGATGAAATATTGCAGGGCGGATACGGCCACCCCGGTGCTCCCCTCCCGGAGGGTGACGCCGGGGGCGGGCCCCTGAACCTGGGTGAAGGGCTGGCCCTCACTGACCAGCTCCGACAGCCGGGTGACTGCGCCGTAGAGGGACACCAGCTTATACCAGGTGCCCTGGCCCACAATGCCGTCGGGGGTGAGGTTGAAGATGCGCTGGAACGCTTTGACCGACTCCTCGGTTCTGCTGCCGAATATGCCGTCCACCGGGCTGACGCGGGGAATTGCAGGGTAGTTGCGGGAGATTCGGTTGAGCATGACTTGAAGTACCGTGACGTAGTTGCCGGAAGAGCCGGTTTGAAGGGGATAACCGGGATAGGAATAGGCGATGTCCCGGATCGGGGCATTGGATACCAGCTCAATGTTATCTCCATAATAATGGCGCAGAATATCCATAGTGCTCATGCCCTGCCGGGCCAGCGCCTCGCTGCCCCACTGGGAGAGGCCGTCGCAGGTGACGGTGGTGCCATTGCAGAACTTGGCGGCAAGGGGCTCCACAAAGCCTTTGCGGCGGATGTAGGTGGTGAACAGGTCATCCACTAAATTATCCACGTTTTCAAAGGTGCTGCGGCCCTTGATAAACTTCTGGTCGTTCATAGTGGAAGCGGTGATATCAAAGTCATAACCGCGGCTGGGGTAGTATTCGGTATATACCCGGTTGAGGGCGAAGGAGATTTGAGCCAGGATATTGGCCCGGAGGGCAGCCTCCGGCCATGTGGGGTATATCTCGCTGGAGGCCACGTTTTTGATGTAGTCGGGGAAGGAAACCGTCACATTCTCCGCCCACTGGCTGGCCGGGCCGGTGTGGACGGTGATGGTCTGGGGTATGTAGGGCGTGACTGTAACAGGCATAGAAACCTCCTTACTTGATGCTGGGGCGGCTCACAGCGGCTGGGGGGTGACCACCACCGGCTCGGCGGTGATATCGTTTCCAGCGGGCTGGGGGAGAGGGACCAGGGGGACGTTCTGCACCGTCTCCACGCCGGGGAATACCTGGAGCTTCTCAAAGGTGGCCAGGTAGTACTCCGGGTGCTCCACCACCAGAGAGTAGTCGGAGAAGGGGACGGACTGCCCTGGGCCTTCGCTCAGAGCCTTATCAGGGGCCTCCAGCTGAAAGGGCTGGGTGCCGCCGCTTTCGTCGGTGGTCTGGATGGAAAATACCTTGCGGCGGCCGTCTTCGCTGGGACTGGAGATGATGACGGTGGCGCCGGAGACGGGCAGCTGGGCCTGTGAGGTAAAAACACGCACAACAAGGGAGCCGGTTTGAGGCATGGACTACTCCTCCTTATCAGAATGTAATCCATAATATGCGGCAGGTGAAAAATTGTGAATCCGGGCCTTAGCGGTTTGACAAGCAGATGGATTTGAGGTAGAATGAAAGCGAAATTTTTGAGCAAGGAACGGGTTGCGCATGAAAAAAGATAAAATATCTTCCGCGGTGATCCGACGGCTGCCGCGGTATTACCGGCATTTGGATGATTTATACCGATGTGGGACGGTGCGGATCTCCTCCAGCTCCCTGGCAAAATCCATGGGCCTGACCGCATCCCAGATCCGTCAGGATCTGTCCTGCTTCGGCGGCTTCGGCCAGCAGGGATACGGCTACAATGTGGAACGGCTGCGCTGCGAGGTGGCGGATATTCTGGGCATGAATCGGAATCATACGGTTGCCATCCTGGGTGCGGGCAACCTGGGACGGGCGCTGATGGAGAATTTTCCCTTTGCGGACAACGGTTTTCGCCTGGCGGCTGCCTTTGACGTAGACCCGGAGCTGGTGGGCAGGCAGCTGAGCGGGACGCCGGTGTACCATGTGGACTCGCTGGAGGACTATTTGAGGGATCATCAGGTGAGCGTATGCGTGCTTACGGTGCCGGCGGGGGTGGCGGAGACCACAGCCCGGCGGGTGGCGGCCTGCGGTGTGACAGGGATTTGGAACTTTACCAACGTGGAACTGCCTCAGCAGGATATGCCCGGCACACGGGTGGAAAATGTGCATTTTGCGGACAGTCTGCTGACCTTGAGCTATATGATTTCCGAGGAGGCGCCATGAAAAAGAGAATTCTGGCCGGGGTGCTGGGGCTGACCCTGCTGGCGGGAATCGTGACGCTGGCGGGAGCCGCCAGCCAGGATCGGGCGCTGGTATCGCTGAGCTACCTCAACGGTGCGTTTTGGAGTGATTTGAAGGCCGTGGTGAAGCAGGAGGTAGACCGCGATACCTCTGCCATTTACAGCGCGGCGGCAGGACAGGTTGGACAGGGAGGCGGTACGGCCGGGTCCTTTACCCCGCAGAGCGGGGTAAATGGGGATGTGGTGACTGGAGGCATCGGATGCGGGCTGGTTTGGACCCAGGGCAGCGCGTTGCTGCGCAGCGGGGCACTGGTGGACGCCACCGCTGGGACGGAGGTAGCCGCGAGCGGTGCATTGACCATTGGGCATCGTTATTTAGCCGGGACGGATGTGACGCTGGTGGTTTCCTCCAATGCTGCCCAGTGGATGGCGGAGGGCAGGTGGACGGTGACGGCAGGGGAGCCCCTTCCGGTACAGCTGCCTTTCATTGATGTGTCCAGAAGCGCATGGTACTATGAGGACGTATCCTATGTGTACCAGCGGGAGCTATTTAATGGCAGCAGCCCAACCCAGTTTGCGCCTGAGGACAAAATGCAGCGGTGCATGATGACCACCGTTCTGCACCGCTTAGCAGGGAAGCCGGCTGGGGAGTATTCCGCTATGTTCCGGGATATCCCGGATGGGCAGTGGTATACCGAGGGTACGGTATGGGCAGGCCGGACCGGGGTGGTTTCCGGGGTAGGGGACGGGCTGTTCGACCCCTTCTCCAACGTAACCCGGCAGCAGATTGCGGTGATTCTATATAACTATGCGGTTCGAATGGGATATGATGTGAGCGTGTCTGCTGAGCTGTCCCAATTTTCAGATGTGGGAGCGGTGGCTTCTTGGGGACGTAGCGCTATTTCATGGGCTGTAGGGGCAGAAATCATTAACGGCAGAGATGGGGCGCTGGCTCCCGATGGCGACGCCACCCGGGCCGAGGTGGCCGCTATGCTTCATCGCTTTACAATTTGGACGGGAAAATAATAAAAACGGGACAGAATACGGCGTATTCTGTCCTGTTTTTTGGTGTCTAGAAAAAATTCGAAAAAATTTAAAAAAAAGCTTGCATTTTCCGAAGCGATGTGTTATTATGACTAAGCTGTGAAGAACAGATGCGGCTGTAGCTCA
>CAPOAR010000019.1:0-39430 GCA_948670295.1 uncultured Oscillospiraceae bacterium | reverse complement strand
ATGCTTTGCGGCCTGCCAGAACTTTTTCCTGGCAGGCCGCTTTTCGACAAGCTGAGCGGCCCCTGTCAGTGTGACGGGGGCCGCTTCTGTCATGTATTCTCCTGTTGGTGCTTCCACTCCTCAAACGCCGCTTGCCTTTCCGGGCTGGAGTAGAAGGCCCGGAGCGCCGGGAGCAATACTCGGGCCATGGCATCTATTTCAAAGCCGGGGATAGCTATTTGTTTATCATCTGCCCTCTTTGGGTCTGCCGGGGCCACCGTCTTCACCCCAGCACGCACTGGGGTGCGTTGATGTTGATGTGGTGCCCGCTGTAGCTGCCCGGCACCCGCTCCCGCTGGTACTTCGCCGCGGCCAGCAGCTGCGCAAAATCAACGCCCGTCTCCACCCCCAGCTGATCCAGCAGGTAGATCAGGTCTTCGCTGGCGGTGTTTCCCGACGCGCCGGGGGCAAAGGGGCAGCCCCCCAGCCCGCCCAGCGCCGCCTGGACGCCGCTCACCCCCGCCTCCAGGGCGGCGCAGGTGTTCAGCACCCCCAGGCCCCGGGTGTCGTGGAAGTGGACCTCCAGGGACAGGGCCGGATAGGCCGTCTTCAGGGCGGACAGCAGGCCCCGTACCTGGAGCGGGTCGGCGATGCCGATGGTGTCGCACAGGCAGCAGGTGGTCACACCCGCCTCGACGTAGTCCCGGAGGAAGTCCACCGCCGCCCCCGGCTCCCGATATTTGCCCTCAAAGGGGCAGCCAAAGGCGGTGGCCAGATCCAGCACAATCTCCAGCTCCGGGCAGCTCTCCCGGATCTCCCGATAGGCCGCCAAGGACTGCTGGTGGGTGCGGTTGATGTTGGCCTTGTTGTGGCTGACGCTGAGCGACACCACATAGCACACCTTCCGCAGACCCAGCGCATAGGCCCGCTGCGCCCCCCGCAGGTTGGGCACCAGGGCAAACACGTCTGCCTCCGGCCACTGCGCCAGCAGGGCCTGGGTCACCTCGGCGCTGTCCGCCAGCTGGGGGATGGCCTTGGGGCTGACGAAGGAGGTAAACTCCATGTGCGACACCCCCGCATCCAGCAGCCGCTCCATAATTTCCAGCTTCAGCTGGGTGGGGATCATGTCCCCCTTGACGCTCTGGAAGCCGTCCCGGGGACCTACCTCGATGAATTTTACTTGCCGCTCCATTGTCCCCGCCTCCCGTCAAATGACGCCCTGTTCTTTCAGCCGGGCCAGCTTCTCTCCGTCAAAGCCCAGCATCCGGCCATAAACGGATTCGTTGTCCTCCCCCAGCAGGGGGGCCGCTTTCCGGGGGAAGGATTTGGTGTTGGTCAGCTTCTGGGCGCTGGCCGTTACCTTCATCCGCCCGATGCCCGGCTGGTCGATCTCGGGAAACATCTCCCGGGCCCCGGCGATCTGGGGCTCCCGCACCACCCGGTCCAGGGTGTTCACAGGGCTTGCGGGACAGCCCGCGTCGTTGAGCAGCTTCACCACCTCGTCGATGGTGAATTGGCTGCTCCAGGCGCTGATGATTTCCCGCATCTCCGCGTGGTTGGCCACCCGGTCCTTCACATTGAGGTATTTGGGATCCTCAATCAGCTCCGGCCGGCCCATCACCCGGCACAGGATGGCATACAGCTTGTTGTTCCCTGCTGCGATGATCACATTGCCATCCCTGGCGGGGAAGGAGTCATAGGGGTAGGTGGACTCGTACCGGTTGCCAATGCGCTGGGGGATGCGGCCCTCGGCCAGATAAATCATGGTGATGTTCTGCATGGAGGACACCACCGAATCCACCAGGGCCACGTCCACCTTCTCGCCCCGGCCGGTTTTCGCCTTGTTTACCAGGGCGGCCAGCACGCCGACGGCCAGGTTTAAGCCGCCCAGCACGTCGCCCATCGGGGTGCCGGTGCGGGTGGGGTCGCCGCCGGGCCAGCCGGTGGTGCTCATCAGGCCGCCCATGGCCTGGCCCACGATGTCATAGCCCGCCCGTTTGCTGTACGGCCCGGTATGGCCAAAGCCGGACACCGCGCCATAAATGATTCCAGGATTGACCTCCCGCAGCACGTCATAGCCCAGCCCCAGCTTCTCCATGGTGCCGGGGCGGTAGTTCTCCAGCACCACATCGGCCCGCTTCACCATTTCCTTGAAGATCTCCTTGCCCTCCGGCTCCTTCAGGTTCAGGGTGCAGCCGTATTTGCTGCGGTTGAAGTTGGCGTAATATACGCTGCTGCCATTGACGAAGGGGCCCATGCTGCGGGTGTCGTCCCCGCCCTTGGGGTTTTCCACTTTGATCACCGTGGCCCCCATGTCCGCCAGCAGCATAGCGGAGTACGGCCCCGCCAGCACCCGGGTCAGATCCAGCACCACAACGCCGTCCAACAAACCATCCATGAGAAAAACTTCCTTTCGCTTCAGTCTTTTTAAAAAGGGCCGTGCGAACCCCCGGAGGCCCGGAGTCCCGCACGGCTGGGCGCAGGGATTTGGCTCAATCCTGCGCGTATGCGTTCTCCTCGGCTTCTTTGGAGAACAGGTCATCCACAAACTCTTGGGGGAGGGGCGGGGTAAATCTGCTCACCGCCACATACGCGATGACGGACAAAATCGCACCGGCCACGAAGGGCGGGCAGCCCAGGATATAGTTTCCGCCGGGCTTCACCACGTACCAGAGCAGCGTGCCGCCGGCGCCCGCGATCATGGCGGCTACGCAGCCCAGGGTGGTGCCCTTCCTGGAGTAGATCCCCGCGAACACCGGAACGATGAGCGCGCCCGCGATGACGGAGAAGGCGAAGGACGAGAAGGTGAGGATCATCGCCGGGGGGTTGAAGGCCCACACCACCACCACGGCCATAATGGCGAACATGGTGATGTTGGTGACGGTCAATACCTGCTTGTCCGAGGCGTCCTTCTTGATGAACCGCTTGAAGATATCCACGCCGAAGGCGCTGCCGCTGGTCATCAGCACGCCGTCAATGGTGGACATGGCCGCGGCAATGACGGCAACGATGATAATCGCCCCGATGGCGTTGGGGAAAAATGTGAGCACCAGGTTGGGGAACACCGCGTCCACATTGTCCAGATAGGCGTCGCCGAAGTAGGCGCGGGCCATATTGCCGATGATCATGGAGCCGATGAGGATGGCGCCCAGCCAAATGGACAGCACAATGGACGAGATATGCACCGTCTTGCGGTCCTTAATCGTGAAGTTGGTCTGCACCAGCTGGGGCAGTCCCCAGGGGGTGAGGGCGAACACGGAGGAGAACAGGAACAGGTTACTCCAGCCCATGGGGCCGGGGGTTTCCAGCAGGGCGGGATCGCTGGCCCCCACGCCGGCGGCGATCTCGGCGGGGCCGCCCACCACGAAGAATCCCATGATCAGCACCGCCAGCATACCAAAGCCCATCATCACGCCCTGCACCACGTCGGTGTAGCACCGGGCCATGTAGCCGCCGCAGATCAGGTACGCGCAGGCCACGCCCGCCACCAGCAGCACGGACACGGTGTAGGACAGGCCCAGCAGGGAGCCCAGCGCCAGCGCGCCGCCCTTGATGACGCCTACCATATAGGGCACCATGAACAGCAGAATCACGACAGAGGCCAGCGTGCCGGCCAGGGGGGACTTGAACCGTTTTTCCACATACTGGGGGATGGTCATGGCGCCCAGCCGGACGGACACCCGCCGCAGGCCGTGGGAAAAGACCACCAGCCCGATGGGCAGCAGCACAACCTGCGCCACAGGCATCATGAGATAGGCCATGCCGGCCTTATAAGCGGTGCCCGTATTGCCGATGAAGGTGGACGCGCTGAGGTAGGTGGAGCCATAGGTCAGGGCAAATACCCAGGGGCCCAGGCTCCGGCCGCCGGTGAGGAAGCCGCTAAGGGTGTTTGCGTATTTTTTATTGCAGTAGATACCGATACCCAGCATCCCAACGATATAGATGCCCAGCATCACAAAGCCGATGACGGCGAGACTACCAGATAACAATGGACTTACCTCCTTTAATCGCGTACGCACGGGTAGGCGGCCCGTCAACGGGGTGCGAGCCGCCGGGGCAGGGCGGTTTACGCTTCGTTCTTGCAGTGCTTGACGTACTCGTAAACGCAGAAGGCCGCAGTGGCAATGGTGGCGATGGGCCCGACAAACCAGCCCAGATAGGTCGGGAACGGTAACCCTAAAATCATAATGAACCCCCTGTTCATAGTCCAATGTTGTGGATGCAGAAATGTAATCGTTTACTTATGCGGGGAACGCCTGGTTCCCCGCATAAGTTGGGTGGTTTCTTACTTCTTCTTCATCAGCAGGGCCAGGATGGCCTTCTGGGCGTGCAGGCGGTTCTCCGCCTGGTCGTACACGATGGAGTGCGGGCCGTCGATCAGCTCGTCGGTGACCTCCTCGCCCCGGGCGGCGGGCAGCGGGTGCATATAGTAGGACACGGGCTTGGCCAGGCTGAAGTGCTTGTCGGAGATGCACCAGTCCTTCTCGAACTGCTTGCGGTACTCCTTGTCCTCCGCCTTGTCCATGCCCCGGGTGCTGCCCCAGCTCTTGGCATAGATCACGTCGGCGTCGGTGCTGGCCTCATAGATATCGTTGGTGATGGACAGCTTGCCGCCGCTCTTCTGGTAGGCGCTGTCGGCAAAGGCCATATATTCTTCGTCCAGCTCGTAGCCCTTGGGGTAGGCCAGGGTCAGGTCGGCGCCCAGCAGGCTGCACGCCAGCAGCATGGCCTGGGGCACGCCGGGGGACTTCACCCGGTCGGAGTAGGCCCAGGACATGACGATCTTTTTCTTCTTCCAGCCGGCGCCCAGCTTCTCCTGGATGGTCATCAGATCGCCCATGCACTGGCAGGGGTGCTCCTTATCGTCCAGGCCGTTGATGACGGGGATGGTGGTGGCGGCGCGGATCTGGTTCATGATATCCCGGGCCATACCGTACTTCTCCAGGTCGTAGAGGCGGACCATCAGCGCGTCCAAGTAGCGGGAGAGGACCAGGCCGGTGTCGTCCCAGGTCTCCTTGTTCTTGCGCTGCATATTGTCCTCGCTGTAGTACTGGGCGTGGCCGCCCAGCTGGGTCATGCCCGTCTCAAAGGACACCCGGGTTCGGGTGGAGGGCTGGGCAAAAATCATGCCCAGGGTCTTATTTTTCAGCAGCTCGTGCTCCGCGCCCATGGCGTTCTGGCGCTTCAGGTCGAAGGCCACGTCCAGAATGGTCTGGATTTCCTCGCCGGTGTAGTCCATCAGGGTCACAAAGTCTTTTCCGCGCATATCGGTTCTCATTGTTGTTCTCCTCCTAAAAAATAATATGGTTTTTTATCAAACAGGGCTGACAAATTTCCCCCAGCCTTGCTCTCCAGTGATGGCCCCGTCCGCAAACACCCGCCGGCCCCGCACGTAGGCGGCGGCCACGCGGCAGCGCAGGGGCAGGTCCCGGTACAGCTCCGCGCTGTCCCGGCTCTTGGTAAACAGCGTGCCGATATCCAGCGGCCGGGGCAGCTGCAAGCGCTCCACCAGCACCAGATCCGCATCCCGCCCCTCCTCAATCCGCCCTTTTTGGGGCAGGCCGAACAGCCGGGCGGTATTCTCCGCCGTATTCCGGGCAATGGACTCATACGTCAGCTCCCCGCGCTCCGCCGCCGTCACCAGCAGCGGCAGGGACAGCTCCAGCCCGGGTACGCCGTCAAAGGTGCGCCAGATATCCTGGCCGTTCCTCAGCTTCTCCTCCCGGAGGTAGGGGGCGTGGTCGCTGCCGGTGATCTCCAGCGCGCCCTCCCGGTACAGCTCCCGCAGCCGGGCCATCCGGCCCGCGTCCCGCAGGGGCGGCTTCATCCGGGCAAACACCCCGGCCCGCTCCGCCGTGTCTTCGTTGAAGAGGAGGTACTGGGGGCAGGTCTCGCCGTGGATGTCCACCCCCTGGGCCCGGGCCTCCTGGATGAGGACTGCGGCCTCCGGCGTGCTCACGTGGCAGATAGAGGCACGGCAGCCGGTTTTCCGCGCTGCGGCAATGACCCACTTCACCGCCTCCGTCTCCGCTTCCACCGGCCGGGAGCGGCAGAATGCCTTCAGGCCGTTCTCCCCGCGCTCCATGCGCAGGCGGGTCTCCTCCGCCACATACTGGTTCAGCTCGCTGTGAACCGCCAGCATCAGGCCGGTTTTGGCCACCTGCTCCATCACTTGGGTGAGAATCTCCTGCGTCTGGCTGCACAGGCCGAAGAACTCCTTTTCCCGGCCGGGTACGGGGGGCATCAGGAAGGTCTTGTACCCCACTGCCCCCGCCTGGGCCAGCAGGGGGATCTCCTCCAGGTTGTCCGCCCCCGCCCCGCCGTAGAGGGCGTAATCCACATAGGCCCGGGCCTTGACCTCCTTCTCCCGGTTGATGAAATCGCCGGGGCGGGAGGCCGGGGGCAGGGTGACTGGCATTTCCATCACGGTGGTCACGCCCCCCGCGGCGGCGGCCATGGTGCCCGAGGCGAAGTCCTCCCGGTGCTCCAGGCGTCCGCCGCGGATGTGGACGTGGCTGTCGATCATGCCGGGGAAGATCAGCATATTTCCGGCATCCACCGTCTCCCGGGCGGGATCGGGGGCTTCACCCTCCAGGAGGACACGGACGATTGTTCCGTCCTTCACCTCCACGCCGCCGGCAAAGCGGCCCTCCGGCCGCACCACCGTGCCGTGGAGTATGTTGAGATCGTTCATAGCCCGCCGCTCAGCTCAGGTAGGCGTGAATGCCCGCCGCAGCCTTCTTGCCGTCGGCCACCGCCCGGACCACCGTGGCCCCGCCGCTCAGGTAGTCGCCGCCGGCGAAGCAGTTGGTATCCCCTACCCGGAGGGTATCGGGGTCGGCCTTACCGGCCAGCAGCGCCGTGTCCGCCGTCTTGCCGATGGCGAATACCACCTGGGAGGCGCGGATCGTGAACTCACTGCCGGGGACGGGCTCAAACCCCTTGCGGCTCTCGCCGGGCCGCTCCACCAGCCGGTTACGCACAAAGGTGACCGCCGCGCCGTCCCCCTCCGCCATGATGGATACGGGCGATACCATATACATCAGCTCCACGCCCTTGTCGGCCGCGCTCAGGAACTCCTCATCACAGGCGGGCATCTCCTCCCGGGAGCGGCGGTAGGCCAACACAGCCTTGTCCGCGCCGCACGCCAAGCTGCTGCACACCGCGTCGATGGCGGAGTCGCCGCCGCCGATGACCACCACCGTGCCGGACACAGACTTTACCGCCCCCGACTTCAGCTCAGCCAGGAACCGGGAGCAACCCGCCACCGGGGCGCCGGGGGCGATGTCCACGCCGCTCATCCGGTCGGCGGACAGGCCAGCGCCCACAAACACCGCATCATATTCTTTGGACAGCTTCCCGGCGATATCCTCCGCCGTCACAGGGCTGTCATAGTGGATGTGGACGCGATCCCCGGGCAGCTCGGCAAGGTCGTTTTCCACCACTGCGGCATTGATGCGGTAGCCGGGGATCTCCCGGGCCACCACGCCCGCGGCGCAGCCGTCCTTTTCAAAGACCTCCACCTGGTAGCCCAGGGCGGCCAGGGCCGCGGCGCAGCCCAGCCCCGCCGGGCCCGCCCCCACCACGGCCACCCTCTTGCCGTTGGGCTGGGGCAGGGCGGGGGAGTAGGACGCGTTGGCGCAGGCGTACTTCTGGAGATCCCGAATGTGGATGGGCGCGCCGCAGCGGCCCATGGTACAGTTTTTCTGGCACAGCTCCTCGCTGGGGCAAAGGGTTCCGCAGATGCCCCCCAGGGGGTTGGCCTGCTTGATCACCCGCTTGGCGCTCTTCACGTCGGCATAGCGCAGGTGGCGGATGAACTGGGCCACGTCCACCGAGGCGGGACACCCCTTTTGGCAGGGCGCGTCCACACAGTACAGGCAGCGCCGGGCCTCCGCCTGGATGTCTTTCAAGGTCTGGTTGATTGCGCTCATTCTCTCCGCCTCCTTTATTTGCGCTGCATACTGATGGCGTGGGCCGGGCAGATGCCCCGGCACAAGCCGCAGCCGTCGCATTTCTCTTTGTCCACAATGGCGCGGCGATCCTCATCCAGGTGGATGGCGCTGTAGGCGCTGTCGGCGCACACCGCCGCGCAGCGGCCGCAGCCCACGCACTTGTCCGGGTCGGGGCTGCTGTACAGCTTGTAGGCGCGGCTGAGATCGTTGTGCCGGTGGATATTGGGCAGGGCCTTTCCGCAGAAGTCGCTGATGGTGGCAAAGCCCATCTCCTCCATGTAGTTGAGCAGGCCGGCGGTGAGGTCGTTGATGATCCGGTAGCCGTGGTGCATCACGGCCGAGCACACCTGGAGGGAGGAGGCGCCGCACAGGATGAACTCCACCGCGTCCCGCCAATTGTAGATGCCGCCGATGCCCGAGACGGGAATGTCCACCGCGCCGGCGATCTGGGCCACCGTGCGCAGGGCCACAGGCTTCACCGCCGCGCCGCTCAGCCCCTGGAAGGCGCTGCCGCCGTCCACGCTGGGATAGGGTACGAACGTGTGGATATCCACCCCGGGCAGGCTGTTCAACGTGTTAATGGACGCGATGGCGTTTGCCCCGGCGGACTGGGCCGCCCGGGCCTTGCCTGGGATATCCTGCACGATGGCGGGGAGCTTGGGCATGACGGGCTTCCTGGTCTCCTCCCGCACCCAGGTGGTGACCATTTTGATGGCCTCCTCGTTGCCGCCCACCGTGGCGCCGCCCCCTGACTCCGCCATGCCGTGGGAACAGGAGAAGTTCAGCTCAAAGCCGTCCGCCCCGGCCTGGTCGAACATCCGGGTGACATCCCGCCACTGGGACTCCACCAGTCCCTCGGTGTGGAGCAGGCTCACCCACACGCCATGCTCCGGGAACCGCTCCTTCAGCCAGCGGGTGTCCTGGGCCCACTTCTCGATGTGCTTGGGGCTGCCCAGCTCAAAGTTGGTGAAGCCGATGATCTGGTCGTCGGCGCTGCGCACCGCCGTGATCCGCGGGTTCACGTTCTGCGCCTGGCTCAAGGTGTAGGCCAGCGTCTTGAGCACCGCGCCGCCCCAGCCTGCCTCAAAGCACCGCGCCACCATCTCCACGTTGGTGGTGGGGGGCGCCGAGGACAGCATGAACGGGTTGGGCATGGATACGCCGGCGAAGTTCACTTGCAAGGTCGATGCCACTTCCATTACCTCCTTTTGTCTCAGAACCGCTATGGGCTGCGTCAGCCCTTTTTCAGCGTCTTTTTCAGGTGGTTTTTCAGCCCGCCGTCCTCCACGATGCTCAGCACATGCTGGGGCAGGCGGCTGCCGAAATACACCTTGCCGGTGGTGATGTTCCCAATCCTGCCGCTGAGCAGGTCTACCACAATCTCGTCCCCCTGGTTCAGCTCGTCCGTGCCGTCGAACGTGACCACCGGGAATCCCACATTGATGCAGTTGCGGAAGAAGATCCGGGCGAAGTCCTTGGCGATGACGCCCCCCACCCCGGCGTACAGCAGGGCGATCTGGGCCGTCTCCCGGCTGGAGCCGGGGCCGAAGTTCTTGCCGGCCACAATGATATCGCCCGGTTCAATCGCATCGGCGAAGCCGGGGAAAGCCCGCTCCATGGCGTGCTTGCCGATCTCCTCGTAGCTGGCGTCCATGTACTCGCCCGGGGAAATGATATCGGTGTTGATGTCATCCCCGAACTTCCACACCTTTCCCCGGATTATCTGGGATTTCATAGTGTTCCCCCTTTCCCGTCCGCTTAGAAATATGCCCGGGGGTCGGCGATGCGGCCCTCGATGGCGCTGGCGGCCACGGTGGCCGCGCTGCCCAGGTAGACGCTGGCGTCCTTGCTGCCCATGCGGCCGATGAAGTTGCGGTTGCTGGTGGAGATGCAGCTCTCCCCGCCGGCCAGGATGCCGGTGTGCGCCCCCAGGCACAGGCCGCAGGACGGGGCCACAATCACCGCGCCGGCATCGGTCAGTATGTCCAGCAGGCCCTCCGCCATGGCGGCGCGGTATACCTCCCGGGAGGCGGGGGATACCAGGAAGCGCAGTCCCTTGGCGGCCTTGCGGCCCTTGAGCACGTGGGCCGCGGCGCGCAGGTCGGACAGCCGCCCGCCGGTGCAGGAGCCGATGTACACCTGGGTGAGGGGCGCGCCCGCCACCTGCGTCACATCATGGACGTTGTCCACATGATGGGGGCAGGCCACCTGGGGCGCCAGCGCGGCTGCGTCATGGACGTAGCTGCGCTCGTACACCGCGTCCCCGTCGGGGTAGAGCAGCACATAGGGCCGGCTGCTGCCGTGGGCGCGCAGGTACTCCAGCGTCTTTTCGTCCGGCGGGATATAGCCCGCCTTGGCCCCCATTTCCACAGACATGTTGGAGATGGCCATCCGCTCGTCCATGGACAGCTCGGAGACGGCCTCTCCGCAGTACTCCAGGGCCTTGTAGGTCGCCCCGGAATGGCCGATGGCGCGGCAGTCGAAGAGCACCATATCCTTGGCGAAAACCCCCCTGCCCAGGGTATTGCGCCACTCGATGCGGAAGCTCTCGGGCACCTTCAGCCAGATCTGGCCGGTGGCCGCCACGCCCAGCATCTCGGTGGAGCCGATGCCGGTGCCAAAGGCCCCGAATGCCCCGGACATGCAGGTGTGGGAGTCGGTGCCCACCACCAGCGTGCCCGGCTGGTTATAGCAGGCCTCCGCCAAAACCTGGTGGCAGGGGCCCTCGTACTCGTGGTAGTCCACCCCGTGGTCCAGGGACCAGTCTTTGGTGAACTTCACCGCCTCGGCCTGCTTGATCTCGCAGGGGGGGGTGTAGTGGTCGCTGATGACCACCACTTTGGACTTGTCCCAAACCCCCACGCCAAGTTCTTTCAGACCCTCGGCGATTTCAATGCGGGGACCCAGGATGTCGTCCATCATGGCCACGTCCACATTGGCGTTGACGATCTCCCCAATCTCCACATAGTCCTTGCCGGCGGCACGGGCCAATGCCTTTTGGGCAAATGTCATGTTACTCATTGCCTAATACCACCTACTCAACTCAGAATTTGGCCGGGGGCGGCGGGACGCTTGCGCCCCGCCGCCCGGCTTCCTTTCAGGAAAGCCGTTCCCGGATAAAGGCGTCGAACTCGTCCAGGATCTGCTGGTTGGTCTTGTCCCGGTCGTCCATCTTCAGCCCGTAGACCGGCGGCATGGCCAGCCCCCGGGCTTCCACGGCGGACAGCAGCTCCTGGGTGTACACGCCGGGCCCCTCCCGCAGGCTGCGCTCCGGCTCGGCGGGGTGCCCGCCGCCGTTCTCATAGTGGCTGTGTACGCTGACGCCGCAGGTGGGCGAGCCGTCGCACACCAGCACCGCCACCACGTCATAGCCCACAATGGCATAGTTCTCCATGTAGTCCGCCATCTGCTCCGCCAAGGTGCGGCACAGCCGCCGGAAGCCCGCGTTGTCATACAGGTTGCGGGAGTGCCACCACCGCTGGTTCCCCATGTGGAGCACCTCGGGGCAGGGCATCTGGATCAGGCCGATGCCATACTTGTCCAGCGTTTGGACCACCTGGGTGAACATACCGGGGTAGCGGGCGAATTCCAGCACTTTGTTGTTGGCGTTGAGCAGGCAGTTGGATACAAATACGATTTTTTTGCTGCGGTCGTCCTGGTTGCGCTGGGGCATGGCCGCCGCCTCCTTTCCTGGCGCTGCGGGGCGCTTACCTCACGTCGTTGACCAGCTCCATGAGCTTGGACATGTCGGGCTGGTTCTCCAGGCTGTTGACGAACTCCACGATGGCCTCGGTGCGGGCGCTGTCGCCGTAGGTGCGGTTGGCCAGGTAGCGGAACTTGTTCACCACGTCCTCATAGGTGACGGGGTTGCGCCAGTCGCCCTTGGGGTCGTCCACGGTGGCGGTGTACTGGGTGCCGTCCTTCATGGTGATGGTCACAGCGCTGGAGTAGTGGGCGGGATAGCGGCGCTCGAACTCGTCGTCCATCACCACGGTGGTGCTGGCGATCAGGCGCTTGACAAGCTCGTCGTTGATATAGTCCTCGTTCAGCTCGTCCACGGTGAACTGGCCGTTCTTGAAGGCGATGGCCGCCTGGTAGGGCATGCTGAACTGGAGATCCACAATGTTCCGGGGCGCCCACTTGCAGGGCTCGGCCAGCAGGTGCATGGTGTACTTGGAGGAGCGGATCTCGATCTTCTCAATGTCCTCGGCCTTGGGGTGGTGCTTGGCCACGATCTCCAGGCAGGCGTCCAGATGGCCGCCGGAGTAACGGCAGCAGGGGTAGACCTTGATGCTGGACTTGGTGAAGGTCCAGTCCTCGCCCAGGCCCTCGGTGATGTACTTGGGGTCATAGTGGTCCTGGAAGGAGTAGGCGTGGAGCAGGCCGTCCTTGCTCTCAAAGATGTCGGAGGGGCCGTTGAAGCCCTTGGAGGCCATGCGGGCGGCGATGATGGCATTCATGGCGGGGTGGCCTGCCTGGAGGCGCTTGGTGAAGGAGCCCTCGGTGTTCCATGCCATCAGGCCGGACACCATGCTGCCCGCGATGCCCTGGGCGTAGATGGTCTTCTGCACGTCCAGGCCCAGGAGCTTGGCGGCGGTGACGCTGGCGGCCATCATGCCGCAGGTGCTGGTGGGGTGGAAGCCCTGATAGTACATATCGCCCAGGTAGGCGGTTCCCATGCGGCACACGACCTCATTGCCCATGGCCACGGCGGCGATGTAGTCCTTGCCGCTCTTCTTCAGGCTCTCGCTCAGGGCCATTCCCACGGGGAAGGTGGCGGGGGAGGGGTGGGCGTTGGACTCGTTGTGGTCGTCCACGAAATCCAGGCCATAGCACTGGATGGCGTTGGCAAAGGCGGCGTTGGGGGCGGCTACCTTGTCTTTGGAGCCTACGATGGTGGCCTCGGCGGGTCCGGCCAGCTCCTCGGAGATCTCACGGGCGATCTCGCTGGAGATCACGTTCCGGGTGCCCACCATGGAGGCCAGCACGTCCAGGGTGAGCATCTTGGCCTTGGTGACGGCCTCGGCGGGGAGCTTGTCGTAGGTGGTGGCCACTGCGACTTCGGCAATCTGGGCTGCAATCGTCTTGTTCATGGTAATCTTCCTCCTGAAATTTTTATTGGATGCGGGATTTGCGGACATATACCTGCCCGTCCATGATGGTTCTGGCGGTGCGGAGGATGGCGGCGGTTTTGAGGTTATAGGTCCCGTTCTCCGTCTCAAGCTCCGACACCACCGGGATCACCCCGGCGGGATGGCCAATGATAATTTTGCGGTTCTCCCGGCCCCGCCGGCTGAGAACCTGCTCCACAATGCTGCCGGGCACCCGGGCCGCGGTGGACATGCACACGGTTCCCGTCACCGGATGGGTCTTGTGCATCTTCTGCATGAAGAGCAGACGGCTCACCAGGTCGATTTCCTCCGCCGCCACGTCCTTGCCGTCAAAGGTATGGTAGGCTTTGCTGGGGGACACCACGGCAAAGAAGGGGGCGTAGGGGCATTTCTGGGTGGACAGCTTCCAGTTGTCGGTCAAGCCGATTTTTTCCGCGCAGCGGCCGCGGATTTCCTCAATCCGGGCCATGAGGGGGGCGCTGCCCTCGATCTGGGCAGGGGTCTCGATGCCCTCCAGCCCCAGCGCCTCCGCCTTGATGAACACGGTGGGGATGGCCGCGTCCACGATGGACACCTCATAAGAGGTCCCGTCCTGTGTGGTGATCGTGTCCGTGACGTTCCCGGTGGGCAGCAGCCTGCCGGTGATGGAACCCACGCTGTCGGAGAAATCCAGCTCCACGGTGGAGCCAAGGGCGGGCACGCCGTCGATGTGGAGGCTGCCCTCAACCACCGCCCGGCCGTCCTTTACCTCCACTTTGGCGTTGATGATAGAGCCGGTGTTAACCTGGTGGATGCGCACGGTGGTGTACGGCTCCACCGCCTTTACCAGGCCGTTATCAATGGCAAAGGGCCCCACCCCGGCGGAGATGTTGCCGCAGTTGGACTTATAGTCCACCTTGGCGTCCACAAAGCTCACCTGACCGAAGGTGTAGTCCACGTCGGCGTCCTCCCGGGAGGAGGGCCCCACGATGGCCAGCTTACTGGTCAGCACATCCGCGCCGCCCAGGCCGTCGATCTGCCGCACGTCGGGGCTGCCGAAGATCTCCAGCACGTACTTATCCCGCAGGGCGGGGTCGCTGGGCAGTTCGTTCTCCAGGATGAAAATGCCCTTGCTGGTGCCGCCCCGGACGATGGAGCACTTTACGCTGATCACTTCCGATTTCATGGCGCTCGTCCTTTCCGCTTACTTTGTGATGTGGGTGCCGCTCTCGCCCCGCAGGGCGGCGGCGGCGTTTTCCAGGCTGGCGATGATGGCCGTGCCCCCCGCCTTGGCAAAGGATATGGCCGCCTGCACCTTGGGCAGCATACTGCCCGGGGCAAAGTGGCCCTCGCCGCAGTAGCGTTCCGCCTCCGCCACGCTCATCTCGCCCAGGGCCTTCTGCTCCGGCTTGCCCCAGTTGATGGCCACCCGGTCCACCGCGGTGAGAATGACCAGCATATCCGCGTCAATGAGCTCCGCCAGCTTGGCGGAGGCGAAGTCCTTGTCGATCACCGCCGGGGTGCCCAGCAAGCGGCCATTCTTCCGAATCACCGGGATACCGCCGCCGCCTGCCGCGATCACCACATGGCCCGTGTCAATCAGGGATTGGATCATGTTCTTTTCCACCACGTCGATGGGCTTGGGGCTGGGCACTACCTGGCGGTAACCCCGTCCGGCGTCCTCCACCATGGTATAGCCCTTCTCCGCCGCGATCTTCTCCGCCGCAGCCTTGTCATAGAACGCGCCGATGGGCTTGGTGGGCTTCTGAAAGGCGGGGTCGGCCTCGTCCACCAGCACCTGGGTGATCACGGTGGCCACGTCCTTTGCCAGTCCCCGGGCGGCCAGCTCGTTGCCGATGCTGTTTTGCAGGTGGTAGCCGATGTACCCCTGGCTCATGGCGCCGCACTCGGGGAAGGGCATATCGCTCTTGATGGCCCCAGCCTCCGCCGCAGTGCTCATGCCCAGGTTGATCATACCCACCTGGGGGCCGTTCCCGTGGGCAATGACCACTTGGTTCCCCTCCTGGATGAGATCCACGATGGGCTTGGCGGTCTGCCGCACCAGCTCCAGCTGCTCCGCCGGGGTGCTGCCCAGGGCATTGCCGCCCAGGGCAATCACAATTTTCTTCAAATCGTTCTCCTCCTAAACTGCACGATTATCTATTCCAAACGGCGGGCGCGCCGTCTGAAACCTTTGGCCCCGTCCCCGCCCTGCGGAGCAGGCGGCGGGGGGAGCGCGGGGCTGCTATTGGGATACCGGCGCGCAGAGCACGCCATAGTCCTCGGGATGGCGGTCTTTCAGGCTGGGCATATTGGCCCGGCAGGCATAGATCTCGTCCAGATCGACGGTGCGGACAATGAGCCCGCCCCCCTCCTGCGTCAGCTCCTCAATCACCTGGCCCCGGGGCCCGGCGATCATGCTGTGGCCAAAGAGGAAGAGGTCGCCCATGTCTGCGTACTGGTTGGCCGCCGCCACATAGACATTGTTCTCCAAGGCGTGGCAGCGGATGAGCAGCGGCCAGATGTCCGACTCCTGCACCCGCCAGGCTGCGGGCATGAAGATAATCTCCGCCCCTTTGAGGGCCAGGATGCGGGCGGGCTCGGGGTAGTTGTTGTCGGCGCAGATCATAATGCCGATCCTGCCGTATTTGGTGTCAAATACGGGATACTCGCCGGTGCGGGTGAAGTAGCCGCACTCGCCGCCGAACAGGTGGTTCTTGCTGTAGGTCCCCTGCACCTCGCCCTGGTCGTCGATGACCACGGCGGCGTTGTTCAGCGGCCGGGTGGTATACGCCTGGAGGGCGATGGGGGCGATGAGATAGACCCCAAGCTCTTTGGCCAGGGCCCGCATGGCGGTGATGGCAGGCCCGCTGAGCCCCTCCGCCAGATCGTACAGCCCCTCGCCGAAGGTGTTCAGGTTGTAGCCCGTGACGAACAGCTCGGGCAGGCAGACAATCTGCGCGCCTCTAGCCGCCGCCTCCCGAACCAGGCGCTCCGACTCTTTCAGGTTATAGGCCTTGTCACCCACCCTGCTCTCCAGCTGAACCAGGCCAATGGTCACGTTTCTCATACTGTGTGCCTCACTTTCCCGCGGCGGCCGCATGCTCGGCCTTTTTCCGCGCCAAAAAGCTCTTGTCCGCAGCCGCCATGAGGGCGAAGTATACCAGCATACCCACCAGGGTGCCCACGATGATGGACGCGTCGTACAGCCAGTGCAGCGGGGCCACCCACAGCCCCAGGAAGATCACGATAAAGGTGATGGCCATGGTGAGCATACTGACGGGGTTGATGCCGCCGTTGCGGTTGATAAACACCAGCAGGCCCAGCGCCGCCACGATAACCGCCATCGCCACCATGGAGAAGCGCATGGTGCAGCCCAGGGTGCACACCGCCCCAGCCCAGCCGGCCGGGGCCAGGAACGCCACCAGCAGCATAATCGCGCTGGCCCCCCAGCAGCCCGCATAGGTGGGCAGGGCAAACTTTTTCAGGTTCTCAAACATGGCCTCCCCCTCGGGGACGTAGAGGCTGCGCAGGTCAAGCTCCGTCCGGCAGACGAAAAAGTAGTGGCAGATGGTAATGCCGATGATGGGTCCCAGCAGCGCGCCGCCGCCGTTGAGGAAGAAATTCATGTAGACGCCCATGTCGTTGATGAGCACCCAGGGGCGGATGACCACGCCCAGCACACCCAGGGCAATGGCCGCCCATTTGAAGTTCAGCCGGCCGCCTGTAAGGTGGACGATAGCTACCGCAGGGGTCAGGGCGTTGGCAGCGATGTTGGTGGTGAGGGTGGCGATCATCAGGAAGCACATCATGCCGATAACCAACCAGACATTTCCGATCATGCCGGTGAGGGCCACGGGATCCCAGATAGCCTCGCCGAACATCACCACAGTGCAGCTGGTGACCAGGGAGCCCACCAGGGCCAGCCCCACGATGCCAGTGGGGATGCCGGCAAACTGGCCAACCATGTGGGACTTCTGATCCTTGGAAACCTTGGTAAAGTCGGTGACGGTGAGGGGCATGGAGCCCCAGTAGCTGATGTTGGCGTTCAGGCCCACGATGAAGAAGGCGATGAACTCGCCGGTGGTGGCGAATTTGCCCGTCTGGTTCACCAAGGGACCCCAGCTGCCCGCGCTGGTGCGCGCCCAGATAAGCAGCACTACCATCCAGATGACCAGCATTGGAGCGCACCAATGTTCCATTTTCTTAATAACGCCCAGGCCGTTGATGAGAATGAAGATGTTCACCACCAGGAACACGCCGAAACAGATCCATATACCCGGCGCCCACTGGCCCCAGGCGGGAAAGAGCAGGCTGAGCACCGTGTTCAGCGCAGAGCCGCCGATCCAAAACTGGATGCCGCACCAGCCCGCCGCCACAATGCCGCGCATGATGGCCGCCACGCTGGCCCCCCGGAAGCCGAAGGCCGAACGCCAGTAGATGGTGGACGGGATGCCGTATTTCGCGCCGGCATGGCCGTTGGCCAGGATAGGGAAGGCGATAATCACGTTGGCCAGCAGGATGGTGATCATGGCCCAGGGCAGGTTCATGCCCCCGGAGATGAGGCTGGAAGCCAGGTAATAGGTGGGTATGCCGATGTCCATGCCAATCCACAGCGCAAAGAAGCTGTAGATCCCCCAGTTGCGCTCCTCAGGCTTGGAGGGCAGGAGGTCAGGCGGCACTTTTGCGTTGCCGAGATTCAGATCCTTCATACCAATTTTCTCCCTTCTGCGTCGTCGTTGGTTTCGTTCCGTCCGCTGGGCGCAGCCCTGTTTTGCGGATGCCTTGCCCTTGCCGTTCCCTCCTCTCTCCCACAATACGCTGTCTTGTCAAGTAATCGTTTACATGCGGAGAAAAAACTGCTTTCTCAGCCGTTTTTCCGATGACCGGCGTTCACATTTCGTCAATAAACTACATGAATTTATATATGTAAACGTTTACTTGTTTACATTTTATCGGCCTCTGCCTTTGCGTCCCGCAAATTGGAGGCCGATAATCTCGCTCATAGCCTGGTTAAATCCTTTACGCTGTTCCCCTCAATGAGCTGGCAAGGGCAAATGTAGCGCTTCTTTGCCAGCAGGGGGCTTTCCTCCCCCTGGAGCTGGGCCATAAGGATACGTCCCGCCGTGGAACCCACCCAGTCCTCGCTCTGGTAAATGGTGTGGTACTTGGGGGAGGAGAACTGCGCCCACGCCGGGGTGCCCACCATGATGACGGAGATGTCCTCGGGCACGGACAGGCCCATTTCCGCCAGGTAGCGCACACCCCCCTGGGCATAGCTGTGATAGCCGAAAAACAGCGCCGTGGGCCGGGTGCGCTGGAGCAGCTCCCGGGTGAGGCGGTAACCCTCCTCGGTGCTGAGCACGTCGGACGATTCCACCTCCAGGCTGCCCCCGTTCCGAAGCTGCCTGCGGATTCCCTCGTAAAAGCCCATGCTCCGATCCATGGCGCTGGACACGGTGCCGTTCCACTCAATGACGCCGATGCGGCGGTGGCCGTTCCGAGCGAAGCACTGGCCGGCCAAAAATCCCGCCTGGTAGCTGTCGTCCCCCACAAAATAGGCCTCGTTATCCTCCTGGCTGTCCTTATCCGGGGAGATCTCCCGCCCCACCACCACATAGGGGATATTGAGCTTGCGCAGGATAGCGGTATTCTTCCAGCCCGAACTGGTGGGGCCCAGAATGATGCCGTCCGCCCGCTGGGCCACGGCGTTTTCTATGAGCTTCCGCTCCCGTTCCGGGTCTTCCCGGGTGTCGCAGATCATGGGCAGAAAGTCGTTTGCAATAATCACATCCTCCAGGCTCTCGCAGGCGCGGGTGAAGTAGATGTTGCTGAACTGGGGGATGAGCAGGAAAACCAGACCCCGCCGGTTTACCCGCAGGCTGGAGGCCACGGCGCTTTTGGTATAATGCAGCTCCTCCGCTGCGTCCAGCACCCTGTCCCGAAGCTCCAGACTGATCAGCCGGTCAGTGTTCCCGCTCAGCACATAGGATACCGTCGCTGTGGATGTGTTGGCCAGCCTGGCCACATCTTTGATTGTGGGGTACTTTCCCCGCCGTTCGCCCATGTGAACACCCCCCCTGCTTCCTGGCAACCGGTTCCGAACAACGCTGATTTTATTGATCTGATAACTTTATCATACAACAAAACCGGGAGGAATGCAATGCCGCGGGGGCATTTTCATATTTTTTGGATAAAAATAGTCCGAAAAACGTATAATATCCAATATGTAAACGTTTATCTTGCTTGATAAAAGCATAGCACAGAAATCCCAAAAATGCAAGACGGAAATTTGAAAATATTGTTGGAAACTTTTGCAGCCTCCCGGGCCGAGCTGCCGTGGCGCCCATGGCCGTTCTCAAGCCGCACGGTGAACGCGGAAGGAAAGGGCAGGGGACCGGGCGAGCTGATCTCGTCCGGTCCCCTGTTATGTCCTCTCCCGCTATGGACGGCCCGGCTCCCGCGGAGCGGCTCGTCCAGTCCAGCCTTTTCCCCGAGGGCTATAGCCGGCTTTTCAGCTGGTAGAGCAGGTTCATCGCCTCGATGGGGGTGAGGGTTTCCACCGGCACCGAGCGCAGCTGCTCCAGCACCGCCGCCCCGGCCATATCCCCTAGGGACACCTGCCCCTCCTCTGCCGGGCCCGGCCTGGGCGGAGGGGCGGTATGGCCCTGGGCCTCTAGCTCCGTCAATATCTCCCGGGCCCGGTTCACCACCTGGTCCGGCACCCCGGCCAGCCTGGCCACCTCCACGCCGTAGCTCTGGTCCGCCCCGCCGGGGACGATCTTGCGCAGGAACACGATGCCGTCCCCCCGCTTTTTGGCGGCGATCTGGTAATTCCGCACCCCCTCAATGGCGTGCTCCACCTCGGTGAGCTCGTGATAATGGGTGGCAAAGAGGGTTTTGGCCCCCAGCCGTCCCTTATCCGCGCAGTGCTCCAGCACCGCCCGGGCGATGGACATGCCGTCGTAGGTGGAGGTGCCCCGTCCGATCTCGTCCAGGATGAGCAGGGAGCGGGGGGTGGCGTTTTTCAGCATCTGGGCCACCTCCGTCATCTCCACCATAAAGGTGGACTGGCCCGCGCCCAGGTCGTCGGACGCCCCGATGCGGGTGAATACCCGGTCCACCACCCCGATCCGGGCGGACCGGGCCGGGACAAAGGAGCCCATCTGCGCCATGAGCACAATCAGGGCCACCTGGCGCATATAGGTGGATTTGCCCGCCATGTTGGGGCCTGTGATGATGGACAGGCGGTCCGCGCCCCCATCCATATAGGTGTCGTTGGGGACAAACAGCGCGTCCTTCAGCATCCGCTCCACCACAGGATGGCGGCCCTCCCGGATGTCGATGGCGCCGCCGCCGTCCACCGCCGGGCGGACGTAGCCGTTCGCCACCGCCGCCGCCGCGAAGGAGGCCAGCACGTCCAGGCGGGCCACCCCCCGGGCCACGTCCTGCACCTGCCGCACCCGCTGGGACGCCGCCTCCCGCAGCTGGCAGAACAGCTGGTACTCCAGGGCGGTGACCCGGCTCTGGGCAGATAAAATCTCGTGCTCCAGATCCTTCAGCTCCTGGGTGATAAACCGCTCGCAGTTGGCCAGGGTCTGCTTTCTCACGTAGTCCTGGGGCACCAGGTCATAATAGCTTTTGGACACCTCGATGTAATAGCCGAACACCTTATTATAGCGCACCTTCAGGCTCTTGATGCCCGTGCGCTCCTTTTCCCGGCCCTCCAGGGCGGCCACCATGTCCGCCCCGTGGTCAATGACCTCCCGGAGGTGGTCCACCTCCCCGTCGTAGCCCCGGCGGATAAAGTCCCCCTCCCGGATGGTGAAGGGCAGGCGGTGGTCGTCCTCATCGTCCCGGATGGCCTGCTTCAGCAGGGCCTGGAGGTCGTCCAGGCCGGTGAATTCCTCCAGGAATCCGAAGCGCCGGGGGGCCGCCTGGGCCAGGGGGGCCGCCTGCCCCGCCAGCTCGGGCAGCACCGCCAGCCCGTCCGCCAGGGTGAGCAGGTCCCGGGCGTTGGCCGAGCCGTACACTACCTTGCCGATGAGCCGCTCCAGGTCGGGCACCCGCCGCAGGGCCCGGGAAAGCTCCTCCCGCACCACGCCGTCCGCCGTCAGGGCGGCCACCTGGTCCTGCCGGAAGGAGATGGCGTCCGGGTCGCACAGGGGCTGCTCGATCCAGGCGCGGATAAGCCGGTGGCCCATGGGGGTGCGGGTCTTGTCCAGCACCCACAGCAGGGAGCCCTTTTTCTCGCTGCCCCGGATGGTCTCGGTGAGCTCCAGCGTCCGCCGGGCGGTGAGGTCCAGCTCCAGATAGCGCTGGCCCCTGGCCCCGTCCACCGTCAGGCGGCCCAGGTGGCTCAAGTCGGTCTTCTGGGTCTCCTTGAGGTAGCCCGCCAGCGCCCCTGCCGCCTGGTAGCACATGCGCAGGCCGTCCTGGTCCGGGAGGGAGCGCTCCCCCTCCTCCAGGATGCCCAGCGCAGCCAGGGCCTCCAGCGCCTGGGCGGGGCGGAAGCGGGCCTCGGGGACGCCCTGGCATAGGCAGCCCAGGCGGAGCTTCAAAAAGTCGGTGAGCTGGGCGTTGTCCGCGGCGCCATCGGACAAAATGGCCTCGCTGGGGGGGCAGGCCGCCAGGGCGTTGAGCAGGTGGGTGAGGCAGTCCTTTCCCTGGAATGGGGCGGCGGTGAACGCCCCGGTGGACAAATCGCACCGGGCCAGGGCCGCCCCGGCGCCGCCGGCGTAGACGGCGCAGATATAGTTGTTCCGGCTCTCGTCCAGCATCTCGTCGGCCATGGCGGTGCCGGGGGTGACGATGCGGATCACATCCCGGTCCACCAGCCCCTTGGCGGTGGCCGGGTCCTCCATCTGCTCACAGATGGCCACCTTATACCCCCGCTTGATCAGCCGGGCGATATAGCTCTGGGCGGAGTGGTAGGGCACGCCGCACATGGGGGTGCGCTCCCCCTCCGGCTTGCCCCGGTCCCGGGTGGTGAGGGTGAGGCCCAGCTCCTCCGCGCCCAGCTTGGCGTCGTCGTGGAACATCTCATAGAAGTCGCCCAGCCGGAAGAACAGCAGGCAGTCCGGGTGGGCCTCCTTCACCTTCCAGTATTGCTTCATCATGGGCGTCAGCTCCGCCATAGCGTTACACCTTCTCTTTCTCTTTAGAAACACAGGGGAGGGGCTGGCCCCTCCCCGATAGACAGGTTTTATTCCCCGTAGTCCACAATGATATAGACGTACTGTATCTCCGCGATGTCCGCCGCAGGCTCCACCTGGGCGTAACGGCTCACGCCGTCCTCCTCCACGTAGAGGGTGCGCACCGTCCCCACCACCAGCCCGGGCGGGTACACCCCCCCCAACCCGGAGGTGGTCACCTGGTCGCCCGTGACCAGCTTGGCCTGCTCGGACACGAAGGACAGCCGCACCAGCCCCTGCTGCATCAGGGTGAAATCCCCCTCCAGAACGGCGTCCTCGTCGGTGCGGGCCACCCGCCCGCCCAGCTCCAGGGCCGGGTCCAGGATGGTGGTCACCCGGGAGGAGTAGGGGCTGGCCTCGGTGACCACGCCGACCAGGTGGCCGTACTGGTCGATCACGCAGTCGTTGACCTCCACCCCCCCGGCGCTCCCCCGGTCTATGGTGAAGTCCGCCGTCCAGTTGGAGGAGGCCCGGCGCACCACCGCCGCGTCCTGATATTGCAGCTCCGGCCGCTCCTCCCGCAGCCCCAGCAGGTCCCGCAGGCGCTCATTCTCCCGCTGGGCGTCCTGCCCGGCGATGGCATCCTGCTCCAGCTGGGCCACCCGCTGGCGCAGCGCCTCGTTTTCCACCGCCAGCTCGTCATAGCGGAAGGCCCGGTCGTACTGGGCCTGGGTCCAGCTGGTCACGGCGGCGGACGCCGTTCGGAAGGGGGTGGCCAGCACCTCCAGCGCGCTGGTGAGGGGGTCGAAGCCCAGGATCTGCGCGCCGATGGCCAGCACCGCCGCCAGCAGGGCGGCGGCGATGAGCAGCAGCCCGCCGTTATTTCTGAAAAATCGCTTCATACATGGTCTCCTATCGCGCCGTGCCTGCCAGCGGCTCCACGCCGAACCGGGCCAGCATCCGGCCCAGCCGGAACACCGGCAGGCCCACCACATTGCAGTAGTCCCCCCGGATGCCCCGCACCAGCAGCGCGCCCACCCCCTGGATGCCGTAGGCGCCCGCTTTGTCCATGGGCTCCCCGGTGGCGATGTAACCCCAGATCTCGACGGGGGCCAGCTCTCGGAAGCACACGGCGGTCTCCTCGTGCTCCGTGGCCGCCCGGCCGCCCCCCAGGACGGTGACCCCGGTGTATACGCGGTGCTCCCGGCCCGACAGGGCGGACAGCATGGCAAAGGCGTCCGCCCCGTCCCGGGGCTTGCCCAGCACGGCCCCGTCCAGCGCCACCACCGTGTCGGCGGCGATGATCAGCCCGTCCGGCCCGGTCTTGTCCGCCGCCGCCCGGGCCTTGCGCAGGGACAGCTCCTCCACCATCCCCGCCGGGGGCAGCCCCGGCTCCACCCGCTCGTCCACATCGGGGGAGATGACCTGGAATTCTTTGAGGCCCACCCGCTCCAGCAGCTCCCGCCGCCGGGGGGACTGGGAAGCTAAAATGATGTTCATGATACCTCCATGCTGCCCACGGGCGCTGCCCGCTTCTTGATCACGCTGCGAAGCGGCCAGGACGCTCGGGTGCTTTCCCTCCGCCTCGGGGAAAACCCGTCCCAGCTTCGCTGGGCCTGGCTTTTCCCCTCGCTCCGGTCCAAGCTTCCTCGCTGCCCGCTTCTCCGCGCTTCGTTTTTATTCCACGTCCCTGTAATACAGGCCCCGGGTGAAGTTGTTGGGGATATAATTCCCCCTGCCCCGGTACGCCTCCAGCACCTGGACGCACTCCACCCCGTTCTCAGTGGTAAACAGTAGCCGGATGGCCCGCAGCCCCGCCTTTTTCCAATCCTGGGCCTTGTCCGCTAAAAACACCTTGTTGGCGTTGAGAATCTCATTGCGGCAGCCATAGGCGCGCTCCACCGGGAAGCGCACCCCTTTGCGGTCGGTGAGCAGGTTCACGTTGGAGCACACACACTTGCCCGTCTGGTTTTTGACGGCGCAGTTCTCGGTGATCATCAGCGGCAGCCGCCCATAGGCAATGATCTCCGTGTCCACCGCCTTGGCCAGGTCCCGGATCTGGGCCAGCTTCAGCTCAAAGGAGGCGGTGACGGACTGGAAGCCCAGCCGCTTGTACTCCTTCACCCCCTGGCTGTTGAATACCTGGAGGCCGAAGTCCCCCCGGAGGGTGAAGCCCAGCTCCTTGCACAGGGGCACATGGCCCAGATTGCCCACGTAGGCGTCCGTCACCCCAGCCTCCTTACACGCCTCCAGCTCCCGGCGCAGCCCGGGAAGCTCCCGGTCAAAACAGATCCGGGGCAGCACCGCCGCCACCGGCACCCCTCGGCCAATGGCCGCCTCCACGTCGTCCGGGTGGGCGGCGATCTCCTCGGCGGGGAGGGTGATGAGGCTGGGCCTGGCCTTTGTCAGCTCGAAGGTGAGCTGGCCCGCCCGGCGCAGGGACACGCGGATATCCGGCTCCCCCCGGTAGTTCTCGTACCGGGCGCCCAGCTTATACGGGCCGTGCCGCCGCTGGGGCAGGGCGGTGCGCTTGGCGGTGAGGCCGTCCAGCACCTGCCGCCGCAGGGCGTTGAGCGCGGAAAGGGGCACCGCCAGCCCGTCCTGCACCAGGGAGCGGACCTCCGCCACCCGGTAAGGGGTGCCCCCCGTTTTGGTGAGCTGGCCCTCCACCTCCGCGCGGGTGGCGGCCCGGCGGCGGGCGGCCTCCGGCACGTTCCCCGCGGCGGTGACCACCCGGCCCTCGCTGTCCTCCACCCCCACCTGGAGCGGCTCGCCGGGGCGGACCATGGCGTAAAACTTCACCGGCACGCCGGGGCCCTCCCCCTTCTCATAGGCCGCCCGGGCCTGGGCGAACAGCTCCCGGGGGTTCTTGGCCTCCTCCCGGACGCCGAACATGTCCGGCCCCTTTTTCTCCACAAAATAGCCGTCGGTAAAGCCCTGGCGGGAGAAGGCCTGCTCCAGCTGGGACAGCTCCTGCGCCGTGGGCTCCCGGCCCTCCCGCAGGGCGTCGGCGTACACACGGGTCACAATATAGACGTATTCCGGCCGCTTCATCCGCCCCTCGATCTTGGCGCTGGCCACGCCCAGCTCCTCCAGCTCCTTGAGATGGCCCGCCAGCGACATGTCCTTGAGGGAGAGCGGGTGGCCATCCGCCCAGTCCCCCCAGCCGTAGGGCAGGCGGCAGGGCTGGGCGCACATGCCCCGGTTGCCGCTGCGCCCGCCGATGACGGACGACATGAAGCACTGCCCCGAGTAGCACATGCACAGCGCCCCGTGGACGAACACCTCGATTTCAATGGGGGAGCGTTCACAGATGTAGGCGATGTCCCGGCGGGACAGCTCCCGGGCCAGCACCGCCCGGGTCATGCCCAGCTCGGCGGCCTGCTTCACCCCGTCCAGGGAGTGGAGGGTCATCTGGGTGGAGGCGTGGAGGGGCAGGTCGGGGGCGCACTGGCGCAGGGCGCGCACCAACCCCATGTCCTGCACCAGCACCGCGTCCGCCCCCAGCTGGGACGCCTGGACGGCGCAGTCCACCGCCTGGGCCATCTCCCGGTCTGAGCACAGGGTATTCAGGGTGAGGTACACCTTCACCCCCCGCAGGTGGCAGTAGGACACCGCCGCGGCAAACTCGTCCCGGGTGAAGTTTTTCGCCCCCCGGCGGGCGTTGAATTGTCCAAAGCCGAGGTAGACCGCGTCCGCCCCGGCGCACACCGCCGCGCGCAGCGCCTCCGGGCTGCCGGCGGGGGATAGTATTTCCATGGCTTGTTCTCTCGTTTCTGTGAATGGTTTGTCGTGCCGCGCAGTTGTCACGCTCCGATTGGGCGTGCGGCTATCGTCGCGCTTCGGCGTTGTCACGCTCGCTTTGGGCGCGCTGCCCGCCCCGGCTTCCCTCCGTCTCGGATAAAAAACAGATTTGCTCCGCAAATCCTGGTTTTTCATCCTCGCTCCGGTCCATCCGGGACGGCGCGCCTAAGCTCGCGCTTCCTTATCACGCTCGCTTTGGGCGCGCTGCCCGCCCCGGCTTCCCTCCGTCTCGGATAAAAAGCAGATTTGCTCCGCAAATCCTGGTTTTTCATCCTCGCTCCGGTCCATCCGGGACGGCGCGCCTAAGCTCGCGCTTACCGCTTCTGCTGCAATTTGAATATCTCCCGCTTGGCCTCGCTCAGCTCGCCCTTGAGCCGGGAGTTCTCCTCCAGCAGGTCCTTGAGCTGGCGGCGCAGGTTTTCCGACGCCTCCCGCTCCTTGAAGCGCTCGTCGGCGATGTTGACGGCGGTGAGCACGGCGCACCCCATCTGGGAGGAGCCGCCGGCCTTGGTGGTCTCCCTCAGCTTCTCATCCACATAGGCGGCTACCCGGTGAACGTACTCCTCCCCCTCGGCAGCCAGCAGGGTGTATTTCAGCCCACCCACGGTAACGGTGACGCGGTTTTGCATGGCGCTCCCTCCTGCACAGTGATTTGCTCAGCATTATATCACAGCTTTGAAAAAAAGGAAATGAAAAAAGTATAAAACTCCGCTGATTTTTTGCCTGGGCCCGCCTTGATTTTTCCGCCCCGCTGTGCTATGCTCTTTGCAAGCACATCCCGTCCGGGGACGGGGCCGGAAAGGAGGCGTATTGGCATGGACGATAAGCTAAACCGCGCCGCGGCGCGCAAAAGCGCCCTCAAGGAACTGCTGGAGGGCGCCGGCATGGCCGCGCTGGGGGCGCTCATGTGGATGCTGGGCGGGGACTTCACCTTTGTGGAGGGCGTAACCACCCGCAGCGAGGGCCGCACCCAGATGTACCTGATGGCAGGGGCCGCGGCGCTGATTATCATCGGCGCGGTGTTCCTGGTGCTGGGGCTGATCCATCTGGCGCGGCCGGGCAAGGGCGGCAAAAAAGAGGGCTGAGCCCTGTTCCGCCCCCTTGACAGCCCCGGCTTTCTGTAATAGAATGGACGCCGCAAAGCAGTGACGGAGAACAGTACCACGCGCACGGGTTTCAAGAGAGGGGACGGACGGTGCAAGTCCCACGAAGGCGCGGCGGGAAGGCACTCCCGAGCCCGGGCAGGCAATGGCCCGGCGGCCCCCGCCGTTACCGGGCAAGAGCGCGTGCCCGGCCCATCTGCGCCCGGCGCGAATTCAGGTGGAACCGCGGACAAGAAGAAGCGCGGAGCAAGGGGCTGTGAGGAAGCTTGGACCGGAGCGAGGGCGAGCGCAGGGCCGCAGGGCGGCCCGCAGCCGGCCCGAGTCGAAGGGAAAGCGACCGAGCGTCCAGACCCTTGCGAAGCGTGACAGCTGTTCGCCCTGAGCCAAACGGCTCAGGGCGTTTTCGTTTTGAGCCGGAAAACACGGAAAAGGAGCGGTATATTGTGAAAAGCAGCGAAAAGAGCATGGAAAAGATCGTGAACCTGTGCAAGGCCCGGGGCTTCATCTTCGCCGGGAGCGAGATTTACGGCGGCCTTGCCAACACCTGGGATTACGGCCCCCTGGGCGTGGAGCTGAAGAACAACGTGAAAAAGGCCTGGTGGAAGAAATTCGTCCAGGAGAACCCCTATAACGTGGGGCTGGACGCCGCCATCCTCATGAACCCCCAGGTGTGGGTGGCCTCCGGCCACGTGGGCGGCTTCTCCGACCCGCTGATGGACTGCAAGGAGTGCCACGAGCGCTTCCGCGCCGACAAGGTGATCGAGGACTGGTGCCAGGAGAACGGCTTCCAGCTGGGCCGCAGCGTGGACGCCATGAGCCAGGCCGAGATGAAGGCTTTTATTGATGAACACAAGATTGCCTGCCCCACCTGCGGCAAGTTCAACTGGACGGATATCCGGCAGTTCAACCTGATGTTCAAAACCTTCCAGGGGGTCACCGAGGACGCGAAAAACACCGTCTACCTGCGCCCCGAGACCGCCCAGGGCATTTTCACCAACTTCGTCAACGTCCAGCGCACCACCCGGCGCAAGCTGCCCTTCGGCATCGGCCAGATCGGCAAGTCCTTCCGCAACGAGATCACCCCGGGCAACTTCATCTTCCGCACCCGAGAGTTCGAGCAGATGGAGCTGGAGTTCTTCTGCAAGCCGGGCACGGAGCTGGAGTGGTTCGCCTACTGGAAAGACTTCTGCCACCAGTGGCTGCTGAACCTGGGCGTCAAGGAGGAGAACCTGCGCCTGCGCGACCACGACCCGGAGGAGCTCAGCCACTACTCCAACGCCACCACCGACTTTGAGTTCGCCTTCCCCTTCACCGACTGGGGCGAGCTGTGGGGGGTGGCCAGCCGCACCGACTTCGACCTCACCGCCCATCAGAACACCTCCGGCAAGGACCTGACCTACTTCGACCAGGAGACCGGCGAGCACTATGTCCCCTATGTCATCGAGCCCTCCCTGGGCGTGGAGCGGATGCTGCTGGCCTTCCTTTGCAACGCCTACGACGAGGAGGTGGTGGACGAGGCCAAGAACGACGTGCGCACCGTGCTGCGCCTGCACCCCGCCCTGGCCCCCTTCAAGTGCGCGGTGCTCCCCCTGTCCAAAAAGCTGAGCGATAAGGCCAGGGAGGTCCAGGCCGAGCTGTCCAAACATTTCATGGTGGACTTTGATGACGCCGGCTCCATTGGCAAGCGCTACCGCCGCCAGGACGAGATCGGCACGCCCTACTGCGTCACCGTGGACTTCGCCACCGTGGGCAGCGAGACCGAGATTGCCGACCACGCCGTCACCATCCGGGACAGGGACACCATGGACCAGGTTCGTGTGCCCATCAGCGGGCTGAAAAACTGGCTGGAGGAAAAGCTGGCCTATTAACTTTTCGTAAAATTGCGCGTTTGCCCGTGCACAGCGGGGCGAATTGTGATAGAATACCGGCGGCGGGCATCCAAACATGGGCTGCCTGCCGCCGGTATATCTTCTGTGGAGGCGCGGCGATGAAACAACTATTCTCCTGCTTTTTATTCCGAAAGCGCCCGGAGGACGGGCTGTCCGCCCCCCGCCGGGCGGCCTTCTGGCTTTGGAACGGGCTGCTCATGCTGGGCGCGGCGCTGGCCCTGGGCCTTTTGTGCCTGATGCTGGCCCCCGCCCAGTATGGCTGGGAGCTGTTCTACGATTATCTGGACCACCCGGCGCTGGTGGCGCTCAACCTGCTCCCCCCCGTGGTGCTCATGGCGCTGCTCTACGGCCTTTCCGGCCGGGCATGGCTGGCCTATGCGCTCACCGCCCTGCCGGTGCTGGGACTGGCCGCCGGGAATGCCTATAAGATGTTCTTCCGGGACGACCCGGTGATCGCCGCCGACCTGCTGCTGCTGGGGGAGGCGGGGAATATGGCGGGCAAATACCAGCTGTTCCTGTTCGGCAAGCTGGCCGCCGCCCTGGGCTGCGCCCTGGTCAGCGCGCTGCTGCTGGCCCTGCTGGCCCGGGGCCGGCCCCTGGGGCGCTTCCGGGCGGGCATCGCCGGAACGGCCCTGGCGTGCGCCGCCGCCCTGTCCCCCCTGTACGCCAGCGACCAGGTGTATCAGGACAACGCCAACGAGGAGCATATCAACAAGTGGTCGGTCACCCAGCAGTATGTGTCCCGGGGGCTGCTCTATCCCTTCCTCCATAGTGTAAAGGACGCCTTCCCCCGCCCCCCGGAGGGCTACGACCAGCGGGAGGCGGAGCAGTGGCTGGCCCAATATGAGGACGCCGCCATCCCGGAGGACAAAAAGGTGAACCTTGTGGGCATCATGCTGGAGGCCTTCACCGACTTCTCCCAGTTTGAGGAGATCCAGTTCTCCCAGGACGTATACGCTATCTGGCACGCCCTGGAGGCGGAGGGCTATTCCGGCGCCCTGCTCTCCAACATCTTCGCCGGGGGCACCGTCAATACCGAGCGGGCCTTCCTCACCGGCGTGGCCGACGGGAATTACGACTACCGGGGGGACGCCCCCTCCTACGTACGCTACCTCAAGGGCCAGGGCTACCGGGCCACCGGCAGCCACCCCAGCTACAACTGGTTTTACAACCGGCAGAATGTGAATGCCTACCTGGGCTTCGACTCCTACCGCTTCACGGAGGACTACTTCGGCCCGGTGTATGGCGCAGACCCGGTTCTCAACGACGATGGGTTCCTGCCCGACCTCACCCGGACCGTCCTGGAGCAGCTGGAGCAGGACGCGCCGCTGTTCTCCTTCTCCGTCACCTACCAGGGGCACGGCCCCTACGGGGACCGGGAGTGCTGGTGGGGGGAGCCGGAGGACTTTTTCACCAATCCGGGGCTTGACGACGCCTCCCGGTATATCCTGTCCAACTACCTGGGCTCGGTGATGGCCACCCAGCGGTACCTGTCGGACATGGTGGACGCCTTCCGCGCCTCGGACGAGCCCATTGTGCTGGTGGTGTTCGGCGACCATAAGCCCTGGCTGGGCAACGGCAACAGCGTGTACCACGCCCTGGGCGTGACCCTGGACCAGGACAGCCAGGAGGGCTTTTACAACTACTGGTCCACCCCCTACCTCATCTGGGCCAACGAGGCAGCCAAGGCGGCCGTCGGCCGGGACATCGCCGGGGAGGGGCCGGATATCTCCCCCTGCTTCCTGATGAATGTGCTCTTTGAGCAGCTGGGCTGGACGGGGGACGCCTATATGCAGGCGGCGGACCAGTGCCGGGCCCAGCTTCCCGTGATCCACAGCCACGGCGTCCGCCTCACCGCCGGCGGGGAGCTGACCGCCCAGCTCCCCCCGGAGCAGGCGGAGCTGGCGCGCAGGCTGCTCTGCCTGAGCTACTGCCGCGCCCACCAGACGCTGCGCTGAGCGGGGGGAGGAAGAAACGCTGTGACACTGAAACAATTTTTTCAGGCCAACCCGGAGGCGGCGGTGGCCTTTTCCGGCGGGGCGGACTCCGCCTACCTGCTGTACGCCGCCGCCCGGTACGCCCGGCGGGTGCGGGCCTACTGCGCCCGCTCGCCCTTCCAGCCCGCCTTCGAGTGGGAGGACGCCCGGCGGCTGGCCGGGGAGCTGGGGGTGGAGCTGCGGGCGGTAGAGCTGGACGTGCTGGCCCTGCCGGAGGTGGCGGCCAACCCGCCGGAGCGCTGCTACCACTGCAAACGGGCCGTTTTCTCCGCCATTTCCCAGGCGGCCCGGGCGGACGGCTTCCCCCTTTTGATCGACGGCACCAACGCCTCGGACGACGCGGGGGACCGCCCCGGTATGCGGGCCCTGCGGGAGCTGCGTGTCCGCTCCCCCCTGCGGGAGTGCGGACTGACCAAGGGGGAGGTCCGCGGTCTGTCAAAAGAAGCTGGGCTGTTCACCTGGGACAAGCCCGCCTATGCCTGCCTGGCCACCCGCATCCCGGCCGGGGAGGAGATTACCCGGGAAAAGCTGCAAAAAACCGAGGCGGCGGAGTCGCTGCTCTTCTCCCTGGGCTTTTCCGATTTCCGGGTGCGGCTTTTGGGGGGGCGGGCCATGATCCAGCTGCCCGAGGGGCAGCTCCCCCTCCTGCTGGAGCGGCGCGGCCAGGTGCTGGACGGGCTGAAGGGGAAATATTCCGCAGTGCTGCTGGACCTGGAGCCCCGGGCCGGCGAACCACGATGAAGGGAGCGCACACACGATGAAAATACTGTATCTGGACTGCGGCATGGGGGCGGCGGGGGATATGCTGTCCGCCGCCCTGCTGGAGCTGCTGCCCGACCCGCACGCCTTTGTGGCCCAGGTCAACGCCCTGGGCCTGCCCGGCGTCCACGTCTCCCGGGAGCGGGCCGTCAAGTGCGGCATCACCGGCACCCGGTTGTCGGTGACGGTCCACGGCCAGGAGGAACACAGCTGCGACCACCACGGCCATGACCACGAACACCACCACGAGCACGAGCACCACCATGACCACGAACACCATCACCACCACAGCGGCATGGACGGCATCGGGCACATTGTCCAAGACCACCTGGACCTCCCTGCGCGGGTGAAGGACCAGGTCATGGCGGTATACTCCCTCATCGCCCAGGCGGAGAGCCAGGTCCACGGCGTGCCGGTGGACAAGGTCCACTTTCATGAGGTGGGCGCGCTGGACGCGGTGGCCGATATCACCATGGCCTGTATGCTTATGGACGCGCTGGCCCCCGCCCAGGTGGTGTGCTCCCCCGTCCGGGTGGGGACGGGGCAGGTGCGCTGCGCCCACGGGCTGCTGCCGGTGCCCGCCCCCGCCGCCGCCCTGCTGCTCCAGGGCGTGCCCATCTACGGCGGGGATATCCAGGGGGAGCTGTGCACCCCCACCGGCGCGGCGCTGCTCAAGCACTTCGTCACCCGCTTCGGCGATATGCCGGTGATGCGCCCCTGCGCCGTGGGCTACGGCTGCGGGCAGAAGGACTTCCCGGCGGCCAACTGCCTGCGGGCCATGCTGGGCGAGGCGGAGGACGGCGGGGACAGCGTTGTGGAGCTGTCCTGCAATGTGGACGACATGACCGGCGAGGAGCTGGGCTTTGCCATGGAGCGGCTGCTTGAGGGGGGGGCGCTGGACGTGTACACCGTCCCCATCGGCATGAAGAAGTGCCGCCCCGGCACCCTGCTGCGGGTGATGTGCGCCCCGGCGGACCGGGACGCGCTGTGCGCCCTGCTCTTCCGCCATACCACCACCCTGGGCGTGCGGGAGTGCGCCCTGCGCCGCCACGTGCTGGAGCGGGAGTGCGCCGCGCTGGACACCCCCCTGGGCCCCGTCCGGCAAAAGCGGGCGTCGGGCTATGGGGTAGCGCGGCGGAAGTATGAATTCGACGACCTGGCCGCCATCGCCCGGGAGCGGGGGATCGGCCTGCGCCAGGCCGCGCAGCTGCTGGACAGCCCCGGCGGACAGTGAGAAGCTGTACCAATAACCGAAGTATTTCAGATGCCCGAGTCAAAATTGCCGGCGGCAAGGCGAAGAATCACGGGAATGCTTGGTGTGTTTCAAGATTTTTCAACGCGGCCGGCGGCAATTTTGGCCGCAGAGCCGGGCGCTGAGGCTATTGGTACGGCTTCTGAGATAAAAACGGCGCCCCCTTGGGTTCCCGGGGCCGCCGCCCGCCGGGACGCAGGCCGTCCCGGCGTTTTTTATCCCGGCGCCCGGATCAGGGACAGTTTTCACATTTTCCGCTTGTGCCCGCGGCCTTTTTGCGGTATCCTGTTTTTGCGCCCCGGCGGGGGCGGAATCTCACCCAGCGATAGGGGGACGGCTTATGCAATTGCTGATTTTTTTCCTGGTCAGCCTGCTGGCCAGCACTGTGGGCGCCGTGTGCGGCATCGGCGGCGGGGTCATCATCAAGCCCGTGCTGGACCTGCTGCGGCTGGAGGACGTGGCCGCCATCAGCTTTTTGTCCGGCTGTACGGTGCTGTCCATGAGCTGCTACTCCGTGGGCCGGGCCATGCTGGCCGGAGAGCGGAGGGTGTCCCTGTCCACCGGGACGCCCCTGGCCCTGGGCTCGGCGGCGGGGGGGCTTTTGGGCAGCCGGCTGTTTTCCGCCGTGAAGGCCATGTCCGGCGACCCCAACGCCGTGGGCGCCATCCAGGCCGCCTGCCTGGCCGCCGTCACCCTGGGCACGCTCATCTATACCCTGAACAAGGACAAGGTGCGCACCCTGCGCCTGGAAAACAAGCCCGCCTGCGCCGCCATCGGCCTGGCCCTGGGCTGCATGTCCAGTTTTTTGGGCATCGGCGGCGGGCCCATCAATCTGGTAGTGCTCTACTTCTTTTTCAGCATGGACACCAAAACCGCCGCCGCCAACAGCCTGTACGTCATCTTCTTCGGGCAGCTGTTCAGCCTGATCGCCACCCTGGCCGCCCGCACCGTCCCGCCCTTCCGGCCGGAGGTGCTGGCGCTGATGGCCGCGGGGGGCATCGGCGGGGGAATCCTGGGCCGGGCGCTGAACAAGAAGCTGGACGCCCCCCTGGTGGACCGGCTGTTTGTGGCGCTGATGGCGCTCATCATCGGCATCAGCGTATTCAACTGCGCGCGGTACGCCGGCGTGTGACGGCCGCGCCCAATCCCGGGTGGATTTCCCCCGGGAGATATGGTACAATGCTCCAAAAACACCCGCGAGGGCGGGAGAGACGGAAAGGAAGCGGATACATATGTCGGAAGAACGCAACGACGGACTGCTGCCCGAGGGGCAGGACGCGGTGATGGTATACATCAACCCCCAGCTGATCCAGAGCCTGGCGGACGTATCGGCCAGGAAGGAGCAGAGCTTCCGCGAGCTGCTGGAGGCGGCGGAGGACGGTGACCTGGACGCCCAGTACCGGGTGGCCATGAACTACTGCAACGGCACGGGCGGGACCCAGCGGGACGAAGCGCTGGCCTTCCACTGGTTCACCCGGGCGGCGGAGGGGGACTACATCGCCGCCCAGTACGGCCTGGGCATGTGCTTCGGCCGGGGCATCGGCACGGAAAAGGACCCCGGGCGGGCCGTCCAGCTCTTTACCCAGGCGGCGGAGCAGGGCTATCCCCCCGCCATGTGCGAGCTGGGGCTGTGCTACGAGCTGGGCTCCGGGGTGAAGATGGACAAGGAGCGGGCCGCGGAGCTCTACCGCGAGGCGGCGGAGCAGGACCACGCCCCCTCCCAGTGCAATCTGGGCTTCTTTTACTACCGGGGCATCGGCGTGGAGCAGGACTATGAGGAGGCCGCGGCCTGGTTTGCCAAGGCCGCCCAGCAGGAATACCCCAGGGCCCAGCAGCTGCTGGGCGAGTGCTTCGAGGCCGGCCTGGGGGTGGAGAAGGACGAGAAGCGGGCGGTGGAGCTCTACCGCGCCGCCCACGAGCAGGGCTTTGAGGCCGCCACCTGCGCCCTGGGCGTGTGCTATGACCGGGGCATCGGCGTGGAGCAGGACATGGAGGAGGCCGTCCGGCTCTACCGCCGGTGCGCCGAGGAGGACTACCCCAAGGGCCAGTTCCTGCTGGGCCAGAGCTACGAGCTGGGCCAGGGGGTGGAGCAGGACCCGGCCCAGGCGGTGGAGTGGTACCGCCGGGCCAGGGAAAACGACTACGCCCCCGCCGTGTGCGCGCTGGGGCTGTGCTATGAGCTGGGCACCGGGGTGGAGGCCGACCTGCCCCGGGCGGTGGAATTTTACCGGGAGGCGGCGGAGCAGGGCTATATCCCCGCCCAGTGCAATCTGGGCTTCTGCTACTACCGGGGCATCGGCGTGGAGATGGACGACGCCCAGGCCGTCCACTGGTTCCAGCTGGCCGCCGAGGAGGGCTACCCCCGGGCCCTGGGCCTGCTGGGGGACTGCTACGATTTCGGCTACGGCGTGGAGGAGGACCACCTGAAGGCCGCCCAGCTCTACCGCGCGGCCAGCGACGCGGGCTATCCCCCCGCCACCTGCTCGCTGGGGCTGTGCTACGAGCTGGGCTCCGGGGTGGAGCAGGATATGGAGCGGGCGCTGGCGCTCTACCTCCAGGCCGCCGAGGCGGGGGACGCCCGGGCCCAGTGTAATCTGGGCTACTGCTACTACCGGGGCATCGGCGTGGACGAGGACAACGACCAGGCCGCCCTCTGGTTTGACCGCTCCGCCCAGCAGGGCCACGGCCGGGCGCTGTTCCTGCTGGGGCAGTGCTATGAGGGCGGCTTCGGCGTGGAGCAGGACATGGACCGGGCCGCCCGGCTCTACGCCGAGGCGGACGAGAAGGGCCACGCCGCCGGGAGCTGCGCGCTGGGGCTGTGCTATGAGCTGGGCCGGGGGGTGGAGCAGGACAGGCCCCGGGCGGTGGAGCTCTACCGCAGGGCGGCCGAGGCGGGGGACGCCCGGGCCCAATGCAATCTGGGCTTCTGCTACTACCAGGGCATCGGCGTGGAGCAGGACGACGCCCAGGCCGCCCAGTGGTTCGCCAAGTCCGCCCAGCAGGAGTACCCCCGGGCCCAGCAGCTGCTGGGCGAGTGCTACGACAGCGGCTTCGGCGTGGAAAAGGACGAGGCGCGGGCGGCGCAGCTCTACCGCCTGTCCCACGAGGCGGGCTATCCCCCCGCCGCCTGCTCGCTGGGGCTGTGCTATGAGCTGGGCACCGGGGTGGAGGCCGACCCCGCCCGGGCGGTGGAGCTCTACCGGGAGGCGGCGGAGCAGGGCTATACCCAGGCCCAGTGCAATCTGGGCTTCTGCCACTACCGGGGCATCGGCACCCCGGAGGACAACGAGCAGGCGGTGAAGTGGTTTACCCAGGCCGCCGGGGCGGGCCAGGCCCGGGCTCAGCAGCTGCTGGGCGAATGCTATGAAAATGGCTACGGCGTGGAGATGGATCTGGAAAAGGCGGTGGAGCTCTACCGCAAGTCCCACGAGCAGCACTACCCCGCCGGCACCTGCTCGCTGGGGGTGTGCTATGAGTTCGGCAAGGGCGTGGTGCGGGACGCCAAGCGCGCCGCCCAGCTCTACCGGGAGGCGGCGGAGCAGGGCAGCGCCTGGGCCCAGTGTAACCTGGGCTTCTGCTACTACCAGGGCATCGGCGTGGAGATGGACGACGCCCAGGCGGTGGAGTGGTTTACCCAGGCCGCCCAGCGGGGCAGCGCCCGTGCCCATTTCCTCCTGGGCGAATGCCACGAGTACGGCTACGGCGTAGACGCGGACTTTGACGAGGCGTTCCGCCTCTACCGCGCCGCCCACGAGCAGGGGTATATCGCCGCCGCCTGTTCCCTGGGGCTGTGCTATGAGCTGGGCCACGGCGTAGCCGAGGACAAGGCGGAGGCCGCCCGGCTCTACCGCCACGCCGCCCAGGCGGGCAACGCCCGGGCACAGTGCAATCTGGGTTTCTTCTACTACCACGGCATCGCCGTGGAGGAGGACGACGCCCAGGCGGCGGAATGGTTCGCCAAATCCGCCCAGCAGGGCTATCACCGGGCCGAATTCCTGCTGGGCGAGTGCTATGAGAACGGCTATGGCGTGGAAAAGGATCTGGAAAAGGCGGTGGAGCTGTACACCCGCGCCCACAAGGGCAGGCACCCGGGCGGCACCTGCTCCCTGGGGGAGTGCTACGCCGCCGGGATGGGGGTGCCCAAGGACGAAAAGCGCGCCGCGCAGCTGTACGGGCAGAGCGCCGAGCGGGGGGAGGCCAGGGCCATGTACCTGCTGGGCGAATGTTATGAGAAGGGCGCCGGGGTGGAGCAGGATCTGGCGAAGGCCCGGGAGCTCTACCGGCAGGCCGCGGACAAGAAATACCAGAAGGCCCTGGACGCCCTGGAACGGCTGGACGCCCCGCAGCAGCCCGCCGGGCCCAAGGCCCCCAAGCAGCCCGCCCCGTCGGGGACCAAGGAGCGCCGCGGCTTCCGCTGGCCCTTCGGCAGGAAGTGAGAAGCTGTGCCAATAGCCGAAGCATTCAGACTCGCGAGCCAAAATTACCGGTGGCAAGGCGAAAAATTGCGGGAACACTTGGTGTATTTCAAGATTTTTCAACGCGGCCGGCGGCAGTTTTGGCCGCAAAGCCGGGTGCTGAGGCGATTGGTACGGCTTCTGAGCCCCGGGCCGGGTTCCCGGCGGCAGCGGCGGACAAGGCGGTGGGGCATCCCGGCGCGGGGGGCGCCCGCGCTTGAATAGTCCGGGGCGCGCCTGCGCAAACTGTCGGCAGGCAGCGGGGGACGCCCCGGCCGCCCCGTTAGAGTGCGCAATTTTCCCGGCGGCACGCCGGGCGATATTAGCGAAAATATACAATGCGGGGCTTTGGAAATTTCCAGATAATTTTCGAGGGATGCGCTATGATAAGGATGGTCATGATTTGGACGCACCGGTGCGCGCAGGCGCGGCCAAAAATATTATTCATGCAAACCGCATAAGGAGGAGCCATGAAAGGCATTTGTGTCAGAAGCGAGATCAACCCGCTGAAAAAGGTGCTGCTGCACCGTCCCGGCAGAGAGCTGCTGAACCTGACCCCCGACACCCTGGGAGAGCTTTTGTTTGACGATATCCCCTTCCTCAAGGTTGCCCAGGAGGAGCATGACGCCTTCGCCCAGATTCTGCGCGACAACGGCACCGAGGTGGTCTATCTGGAAGACCTGATGACCGACGTGCTCAGCCTCAACCCCAAGCTGGTGGAGCCCTTCCTGCGCCAGTGGCTGTTCGAGGGCAATATCAAGACCCGGCGCTGGCAGGACAAATGCCTGGAGTACCTGACCGCCCACTTCAAGGGCAAGGCTCTGGTGGAAAAGACCATGGAGGGCATCACCCTGAAGGAGATGGGCGACGCCGCCCGCGCCTACTCCCTCCAGGACCTGGTGGCCCCGCCGGACGACCTGGTGGTCCACCCCATGCCCAACCTGTACTTCACCCGCGACCCCTTTGCCAGCGTGGGCTCCGGCGTGTTCCTGCATAAGATGTACTCCGTCACCCGCTGCCGCGAGACCATTTACGCCGACTATATCTTCAAGTACCACCCCGACTTCGAGGGGCTGGTGAAGCGCTACTACGACCGCGACCTCCACGCCAACATCGAGGGCGGCGACGTGCTCAACCTCACCGAGGACACCCTGGCCATCGGCATTTCCCAGCGCACCTGCCCCGACGCCATCGAGGCTGCGGCCCGCAACCTGTTCACCGATCCCGAGGCCAAGATCCGCACCGTGCTGGCCTTCGATATCCCCAAGAGCCGCGCTTTCATGCACCTGGACACCGTGTTCACCCAGATTGACGTGGACAAGTACACCGTCCATCCCGCCATCCTGGGCCCCCTCACCGTGTACGAGATCACCCCGGGCCAGGACGACCCCGCCGACCTGCACATCAAGCGGGTGGACTCCGACCTGAAGAGCATTCTGGAGAAGTACACCGGCGTGTCCAACGTCCATCTGATCTACTGCGGCGGCGACGACCTGATTGCCGCGGCCCGCGAGCAGTGGAACGACGGCTCCAACACCCTGTGCATCGCCCCGGGCAAGATCGTGGTCTACCAGCGCAACGACGTGTCCAACGCCATTCTGCGCGACGCCGGGCTGACCGTCCTGGAGATGCCCTCCGCCGAGCTGTCCCGCGGCCGCGGCGGCCCGCGCTGCATGTCCATGCCGCTGATCCGCGCCGAGTAATCTTCACCATGCTGTTTTTCCCGCCACACCATAAAACTATTTAGGAGGAATTTACCATGGGCATCAACATTCGCGGCAGGAGCTTCCTGACCCTGCTGGACTTCACCCCCGCCGAGATCAACTATATGCTGGACCTGTCCGCCGAGTTCAAGCGGATGAAGAACAACGGCGTGGAGCACAAGTGGCTCACCGGCAAGCAGGTGGTGCTGCTGTTTGAAAAGACCTCCACCCGCACCCGCTGCGCCTTCGAGGTGGGCGCCCGCGACCTGGGCATGGGCGTGACCTTCCTGGATCCCGGCTCCTCCCAGATG
>CAPOAR010000018.1:0-43173 GCA_948670295.1 uncultured Oscillospiraceae bacterium | reverse complement strand
AGCTGAAGTCCCGGCCTAACCGGGCGCACCCGCTGTTCCGGGAGTTTATCCGGGCGGCGAAACAGAAGCGCTGAGCCGTCGGGAGCAGCGCGGATGGAGCGGAGCGAGGGCAAAAGCCCAAGGACCGCAGAGCGGGACTGGGTTTTGCCGGAGGCGGAGTGAAGCCGCGCGCAGCGAGCAGGCGAAGCGAGACAAGACAGAAGCGCTGAGCCGTGGTGAGCAGCGCGGATGGAAGCGCGGCAACAGCAGCCGCCCCGGACGGCAATGCCGTCCGGGGCGGTTGTTTCTCCTTATTCCACGGGCTCGACCCACCCGTAGGGGTCGGGCTGGGTTCCCCACTGGATGCCGGTGAGGGTGTCGTACAGCCGCTGGGTCAGCGGGCCGATGCTCCCGCCGTTGACCGTGACCTTCTCCTCCCCCTGGGCCAGCAGGCCGATGGGGGATACCACCGCCGCCGTGCCGGTGCCCCAGGCCTCCTCCAGGGCGCCCGTCCGGGCCGCGTCGAACAGCTCCTGGGCGGAGATGAGCCGCTCCTCCGCCGGGATGCCCCAGCTGCGGATGAGCTCCAGGCAGCTCTTGCGGGTGATGCCGGGCAGCACCGAGCCGGTGAGCTCCGGGGTGATGACGGCGCCGCCGATCTTGAACATCACGTTCATGGAGCCCACTTCCTCAATATACTTGCGGTGGACGCCGTCCAGCCACAGCACCTGGGAGAAGCCCTGTCCCTCCGCCCGCTCGCCGGCGCGGATGGAGGCGGCGTAATTGCCGCCGCATTTGGTGAAGCCGGTGCCCCCCCGGACGGAGCGCACGTCCTGGTCCTCCACGTAAATCTTCACCGGGTTGATGCCCTCGGGATAGTAGGCCCCCACCGGGCAGCAGATGACGGCAAAGAGGTAGCTGTGGGAGGCGTGCACCCCCAGGCCGTTGTCGGTGGCGATGATGAAGGGGCGGATATAGAGGGAGGCGCCCACCTTATGGGGCACCCAGGTCCGATCCGCGCCCACCACGGCCTTCACCGCCTGGACGAAGTCGTCCTCGGGGATCTCGGGGATGCACAGGCGGCGGCAGGAGGAGTTGAGCCGCTGGGCGTTTTCATAGGGCCGGAAGAGCTGCACCTGGCCGCCGGGGGCGCGGTAGGCCTTCATGCCCTCGAAGATCTCCTGGGCGTAGTGGAACACCATGCAGGACAGCTCGAAGGGCAGCGGGCCGTAGGGGACGACGCGGGGGTCATGCCAGCCCTGGCCGGCGTCGTAGTTCATCAGGAACATGTGGTCGGTGAAGGTCTTGCCGAACACCAGCTTGTCCGGGTCGGGCTGGGGCTTGAGGGCCTGGGCGGGGGTGATTTTGATATCCAGCATAGGGATCGGCTCCTTTGACGATGTAAAGTAATGATATTATACCAGCGCAGGGTCAGGGATGCAATGGGGATTTTCCCAAATCCGGCCCTTGTTTTTGCGGCGGCGATTTGGTATAATCTATTATCTTATGGAATGCGGCCCCTGCCTTGGATCGGGTTGGAAAGAGGTGAAGATGGTGTATCAGAAGCTGACGCGGCTGCTGGCCCCGCGCATCGGGCTGTACTTCGGGGTGATGCTGGCCTTTGCGGGCGTCACCGCCCTGCTGGGGGAGACCCAGGCGGCGGTGGCGGAGCTCATTGTGGTGGGGGTGCTGCTCATCGCCTGCGGCGCATCCGCCCTGCGGCGCAAGCAGGAGGCGGACCGGTATCTGAAGGAACTGATGGACAGCATGGACCAGGCCACCCGGGACAGCACCCTTAACTGCCCCCTGCCCCTGGTGATGTTCCGCCCGGATACCGATGAGGTGGTGTGGTCCAACGACCACTTCCTGCGCCTCACCGGCGACCAGGAGCGGATGTTTGACACCAAGATGTCAGACCTGGCCCCCAATTTTGATTCCCGCTGGCTGCTGGAGGGAAAGAGCGAGTGTCCGGAGGAGGTGGAGCTGGGCCACCGGCGCTATCAGGTGTTCGGGGATATGGCCCGCCCCGCCGCCGGCAAGGAGGAGGGCCTGCTGGCCACCACCTACTGGCTGGATGTCACCGACCTGGCCGACACCCGGGATATCTTCAAGGCCACCCGGCCGGTGCTGGCCCTGCTGTTGCTGGATAACTATGAGGACGCCATCAAGGGCCAGGATGAAAACATCCGCTCGGCCATGCTCAGCGAGATCAGCCAGCGCTTTTCCCGCTGGGCGGAGCGCACCAGCGGGGTGTTCTGCCGGCTGGACCGGGACCGCTTCCTGTTCCTGTTTGAGGAGCAGTACCTGACGGAGTATAAAGAGGAAAAATTCTCCCTGCTGGACAGTGTGCGGGAGGTGGTCAACCCGGCGGGCATCCCGGCCACCTTGTCCATCGGCGTGGGCGTGGACGGAGACACCTTCGAGGAGCTCTACCGCTTTGCGAACCTGTCGGTGGAGATGGCGCTGTCCCGGGGGGGCGACCAGGCGGTGGTGAAAAACCGCTTTACCTTCGAGTTCTTCGGCGGGCGCAGCAAGGAGACCGAGCGGCGCACCAAGGTGAAGAGCCGGGTGATGGCCTCGGCCATGGGCGAGCTGGTGGCGGACGCATCCTGCGTCATGGTCATGGGCCACCGCACCCCTGATTTCGACGCGGTGGGGGCCGCCGTGGGCGTGTGCGCCATCGCCCGGATGAAGGGGGTGCCCCACTATATCATCCGGGAGGCGGTGGATACCCCCGCGGACGGGCTCTATGACCGGGTGGCGCGGATGCCCCAGTATGAGGGGGTGCTGCTGGACTCCCAGGAGGCTATGCTCCGGGCGGACTCACGCTCCCTGCTGGTGGTGGTGGACACCAACCGCCCCGAGCAGGTGCAGAACCGGGAGCTGCTGGACTCCTGCAACAAGGTGGCGGTCATCGACCACCACCGGCGGGCCGCAACCTATATCGAGGGGGCGGACCTCAATTTTCACGAGCCCTACGCCTCCTCCGCCAGCGAGCTGGTCAGCGAGCTGATCGGCTATCTGATGGAGCCCACCGACCTGCTGCCCGGGGAGGCGGAGGCGCTGATGGCGGGGCTGATGCTGGACACCAAGAACTTCACCATGCGCACCGGGGGGCGCACCTTCGAGGCGGCGGCCATGCTCCGCCGGGCGGGGGGGGACACCGGCGAGGTGCGCAAGCTGTTCCAGACGGGCCTGGACGACGCGGTGGCCAAGTACGGCCTGATCCAGAATGCCAAAATGTACCGCAGGGACATTGCCATCGCCGCCTCCCCCCGTGCGGTGGGGCGGGTGACGGCGGCCCAGGCGGCGGATGAGCTGCTCAACATCGCGGGGGTGGGCGCGTCCTTCGTGCTCTATCCCGAGGAGGGTCGGGTGGTGGTGTCCGCCCGCAGCCTGAGCGAAACGAATGTCCAGGTGATTTTGGAGGCGCTGGGGGGCGGCGGAAACGCCGGGGCCGCCGGCGCGCAGGTTCCCGGCAAAACGGTGGAGCAGGTGCTGGAGGAGCTCCATGGGGCTTTGGACAGGTACTTTGACGATAAAAGCGCGCAGCCGCTGTGAGCGGCGCGGATGGGCCGGGGCGAGGCTGAGTACTCCGGCCATTGGCACAGCCCGGGCACATGCGGGTGCGCCGGCCTATACTTGAATTGGAGGGACTTAATCATGAAAGTCATTTTACAGCAGGATGTGAAGGGGCAGGGCAAGAAGGGCCAGATGGTGGAGGTGTCCGACGGCTATGGACGCAACTTCCTGCTGCCCCGGAAGCTGGCGGTGGAGGCCACCGCGGAGAACGTGAACACCATGAGGATGCAGGACAAGGCCAAGCAGGCCCGGCTGGCCGAGGAGAAGGCCCAGGCCCAGGCGCTGGCCGGGCGGCTCAAGGGCGTGCAGGTGCAGATACGCGCCCGGGCGGGCCAGGGCGGCAAGCTGTTCGGCTCCATCACCAGCAAGGAGATCGCCGAGGAGCTGAAGCGGCAGTTTGAGATCGACGTGAACAAGAGCAAGATCGTGCTCAGCGACCCCATCAAGTCCTTCGGCAGCTTTGAGGTGAAGTGCAAGCTGGGCAGCGAGGTGTCCGGGGTCATTAACGTGCTGGTGATAGAGGATAAATAAGAAGCGCGGAGCGCCCGGGAGCAGGCGGCTAAGACACGGAGCGGAGCGGACGGCTTTTCGGCCCAGAGGGCCGGAAAACGGCGCGCGCAGCCGTGGTGAGTGCGCTTGAATCAAAGCGGGGGCCCCGGCAAAAACGCGGACATGTTATTGAAGGGGGTGGGGCTTATGCCCGGCGAGGAACTGAATGAATTGCAGACGCCCCACTCCGTCATGGCGGAGCAGGCGGTGCTGGGCTCCATGCTCATTGACGAGCGGTGCGTGCCCGCGGTGATCGAGCGGCTGCTGCCCGAGGACTTCTATATGCGGCAGAACCGGGAGCTGTACCAGGTGCTCTATACCATGTTCAGCCGGTTTGACACCATTGACCCGGTGACGGTGGTGGACCGGATGAAGCAGGCGGGGGTGTACGATGAAAATGCCACCGTGCCCTACCTGCGCCAGCTCATGGAGATCACCCCCACCGCCGCCAATGTGATGGACTATGTGGAGATTGTGGCGGATAAGGCGGTGCTGCGCCGGGTGGGGGAGGTCGCCGGGGAGCTGTCCGAAATGGTGCGCGCCGAGGCGGGCACCGCCGCCCAGGTGCTGGAGTGCGCCGAGCAGCGCATCTATGCCATCCGCCAGGGCCGCTCCGCCCAGGGGATGAGCCACATCTCCGCCGTGATGAACGAGGTGTGGGACACCATCAAGGAGCGGCAGGCGGCGGGGGACGAATTCCCCGGCATCTCCACCGGCCTTGTGGACCTGGACCGCCGCATCTCGGGCCTGAACAACTCCGATCTCATCATCCTGGCCGCCCGGCCCGGCGTGGGCAAGTCGTCCTTCGCCATGAACATCGGGGTGGAGGCGGCCAAGCACTCGGGCAAGAGCGTGGCGGTGTTCTCGCTGGAAATGAGCCGCGCCCAGCTGGGGCTGCGCCTGGTGTCTACCGAGTGCCTGATGGACAACAAAAAGCTGTCCACCGGGCGCATTGTGGGGGAGGACGAGTGGAGCCGGGTGGCGCTGGCGGTGGCTACCCTCAGCCAGGCCAAAATGTATATTGACGACGACGCCTCCCTGTCGGTGGCGGATATCAACGCCAAGTGCCGCCGGATCAGCGATCTGGGGCTGGTTATCGTGGACTACCTCCAGCTGATGACCTCCGCCGGGGGGACGGCCAAGGCCGGCGACAACCGCCAGCAGATGGTGTCCGACATGTCCCGCGCCCTGAAGCTGATGGCCAAGGAGCTCAATGTGCCTGTGATCTGCCTGTCCCAGCTCTCCCGTGCCAACGAGAGCCGGGCCTCCGGCCAGCGCCGGCCCATGCTGTCCGACCTGCGGGACTCCGGCGCCATCGAGCAGGATGCGGATATCGTGATGTTCCTCTACCGGGAGAGCTATTATGAGGACGACACGGAAAACCCCAACGTGGCCGAGTGCATCGTGTCCAAAAACCGCCACGGCGAGACGGGCACCGTCATGCTGGAGTGGAGGCCGGAGTTCACCACCTTCCGAAACCTGGCCTACCAGTACGACGAGGAGGACTAGCATGGGGGACGCCTTTCAATTCGGGCTCATCCCCCCCGGCAGCGGGGTGCTGTGCGCTTTGTCCGGCGGGGCGGACTCCATGTACCTGCTGTGCCGCCTGCTGGAGGGAAGAGAGCGGTACGGCTGGCGGGTGTGCGCCGCCCACCTGAACCACGGCCTGCGGGAGACCGCCGGACGGGACGAGAAATTCGTCCGGGATTGGTGCGGGCGGCGCGGCGTCCCCCTGGCCGTGGGCCTTGAGGACGTGGCCGGGTATGCCCGGCGGGAGGGCTTGTCGCTGGAGGAGGCGGGGCGGACGCTGCGCTACCGCTTTTTAGGGCAGGCCGCGCTGGAGGCGGGCTGCCCCCTCATCGCCACCGGCCACCACGCCGGGGACAGCGCGGAGACGGTGCTGATGAACCTGATCCGGGGGTGCGGGCTCAAGGGGCTGGCCGGTATCCCGGAGCGCCGGGATAACATTGTCCGGCCCATGCTGGAGGTGTCCCGCGGCGAGATCGAGGCGTATTTGAAGGAACACGGCGTCCCCCATGTGGAGGACGAGACCAACGACGACGTGAACTACACCAGGAACAAGGTGCGCCACCAGCTCCTGCCCCTGCTGGAGGAGCTCAACCCCCAGGCCGCCGCCCACATCGCCGCCGCCGCCCGCCGCCTGCGGGAGGACGAGGAGGAGCTGAGCCGCCAGGCCGCCCCCCTGGCGGCGGAGGGGTTGGATATCCCGGACGGCGTGGCCCTGCCCGTTCGGGTGCTGCGAGAGGCCCCGCGCCCCCTGGCCCTGCGTGCGTGCGCCGGGCTGCTGGAGCGGGCGGGGCTGGGGGCGCAGGCGGTCCATCTGGAGCGGGTGCTGGCCCTGGCCCTGGGGGACGATCCCTCCGCCGGGGCGGATCTGCCCGGCGGGCGGGCTTACCGGCAGTATGAGCTGCTGGTGCTGGCCCCTGGGGCGGACCCGGAGCCCCCTGCGCCCGCGCAGTTGCGGGAGGGGGAGCAGGCATGGGGGGAGTGGCGCATCTGGTGTACGCCCGCGCCCTGCCCTGCGAAGGCGTATATCAGCCCCTGGGAATTTTACCTCAGGCCGGAAGCCTACCTCGTCCGTCCCCGCCGGGAGGGTGACAGGCTCACTCTGGGACGCAGGCCGGAAAAGACGGTAAAAAAACTGATGATAGAGGGAAAGGTCCCCGCCCGCCGCCGGGCGCGGGTTCCCGTACTGGCCCTGGGGGGCCGGGCCGCCGCCGTGGGCGGGCTGGGCCCGGAAAAGGATTGTCTGGCGGCGCCGGGCGCGCCCGCCTTGCATATCATTATTAAAATAGAGGAGAATGTGTTATGATCCATCCAGATGTAGAACGGGTGCTGTACACCGAGGAGGAGCTGCGCAGCCGGATCGTCCAGCTGGGCGGGCGGATCACCGCTGACTACGCCGGGCGGCGGCCCATGCTGGTGTCGGTGCTCCGGGGGTCGTATATCTTCATGGCCGACCTGACCCGGGCCATCAGCCTGGACGTGACGGTGGACTTTATGGTGGTGTCCTCCTATGGGGCGGGCACGGTGAGCTCGGGGCAGGTGGAGATCAAAAAGGACCTGTCCGACTCCATCGAGGGCCGGGATCTGATCATTGTGGAGGACATCTTGGACTCGGGCAACACCCTGTACTACCTCATGGATGTGCTGCGGGCCCGCAAGCCCGCCTCAATCCGCATCTGCACCCTGATGGACAAGCCGGAGCGGCGCACCAAGCCCATCACGGCGGACTATGTGGGCTTTGTCATCCCTGATGCCTTTATTGTGGGCTACGGGCTGGACTATGACGAGCGCTACCGCAACCTGCCCTATGTGGGGATACTCAAGCCATCGGTCTACGGAAAATAAGCAGCCGGGGAGGCGGAGGCGGGGGAGCGGGCGCAGCTTTCGCGGAAGGCGCGGCCGGATCTACCCTGCTTCGACGAAAATAAGCGGCTGGGCCGCGACCAAGGAGAAGGACTATTTTGAACCGTTACAGAATCAGGGGACTGGTCCTCTATGCGGCAGTGCTGCTGGCGCTGCTGTGGGGGCTGGCCGTTTTCACCGGGGCCGGACGGAAGGACCGGGTGAGCTATGCCGCCGTAGTGGACTGCTTCCGGCAGGAGCAGGTGGCCTATTTTGTGGTGGACGGCAGCGGGCTGCTGACCATACAGGGCGGCGACGGCGCCGTTTTCCGCCACGCCCTGGCGGATGTGGACGCCTTCCGGGAGGAGCTGGGTCCCCTCATCGAGGAGCAGCACCAGCGGGGGATCATCCGCGGCTACGATTTTGAGCAGGGGTTTGAGCCGCCCATGTGGCTGGTGGTGCTGCTGCCGGCGGTGGCGTCGGCGGCGCTGGCCATGGTCATCTGGATGATGCTGGGCGCCCACCAGCAAAGCGCCCAGGGCGGCGGTGGCGGCGGGCCGGGGGCGAGCCGCTTTGGCCGCGCCCGCACCGTAGAGGCCAAGGACACCGCCGTCACCTTTGCCGACGTGGCCGGGGCGGACGAGGAGAAGCAGGAGCTCCAGGAGCTGGTGGACTTCCTCAAGCAGCCGCAGAAGTTCATTGACCTGGGGGCCCGCATCCCCAAGGGCGTGCTGCTGGTGGGCCCGCCGGGCACGGGAAAGACCCTGCTGGCCCGGGCGGTGGCGGGGGAGGCCGGGGTCCGCTTTTTGTCCATCTCGGGCTCCGACTTTGTGGAGCTGTACGTGGGCGTAGGCGCGTCCCGCGTCCGGGATCTGTTTGACCAGGCCAAGCGGGAATCCCCCGCCATTGTGTTCATCGACGAGATCGACGCGGTGGGCCGCCAGCGGGGCGCGGGGCTGGGCGGCGGCCACGACGAGCGGGAGCAGACCCTCAACCAGCTGCTGGTGGAGATGGACGGATTTGCCGCCAACGAGGGCGTCATCGTGCTGGCCGCCACCAACCGGCAGGATATTTTAGACCCCGCCCTGCTGCGCCCGGGCCGGTTTGACCGGCAGGTCTACGTGGGCAGGCCGGATATGAAGGGCCGGGAGGAGATCCTGCGGGTGCACACCCGGAAAAAGCCCCTGGCGGACGATGTGGATTTGAAGGAGATCGCCCGGGAGACCACCGGCTTCACCGGCGCGGATCTGGAGAACCTGATGAACGAATCCGCCCTGCTGGCGGCCCGGCGCGACCAGCCCTATATCACCCTGGCGGACATTCAGGAGTCGGTGATCAAGGTGATCGCCGGGCCGGAGAAGCGCAGCAGGGTGAAGCTGGAGGAGGATAAGCGCATCACCGCCTACCACGAGGCGGGCCATGCGGTGGTCAGCCACGCCTTGTCCACCCAGGACCCGGTGCAGCAGATCACCATCGTCCCCCGGGGGGACGCGGCGGGCATGACCATCAACCGCCCCCAGGAGGACCGGGACCACGTGTCCAGCCAGAAGCTGCGGGAGACCCTGTGCACCCTGCTGGGCGGGCGGTGCGCCGAGGAGACCGCCCTGGGCTTTGTGTGCACGGGGGCGGTGAGCGACCTGGAGCGGGCCACCCAGATTGCCCGGAACATGGTGACCAAGTACGGCATGAGCGAAAAGCTGGGCCACGCCACCTTCAACTCCGGCCATGACGAGGTGTTCATCGGCCGCTCCATGGCCCAGGCCAAGCCCTACTCGGAGCAGACCGCCGCCCTTATCGACCAGGAGGTAAAGTCGCTGCTGGACGGGGCCTATGCCAGGTGCAGGGAGATATTAGAGCGGGATCGGGACAAGCTGGAGCTTGTGGCCCGGTTCCTGCTGGAACACGAGACGATGAACGCCGCGCAGTTCCAGCTGGTATATGACGATCCGGAGGCGCTGAAGGCCGCCGGCGGGACGCAGGAGAGCTGAGCATGGGACATTGGGAATCGGAAGCGGAGCGCAATTCACAGGCCCGGCCGGCGCAGCCCGCCCAGGAGGGCGGGGAGCCGTCCGGCGGGAAACCCCGCAGGGAGACCTCCGGCGGGCGGGAGCTGTATATGAATGTACGGGTGCTGGTGAGCATGATGGCGGTGTTTGTCATGATGTTTACCTTTGTGGCCCGGATTATCGTGGTCAGCGGCCCGTCCATGGAGAATACCCTGTGGGGGGGCGACCTGATCCTGGTGTGGGGGCTGGGCTACACCCCGAAGCAGGGGGATGTGGTGGTGCTCACCCAGGAGAGCTATCAGGAGGATTCCATCGTCAAGCGGGTCATCGCCACCGGCGGACAGCGGGTGGATATCGACTACGGCGCCAACGCCGTCCGGGTGGACGGCGAGCTGCTGGAGGAGGACTATATCAAGGAGCAGATGTTTGTCCCCGGCTACGGCGAGGGGATCAACCACGTCACCGTGCCCGAGGGGTGCCTCTTCGTCATGGGGGATAACCGCAACGAGTCCGCGGACAGCCGCTACCCGGATATCGGCATCGTGGATACCCGGTGCGTCATTGGCCGGGGCGTGGCGGTGATGTTCCCCTTGGAGCATTGGAAAAGGCTGTAGCGAAGGCGCGGATGGGGAGGTTTGGCATGAAAGACAATATTTCGGAGCGGACGCGCTGGCTGGTGTGCGCGGGGGCGGGGGCGCTGGCTGCGGCGGCCCTGCGGCGGTGGCAGCTGGCGTCCGCTTTTGAACCGCCGCTGGGGCTGTCCGTGCCGGGGGCGCAGGCCAGCGTGATCCTGGTGTGCGTGCTGCTGATGGCGGCGGCGGGGCTGGCCATCCTGGCCCTGTCCGGGTACTCCAGGGCGGAGGAGGAGCATTGCCGGTGGGACCTGGCGTTTCTGGGGACGGGGGACTGGGCGTACCCTGTGCTGGAGGTGCTGGCGGCCTTCCTGGCGCTGGCTGCGGCCCCCCCTTTGCTGAAAATGGGCTGGGGCCAGTGGCAGGACTACCAGACGGCCCGGGCGAGGCTGGCCCAGGGGATTGACGTTCAGCTGCCCAGCAACAATGGGATGCTGGCCCTGGCCACGGCGGCGGGGGCGCTGGTGTGCTTTTTGGGCCTGCTCCAGCTGGGGCGGGACGGGCTGCGTCCCGGCAAGCGGGGCAGGGGGGGCTTTTCCGCCGCCCTGCCCGGTGTGGCCGGCTGTGTGTGGCTGATGGAGAGCTTCCGGGCCCACGCCGCCAACCCGGTACTGTGGGATTACGCGCCGCTGCTGCTGGCCATCGTGTGCGGGATGCTGTTTTATATGGATTTCGCCGGCATTTCCGCCGGGGTGTGCCGACCCCGCAGGCTGCTGTGGATGGCGGGAATGACCTTTATTTTGTCCGCCGCCGCGCTAGCGTCCGCCGTGGGGAACGGCTGGGCGGACGTGCTGCTGCTGCTGTCCCAGATGCTGGGGGCGGCGGGGGTGCTGTGGCGGCTGCCCCCCAGCCTGGAGAGCCTGCCCAGGACCAAAGCGAGGCCCCACCCAAGAACCCTTGGGGAGGAAAGCATACAGGAGGAGACCACCCATGAATGAGAAGAAATACTATATCACCACGCCCATCTACTATCCCTCGGGCAAGCTGCATATCGGCCACGCCTACTGCACCGTGGCCACCGACGCCATGGCACGGTACAAGCGGCTGTGCGGCTATGACGTGATGTTCCTCACCGGCACCGATGAGCACGGCCAGAAGATTGAGGACAAGGCCAGGGAGGCGGGGGTCACCCCCCAGCAGTTCGTGGACGACATTGTGGCCGCCCCCGGCGGCGTGCTGGACCTGTGGAAGCTGATGAACATCTCCTACGACCGCTTCATCCGCACCACCGACGGCTACCATGTGCAGGCCATCCAGCGGATTTTCAAGCAGATGTACGACAAGGGCGATATCTACAAGGGGGCCTACAAGGGCAAGTACTGCAAGCCCTGCGAGTCCTTCTGGACGGAGAGCCAGCTCAAGGACGGCAAGTGCCCCGACTGCGGCCGGGAGGTGATGGACGCGGAGGAGGAGGCGTACTTCTTCCGGGCCTCCAAGTACGCCGGCCGGGTGCGGGAGCTGCTGCTGAACACCGACTTTCTGGAGCCCAAGAGCCGGGTGCACGAGATGGTGAACAACTTCATCGACTGCGAGGGCGGGCTTCAGGACCTGTGCGTGTCCCGGACCTCCTTCACCTGGGGGGTGCCGGTGGACTTCGACCCGGGCCATGTGGTCTATGTGTGGCTGGACGCGCTGTTCAACTATATGACCGCCCTGGGTTATCAAAATGGGCAGTATGACGATGTGGAGAGGTTCTGGCCCGCCGACGCCCATTTTGTGGGCAAGGAGATCGTGCGCTTCCACGCCATCTACTGGCCCGCGTTCCTGATGAGCATGGAGCTGCCCCTGCCCAAGAAGGTCTACGGCCACGGGTGGCTCAACTTCAACGGGGATAAGATGTCCAAGTCCAAGGGCAATGTGGTGGACCCCCACCTGCTCTCCGAGCGGTACGGGGTGGACGCGCTGCGCTTCTTCCTGCTGCGCTCCTTCCCCTTCGGCTCCGACGGGAACTTCACCAACGAGCTGCTCATCCAGACCATCAATAACGATTTGGCCAACGACCTGGGCAACTTGGTCTCCCGCACCACCGCCATGGCGGAGAAATATTTCGGCGGCGTCCTGCCCGAGGCCCGGCAGGCTGACCCGGCGCTGGACGGCAGCCTGATCTCCCTGGCCTCCGGCCTGCGGGGGCGCTATGAGGAGCAGATGGAAAAATTCCAGTTCCAGAACGCCCTGGAGGAGACCTTCAAGGTCATCCAGCGGGCCAACAAGTATATCGACGAGAACGCCCCCTGGGCGCTGGCCAAGGATATGGAGGCCAACGGGGCCCGGCTGGCCTGCGTGCTTTACAACCTGCTGGAGGCGGTGCGGGTGTGCACGGTGTTGCTCACCCCCTTTATGCCGGGCAGCTGTGAGAAAATTTTTGCCCAGATCGGGGCCTGCGCGGACGCCCAGACCTGGGACAGCGCCGCCCAATGGGGCGCGCTGCCAAGCGGTGTGTCCGTGTCCAAGGGGGAGAACCTGTTCCCCCGCATTGATATGGAAAAGGAGCTGAGTGAATTGGACGCGATCATGGAGGAGGCCCGGAAGGACGCCCTGCCCGAGCTGGAGGTGGAGCCGTTTATTGAGGAGCACGTGGATTTCGACACCTTTTGCAAGTCCGATTTCCGGGCAGTGAAGGTGAAGAGCTGCGAAAATGTGCGCAAGTCGGACAAGCTGCTCAAGTTTATCCTGGACGACGGCACGGGGACGGACCGGCAGATTCTCTCCGGCATCGCCATGTATTACAAGCCGGAGGAGCTGGTGGGCAAGACCCTGGTGGCCATCGTCAACCTGCCCCCCCGGAAGATGATGGGCCGGGAGAGCCAGGGGATGCTCATCTCCGCCGTCCACACCGAGAAGGGGGAGGAGGTCCTCCACCTGCTGATGGTGGACGACGCCATTCCCGCCGGGGCCAAGCTGTGCTGACCGGCCTGTTCGACACCCACGCCCACTACGACGCCCGCCAGTTTGACCCGGACCGGGAGCAGGTGCTTGCCGCCCTGCCCGGTCTGGGGGTGGAGCTGGTGGTCAACCCCGGCTGCGATCTGGCCAGCTCCCGCCAAGCGGCGGAGCTGGCCAGCCGTTATTCCTTTGTCTATGCGGCGGTGGGGGTTCACCCGGAGGAATGCGGGGACTGGCAGGACAGTGACGTGGAGGAGCTGCGCGCCTTGGCCGCGCGGCCCAAGGTGGTGGCTGTGGGGGAGATCGGGCTGGACTACTATTGGCCCGAGAATCCGCCCCGGGAGCTGCAAAAGCGGGTATTTCGCGCCCAGATGGCGCTGGCCCGGGAGCTGAACCTGCCTGTTATCGTCCATGACCGGGAGGCCCACGGGGATTCCATGGATGTGGTGCGGGAGTTCCCGGAGGTTCGGGGGGTGTTCCACTGCTTCTCCGGCAGCGCTGAGATGGCCCGTGAGCTGGCGGGGCTGGGGTGGATGATCTCCTTTACCGGGGTGCTCACCTATAAAAATGCCCGGAAGGCGGTGGAGGCCGCCCAGGCCGTCCCCCTGGAGCACATTATGATTGAGACGGACAGCCCTTATATGGCCCCCGTCCCCCACCGGGGGGAGCGCAACCACTCGGGGCACGTGGAGCTTGTCTGCCGGCGGCTGGCGGAGCTCAAGGGGATTGCGCCGGATGAATGTTCCATAATAACCCAGGGGAATGGCCGCCGGTTTTTCCACATTCAGGAATAAAATGGAAGACACAAGAAAATTGTGGTTTTCTGTGGAAGCAGATGAAAATTTGTTCCAAATTGTCCCTGTTTTCAGTTTTTTTTCAAAGTGTGCTTGACAGTCTTTTTACACAGTGTTATACTGACAATGGTTTTGATGTATGAACTGATTTGTGCCCGCTCTTTCGTACATGAAAGGGCGGACTTTTTTCTTCTACTTTCAAAACGAAATTTTTACAAATAAGGAGGATATAGGTAATGAGCGGTACTGTGAAATGGTTCAATGCGGAAAAGGGCTACGGCTTCATCACCCCCGACGACGGCAGCGAGGACGTGTTTGTCCACTTCTCCGCCATCGTGGCCGAGGGCTACAAGAAGCTGCTGGAGGGCCAGAAGGTCACATTCGAGACCGAGCCTGATCCCCGGGGCGCCAAGGGCGTGCGCGCCACCAACGTGGTCGCCATCGTGGAGGAGTAACCCCCACCCACCCCATTGAAGCACAAAAACCGGCGGACGCTTTGGCGTCCGCCGGTTTTTTGCGCCTGTCCGGCCATGGCAAAAATTTCTGGGAGGGGTTGACAGGGGAGGTCTATTGTGATAGCCTAGCAGGGAAGTCTACAGAGATAGACTCCGCCGGGCCCTGGGAGCGCGGCGGGAGACGAGATAGAAACGGAGGAGTGAAGATGAGGATAAGACGGTATTTGGCGGTTATGTTGGCGCTGGGTGCGCTGCTGTTCCAGGGGGCGCTGGCCGCCCCGGCGCCGCTGAAGCTGCGCGTCCGGGAGCAGCCGGTGGCGGCGGGCTTTGGCGACTTCTACGCCATCCGGGCGGACGGTACGCTGATCGCCTGGGGGGCCCCGGAGTTCGGCGGGGACGGCAGGGACCCGTCCTTCGAGCAGGCCCGGGAGCTGATGCCCAACGCCGCAGCGGTGTACACCAGCGGCCGGGGGGCCACCTTCGCTGTTGACAAGGAGGGCGGCCTGTACGGCATCAATACCGGCACGGTCCGCTTTCTGCCCATGCTCCAGGGAGAGAGCGACCCGGACGATCCCATGAAGCCGGTGAAGATCATGGACGGGGTGTCCATGGTGTCCACGACACAGTTCCACACCCTGGTGCTGCGGCAGAACGGCGAGCTGTGGACGCAGGGTTCGGACGTGCACGGCGCGCCCTGGCTGTACGAAGAAAATGTGCAGAAGGGGAAGGAAAATCCATACCTGGGCGATTACTATGTCAAAGTGATGGATCACGTGACCTGGGCGCAGGCTGGCGGCCGCGGCGGCCTGGCTGTCACTGCGGACAATGAGCTGTGGGGCTGGGGGCTGGACGCCAGCGGCCAGGACAATAAGCCTCAAAAGCTGGCGGACAACGTGCTGGAGGCGTCCTGGAACGTGCTGATCCGGGACGGAGGCATGGATGAGGCCACGGGCATCGAGAGCACCGAGGGCTGGCGCTGGATGTACGACAGCCAGACGGGCAAGATCGAGATGAAGCGCGCCCCCGAGCTGGACGGCGCGGCCCGGGTGAGCAGCTCCGGCGCGGTCATCACCCGGGGCGGCAGCCTGTACCTACTTGATGCCATGGACGGCGAATACAAGCAGGTGATGGACAGGGTGGACTACGCCGACTGCGGGGAGCAGACCACCCTGGTTATCCGTGGCGGCGGCGTGCTGTGGAGCCTCACGCGGCAGGAGGACGGCTCCCTCAAGGAGCAGCGGCTGGGCACGGGCTTTTACGGCGGCACGCCGGGGGATAAGCACGGGCTGGATAACTTCAAAACCGTCAACCGCTACCGGGCGGGCCAGTTCACCGACGTGAGGGCGTCCGACTGGTTCGCGGACAACGTGAAGAGCGCCTATGAGCTGGGGCTGATGAAGGGGAACACCCCCGCCACCTTCGCCCCCAACGCCACCATCACTGTGGCGGAGGCGGTGACGGTGGCCGCCCGGGTGCGGGACATCTACTGGGGAGAGGGGACCGATTTTGCCGCCAAGACCGGGGCGGCGTGGTACCAGCCCTATGTGGACTACGCCATCGCCAACAGGATGATGGACGCAGCCCCGGCGGACTGTGACCGTCCGGCCACCCGGGCGGAGCTGGCCCGGTGGCTGTACTCCGCCCTGGCGGGGGAGGGGACGGAGCCGGCAACCCAGACGGTGCGCTTCACCGATGTAACCGAGGCCCACCCGGACTACGCCTGCATCATGAACCTGGCCCGGGCGGGCATCATGGGCGGCAAGGGGGAGGGGATCTTCGACCCCGCCGCCCCGGTGCTGCGGTGCGAGGCGGCAGCCATGCTCAGCAGGGCGGCCCTGCCCTCCCTGCGGCTGGGCGCACAGGGCTGAGCGCACAGCCATTGCGCTTTTTCCCCGGATGTGGTACAATAGCCGTACTTTGAATTGCGGCGGACGCGCCGGGGAGGCTTCCATGAAGGCAAAATATCTCATCCAGCGGGTGCTCAACATGAATTACCGGGCCATGCTGGACAAAATCAGCTCCATCCACAAAAAGACGGGCCGCTCCCGCTGGGCCATCTTCCAGGACATGCGGCAGTGCGCGGTGAAATACGGCGCGGGCTATATGGACTACGACCTGTTCGAGATGTATAACCTCACCCCGGAACAGCGGGACACCTACCTCACCCGGGGGCGGAACAACGAGATCGTGGTGAAGTATAACGACAAGGCCCACATGGCGGACTTTGGGGACAAGATCCGCTTCAACGCCCGGTTTGCGCCCTTTCTGCACCGGGACTGGGCGGCGGTGACGGGGGACAACCGGGAGGAGGTGCTCTCCTTCCTGGGCCGGCATCCCCAGTTTATGGCCAAGCCCGCCCAGGGCAGCTGCGGCTGGGGCATCGAGAAGCTCAGCACAGGGGATTTTCCCTCCCTGGAGGCGCTGTATGAGCGCCTGGCGGAAAAGGCCCCCCTGCTGGAGCTGGAGGAGGTCATCACCCAGCACCCGGCAGTGGCGGCCATCTATCCCGGCTCCATCAACACCGTGCGCATGGTGACCATCCGGGGGAAGAGCGGAAAGGTCTATCTGGTTACCGCCATGTTCCGCATCGGAAACGGCAAATTCGTGGACAATTTCAACAGCGGCGGCATGGTGGCCCCCATGGACCCGGACACGGGAACGGTCATCGACCGGGCGCTGGACAAGCAGAAGAACCTGTACGAAAACCATCCGGCCACCGGGGCGCCCATCAAGGGCTTTACCTTCCCCGACTGGGACAAGGCGGTGGAGCTGGTTACCCAGGCCGCCCAGGTGATCCCGGAGGTGGGCTATGTGGGCTGGGACGTATGCTTTACCCCGGGTGGCCCCTGCCTGGTGGAGGGGAACCAGTTCCCCGGCCACGATATCTACCAGCTCCCAGTGCACACCCCGGACAAAATCGGCATCATGCCCCGGTTCCGGGCCATCGAAGCGGAGGAGGAAAAGGGAAGCCCCGCGCCATAAAGCGGGGGCCTCATGAGGAAGTATTTTCCTTTGTCTGGGGAGCGGGAAGAATACCGCGGCCATCCGGAAACGCTTCTAACAGCGGATGAAACATAAAGAGAAGGAGCGTCAGCCCGCAAGCTGGCGCTCCTTTTTTGCCGTATTCACCTGTTGGCACAAAGGCTGGGCATTTTCGCCTAAAACTTCTAAATGGGGCTTGCATTTTCCCCGCGCATAGGCTAAAATCATGGTGGAAGCATAAATGCGGCAGGCCGAGGGGCGCTTCCAACACCCCACGGCCCTGCGCGAGTGACCTGACCACTCAACACAGCAACTTAACGTTGTACCACAGGCTCATTATATCCATTTTCCATCCGTTTTTCAAGGGGGAATGGGTGTAGTGCGCTGTGTTCGCATTGATCTATTCAAGGCGGTGTTGGGTTTTTCAAAACTCGACGCCGCTTTTATGTTTCCAGCAGGGGCAAAAGGCGGGGGAGCCGTCCCCCGCCGCCGCCTGTTGGACAACATTTTATAAGGAGAGAAACGGACATGAAAAAAATCTCAGCATTTTTCCTCGCGCTGGCCCTGTGCCTGGGGCTGGCTGTCCCAGCATTCGCGGCGGATGGGGGCGCACACCTCACGTCCAAAGCGCCGGAAAATTCCGGCACCATTTTTCTATCGCAGAGAATGGCTATAAAGCTCGTTGGCTTTGCGCGGTCTGGCAGCAACAACACCCATATCACCTATGGAACCTTTCAGGACTGTGGGGATAGCGGTTATGTGAAACTTGCTCCCAAAGGGGTAGACATTGTTGTAAGTGGCGTTAAATCCGCAGACGAGATTAGGCTTTGTGCTTTCACTGCCGCAGATCTGGAAGATGGCCCCTTCGAGGAGGGGCAGTTTAAGGATTTGCCCGGAGGCGCGTATCTTTTCTATCGGCTGTTTGTCCAGGAATCCGGGAAGGATATTTCCCTTGTGCCTCTGAATACTGATGACCCGATGGAATTTGAATATGATGACCCGAAGGACGGAAAAACTCTTGTGGCGGGGAACATAACCGCCGCAGAGGCTGGTTTCCATGTCAACGGGGACGGAGATGTTGTTCTCAACTCTGAGCGTCTGTATGAGCTGCTGGACGAGGGTGATTTGCTTCAAGTCATAGTGGGAAAAAGTTTCTGGCTGTACCGGCTTTCTGGCGAACCCCTCCTGGTTTCCGATGTGTTTACCGATGTTGATACCGGAACGTGGGTTAGTGACCCCGTGGCCTGGGCCCTGATGAGTGACATTACCAACGGCACTGCGGAGGACAAATTCTCTCCCGAGCAGAACTGCACCCAGGCTCAAATTTTGACGTTCCTCTACCGCGCGGCCCGTGAGGAACAGGTTAAATCCTCGTCTGAAGATATGGAGCTGGCGGTTCAGTGGGCGCGGGAAAAAGGCATAATTGATGATAACTTTGACGGTAGTACGCCCTGCACCCGCGCAACCGCCGTCAGCTACATTTGGCAAGCCTTTGACAAGCCTGACGCACAGGCCAGCAGCTTTACCGATGTACCCACCGATGCCCCCTATGGCTATGCGGTGGATTGGGCGGTTGAAAAGGGCGTGACCAACGGCACCAGCGATACCGCTTTCTCCCCCGATAAGGTGTGCAGCCGGGGCGAAATCGTGACATTCCTCTACCGGGCCTACAATTAAAAAAGCCTTTTGCCCCCGCCGTTCAAATGAGAATGGCGGGGGCTCTTCTGTGTCACATCTGGAACACGATCCCGGCCGCGGCGGCCAGGGCGATGAAGCAGATGGGGTGGAGCTTTTTCAGCGGGGTGAACTTTGCCAGAATGAAGATGGCGGCGGCCAGGAGGATGGCGATCCAGTCGGGGTAGTAGGGAAAGGCGCTTTCCAGGCCCTGGGCGGGCCGGAGCAAGGCGACCTTGGCCACCTGGAGCAGGGCGGCGGTGATGAGGGCCACCGAAGCCGCCCGCAGGCCGTAGAACACCGCGTCCACAGCCTTGGACTGGCGGAACTTGTCCAAAAACCCGGCGATGATGAGGATGATGACGATGGATGAGGACACCAGCCCCAGGGTGGCCGTCACGCCCCCCACCACGCCGGCGGTGTGGAAGCCCACATAGGTAGCCATGTTCACCCCCATGGGGCCGGGGGTGGATTCGGAGATGGCGATCATGTTGGCCAGGTCGCCGGGCGAGAACCAGCCGGTGCGCTCCCCCAGGTCGGTGAGGAAGGGGATGGTGGCAAGCCCCCCGCCCACGGAGAACAGCCCCACCCGGCAGAACTCAAAGAACAGTTGGAGAAGCACCATCATTTCAGCCCTCCCTTCGCCCAGCGCACGCCCAGCCCCGCCGCGCCTGCGGCGATGACCAGGAACACAGGGGAGCTCAGCACGCCCAGCGCCGCCCCCAGCGCGCCCTGGGGCAGGGAGAAGAGGGCGCCGTATCCGGCCAGGATCAACACCACGGCGTAGATGACGCGGGTGGGCCAGTCCATGACGGCGTTTTTGAACAGCTTGATGACGCTGGACAAAATCAGCGCCACCACCCCGGCCCGCACGCCGTTAAAGGCATGGATGACAAATTCAAGGTGCATGAAATTTTGCAGGAATGCGGCGATGACCATAATGATGACCAGGGAGGGGAAGACCAGCCCCAGGGTGGCGATGACGCCTCCGGCGATACCCGCCTGGCTGCGGCCCACGAAGGTTGCGGTGTTCACCGCGATGATGCCGGGGGTGCACTGGCCCACGGCGTAGTAGTCGGCCAGCTCGGTTTCGGTGGCCCATTTTTTGTCCTCCACCAGCTCCCGCTGGAGTATGGGCAGCATGGCGTAGCCGCCGCCGAAGGTGCACACGCCGATGCGTGCGAAGGTGAGGAATAGGCTGACAAGGATATTCATGTTAATCTAATCCCTCCAATTCATCCAGCCACAGCTTTGCCGCGGCGTCGCTGGGCATCCGCCTCGTCGGCACAAGCTCCATATCCCTCGCTTCGGCCTGCGGCCAAAGCTCACTCATTTCGCTGTGCCTCCTCTCCCCACAAAGCCGAAAGGCGGCTTTGTGGGGGCCCCATTGGGCGACTGGCTGGCGCTTTGTGTTTTATGAAAGCTCCTCCAATTCATCCAGCCACAGCTTTGCCGAGGCGTCGCTGGGCATCCGCCAGTCGCCCCGGGGAGACAGCCCCACCGAGCCCACCTTGGGCCCGTCAGGCAGGCAGGAGCGCTTGAACTGCTGGGAGAAGAACCGGCGGTAGAAGTTCTTCAGCCATTTGAGCAGCGCCTCCCGGTCATACCGCCCCCCAAAGGCGCAGGCGGCCAGGCGGAGCACCTTCCGGGGCGGGAAGCCCCAGCGGACGGCGTAATACAGGAAGAAGTCGTGGAGCTCGTAGGGCCCCACCAGGTCCTCGGTCTTTTGGGCGATCTCCCCGTCCTTGGGGGGAAGCAGCTCCGGGGAGACGGGGGTATCCAGAATGTCCCGCAGCACCTCTCCGATTGGCCCGCCCCGGCGCTGCGCCTCCCAGGCCACCAGATGCCGCACCAGGGTTTTGGGGATGGAGGCGTTGACGGCGTACATGGACATGTGGTCGCCGTTATAGGTGGCCCAGCCCAGGGCCAGCTCGGACAGGTCCCCGGTGCCGATGACCAGCCCCCCCCGCTGGTTGGCCAGATCCATGAGCACCTGGGTGCGCTCCCGGGCCTGGGCGTTTTCAAAGGTGACGCTGTGGTCGTCCATGGACTGGCCGATGTCGGCAAAGTGCCGCTCCACCGCCGCGCCGATGTTCACCTCCATAAACTGCGCCCCCAGCTCCCGGGCCAGCAGCTCCGCGTTGGAGCGGGTGCGGCGGGTGGTGCCGAAGCAGGGCATGGTGACAGCTAGAATCCCTTGACGGTCCCGGCCCAGCAGATCGAACGCCTTGGCGGCGATGAGGATGGCCAGGGTGGAGTCCAGGCCGCCGGACAGCCCCACCACGGCGCAGGCGGCGTTTGTGTGCTCCAGCCGCTTTTTCAGCCCCAGGGCGGCGATGGTGAGGATTTCCTCACAGCGCTGCTCCCGGGCCCCCGTGTCCGCCGGGATGAAGGGGGTGGGGGAGACGGGGCGGGTGAGGGTGGTTTCCTCCCGCTCAAATTTGCAGTAATCAGAGAAGGTATACCCATCGCCGGGCGGGGAGGCGTAGGTGTTCATCCTCTGCCGCTCATAGGTCAGCCGCTGTACGTCAATCTCGCTGATGGTCAGCCCGGTGCTGAACCGGCCCTCCGCAAGCAGCGTCCCATTTTCCGCGATCATGTTGTGCCCCGTGAATACCAGGTCGGTGGAGCTCTCCCCCTCCCCCGCGTCGGCGTAGATATAGCCGCACACCAGCCGCCCGGACTGGCTTGTCACCAGCTGGCGGCGGTAATCCGCCTTGCCGGCCACCTCATCGCTGGCGGACAGGTTCAGGATGAGGGTGGCTCCCTCCGCCGCCAGCCGGACGGAAGGGGGCGCCGGGGCCCACAAATCCTCGCAGATCTCCACGCCGATGACCAGCCCCGGCACCGTCCCGCATTCCACCAGCGGATGGGTGGCCATGCGCACCGGCAGTCCCGCCAGTTCAAATTCACAGCCATTGAGCGTCTCGGAAGGGGAGGCAAACCAGCGGGCCTCATAGAATTCCCCGTAATTGGGAATATGGGTTTTGGGGGACAGCGCCAGGATCGCGCCTTTTTGTATTATTGCGGCGCAGTTATACAATTTGTTTTGGCATCTGACCGGCAGGCCCAGGGCGGTGAGCATATCCAGCCCCCTGGTCTCTTCCAAAATCCGCGCCAGCGCCCGCTCCGCCCCGTCCAGCAGGGTGGGCTGCAAAAACAGGTCGCCGCAGGTGTACCCGGTGACGCACAGCTCCGGCAGGGCCAGCACCTTTACACCCTGCGCGGCCGCTTCCCCCATCAGGGCAATGATCTGCCCCGCATTGTATTCGCAGTCCGCCACCCGGATTTTCGGCGTACCCGCCGCCGCCTTTACAAAGCCGTCTCGCATCCGTCCGGCCTCCTTAAAATTGTAGTCGGCGGTATTTTACTCCAATCCAGCTAAAAAAGCAACGGGGAGCGTTCACAAAACCTGCGGGCTTTTTGCGGAATTTATATCCTGTTCATTGATTTTTGTGGGAAAGTGGTGTAAACTATATTGAATCATCAAAAATTTATTATGGGAGGGTGCGGCTATGGCGTACACATTTGAGCAATACCGGCAGAGCGCTGATTACATTAAGGAAAAAATCGGGGGATTTATCCCCAAAGTTGCCATGGTGCTGGGCTCCGGCCTGGGCTTCCTGGGCGACGTGGTGGAAAATCCCACCGCCATCTCCTACGGTGAGATTCCCCACTTCAAGGCGTCCACCGCCCCGGGACATAAGGGGCAGCTGGTGTTCGGCGTGCTGGCGGGCAGGAACGTGGCCGTCATGCAGGGCCGGATGCACCACTATGAGGGGTACGGGTATGACGAGGTATCCTACGCCGTACGGGTGCTGCGCCTGCTGGGCTGCGACACCCTTGTGGTCACCAACGCCGCCGGGTGTGTGCGCACCGACTGGCAGGCGGGGGACCTGATGCTCATCACCGACCAGATCAAGCTGTTCTCCGAGTCCCCGCTGCGGGGGGCCAACCTCCCGGAGTTCGGCGTGCGCTTCCCTGACGCCTCCCACCTGTATACCGTCCGCCTCCAGGAGGTAGCCCGCCAGGCCGCCGCAGAGCTGTCCATCCCCCTGCGGGAGGGGGTGTACTTCTACTGCTACGGCCCCCAGTACGAGACCCCCGCCGAGGTGCGGGCCGCCCGGATTCTGGGCGGCGACGCGGTGGGCATGTCCACCGCGCCGGAGGCCATCGTGGCCGGCCACTGCGGCATGGAAATTCTGGGCTTCACCCTGCTCAGCAACATGGCGGCGGGCATTTTGGACCAGCCCCTGTCCGAACAGGAGGTGCTGGACGCCGCCGCCGCGGCCAGGGACAAATTCTCCCGGCTGGTGCTGGCCTGCCTGGAAAAGCTGTAAAGGGGGAGCCTGTTTATGACTACGCTGTTTACCAACGTCACCGCCCTGCTGATGGACGAGGGGTTTGCCACCCTGCGGGACGGTTTTGTGGCGGTGGCGGGGGAAAAAATCTCCTATGTGGGGGCGGAGCGCCCCGTGGGGGATTTTGACCAGACCATCGACTGCACCGGCAAGGTGATGATGCCCGGCTTTGTCAACTGCCACACCCACGTGCCCATGACCCTCATGCGGGGGTACGGCGGGGGGCACGACCTGCAAAGCTGGCTCCAGGATTTCATCTTCCCCGCCGAGGACCGCTGGGACGACCGTTCCCTGGCCTCCGCCACGGGGCTGGGGCTGGCGGAGATGATTGCCTCCGGCGTCACCTGCATCGCCGACATGTATATGCGCCCCGGGGTGATCGCAAAGCAGGTGCTGGACGCGGGCATTTCCGCCAACCTGTCAGTGGGCGCGGTGTATTTCGACAGCCCGGAGACCTTTTCCCCGGACAAATGTGAGGACTGTGGGAACCATATCCGCCTGTATGAGGACTGGCACAACGCCGGGGATGGGCAGATCCTGGTGGATGCCTCCATCCACGCGGAATACACCTCCTGTGCCCCGGTGTGGAAGTGGGTGGCCGATTTCGCCCGGGAGCACGCGCTGGGTATGCACGTGCATATCTCGGAGACTAAAAAAGAGCACGAGGAATGCAAGTCCCGCTATCACGGGCTCACCCCCATCCAGCTGCTGGACCAGTACGGGGTGTGGGATGTGCGGGCCATTGCCGCCCACTGCGTCTACACCGCCCCCGAGGACTGGGCCGTCATGGCCCGGAAGGGCGTATCCTGTGTCCATAACCCCTACTCCAACCTGAAATTGGGCTCGGGGGTGGCCCCCATCCCGGCCATGGGGAGGGCCGGGGTGAACGTGGCCCTGGGCACCGACGGGGTGAGCTCCCACAACAGCGTGGACATGTTTGCGGACATGAAGCTGGCCGCCATCCTCCACAACGGCGTGGCCTGCGACCCCATGGCCGTCACCGCCCGGCAGGCCCTGGAGATGGCCACAATCAACGGAGCCCGCGCCCTGGGCCGGAACACCGGGCGCATTGAGGCCGGGCGCATCGCCGACCTCATCCTGGTGGACTTCAGCGCCCCCAACCTCATCCCCTGCCACGGCGAGGCGGAAAACCTGGTGTTCTCCGCCCACGGCTCCAATGTGGCGATGAATATGGCCCGGGGCCGCGTCATATACCAAAACGGGGCGTTTTTGACGTTGGACCTGGATAAGATCAAGGACGAGGTCAGCCGGTATGCTCTGCCCCTGCTCTTCAAGTGATGGGAAAGGTCTGAGGATATGTCTGCTTCCACCCCAAAAAAGAATTCCTTTTTCGGCGGCGCCGCCATCCTGACGGCCAGCGTCATTGTGGTCAAGCTCATCGGGGCGCTGTATAAGATCCCCCTGGGCGGGATTTTGTCCGACGCGGGCTTCGCCGACTTTAATACCGCCTATAACATCTACTCCCTGCTCATTATCATCTCCACCGGCGGCCTGCCGGTGGCCCTGTCCAAGATGGTGTCCGAGGCCAACGCCGTGGACCGGGGGAACCAGGTGAAAAAGGTGTTCTCGCTGGCCCTGGCCACCTTCTGCGTGCTGGGCACCGTCAGCTTCTGCATCATGGCCTTCTTCCCCCACCAGCTGGCCGACCTGATGCGGGACAGCCACGCGGCTTACAGCATTCTGGCCCTAGCCCCGGCGGTGTTTTTCATCTGCCCGCTGTCCGCCTTCCGGGGGTATTTCCAGGGCCACGCCCTGATGACGCCCACCGCCGTGTCCCAGGTCATCGAGGCGCTGTGCAAGCTGGTCATCGGCCTGGCCCTGGCCTCCCTGTTCATGCGGCAGGATATGGGGGAGTCGATGGCCGCCGCCGGGGCCATCCTGGGGGTGTCGGTGGGCTGTATGCTGGGGGCGCTGTACGTGTACCTCTGCTACCGGGGCCACGTGCGAACCCTGCCGGAGAGCGGGGACGAGCCGGAGGCCAGCCGTGACATCCTGTTCACGCTGGCGCGGCTGGCCATCCCCATCACCCTGAGCTCCTCCGTCATCGCCCTGACCAACATCCTGGACACCAGCATCATGCTGGGCCGCCTCCAGGACGCGCTGAAGCTTACCGAGGACGCCGCCCGGGACATGAAGGGGATGTATGACAAGGCCCTGACCCTCTATAACCTGCCCGCCTCCTTCATGGTGCCCCTCACCGCCAGCGTCATCCCCCACGTGTCCGCCGCGCTGAAGGTGAAGCGCCGCCGCCAGGCCGCCCAGATCAGCGAGACTACCCTGCGTACCACCGCCCTGCTGGCCATACCCGCCGGGGTGGGGCTGTTTGTGCTGGGCGAGCCCATCATCCGCCTGCTCTATCCGTCCACCGACGTGGCGCTGGCGGGGTGGATGCTGTCGGTGCTGGGCGTGGCGTCCATCGCGGTGTGCTTTATGCTGGTGAGTAATTCCATCCTCCAGGCCCACCAGATGGTGGCGCTGCCCATGGCCACCACCGTCATCGGCTGTGCGCTGAAGCTGGCGGTGGGTTATGTGCTCATCGGTAATGAGGATGTGGGCATCAGGGGAGGGGCCATCTCCACCGTGGCCTGCTTTGGGCTCATCGCGCTGCTGGATATGTTTATCATCAAGCGCACCCTGCCCCGCTCCCTGAGTATGGCCCGGGTGTTTGTCAAGCCGGCGGGGGCCGCTGCCGCCATGGGGGCGTCCGTCTGGGCGGTGAACGGTCTGATGACCAAGGCGTTCCTGGGGCTGAAAATCTTTGTGACGGAGACGCAGGAGCTATTGCCGGACGGCGCAGCGGAGCTGGCGCTCAGCCGCACCGGCGCCGCCCTGGCGGTGTTCGGGGCCATCGGGGTAGGGGTGGTAGTGTACTTCGGCCTCATTATTTTCACCCGCGCGATCTCCAAGGACGACCTGACTCTCATCCCCAAGGGGGAAAAATTGGCCCGTATCCTGCGGGTGGAATGAGAAATTTGCAAAAAATTATTGTAAAAAACTGTATGGGAGCGGAAAAGCTCTTGCAATTCAGGTGATACTATGGTAAATTGGTCGATGAAAAAGTCCTATAACTGCCGTGATCTGGCGGAGATTGTGCGCATTTTGCGCCATCCCGGCGGCTGTCCCTGGGACCAGGAGCAGACCCATGCCTCCATCCGCCGCAACTTTCTGGAGGAGGCGTACGAGGTGGCCGAGGCCATCGATAAGGGAGATGTGGACGGGCTCAGGGAGGAGCTGGGGGACGTGCTGCTCCAGGTCTACTTCCACACCTCCATTGAGGAGGACGCGGGGCGCTTCACCCTGGACGACGTGGCGGACGGGGTGTGTAAAAAGCTCATCTACCGGCATCCCCACGTGTTTGGGGATGTGAGCGTCGGCTCCACCGGCGAGGTCTTGTCCAACTGGGAGGAGCTGAAAAAGAAGGAGAAGGGCCAGCTCACCCAGGCCGACGCGCTGGAGGCGGTGGCCGCCAGCCTGCCGGCCCTGTGGCGGGCGGAGAAGGTGCTGAAGAAAGCGGTGCGGGCCGGGGCCCCCTGGGACGGGCTGGACGACGCCGTGGACAAGCTGGGCGAGGAGCTGGAGGAGGTCCGCTCCGCCCGGGCCGGGGATGGCAGTCTGGCCGAGGAGCTGGGGGACCTGCTGTTTGTGGCGGTGTGCGCGTGCAGCGCGGCGGGGGTGGACCCGGAGGAGGCCCTGCACGCCAACATCTCCAAAAACGCCGCCCGGTTCCGCCGGGTGGAGGAGCTGGCCGCCGGGCAGGGAAAAACCACGGACAAGCTCTCCCGGGAGGAGTTCCTGGCCCTGTGGGCCCAGGCCAAGGAACAGCTGAGGCAGACCCATTGAGACGGCTTACTGCGCCACGCCGCGCTTGTAAGTATATACGCGGCGCTGCCGCAAAAGAAAATTTGAGTTTCAGGAGGAATTACGACACATGAATAAAACTGAGCTGATTGCCGCCGTGGCGGAGAAGACCGGCCTGTCCAAGAAGGACAGCGACGCCGCCGTGGCCGCTATGGTGGACGTTATCACCGAGTCCCTGGTGCAGGGTGAGAAGGTGCAGCTGGTGGGCTTCGGCTCCTTCGAGGTGAAGAGCCGCTCCGCCCGCATGGGCCGCAACCCCCACACCAAAGAGCAGATTGAGATCCCCGCCTCCAAGGTGCCCGTGTTCAAGGCGGGCAAGGCGCTGAAGGACACTGTGGCGCAGTAATGAAGCTCACATTCCCACCCCCTTGGGGTGGGAATTACGCTGTGGAGGGCTGTTTATGAGATTGGACAAGTGGCTGAAGGTGTCCCGGCTCATCAAGCGCCGGGCGGTGGCCAACGAGGCCTGCGACGCCGGACGGGTGAGCGCCAACGGCAGGCCGGTGAAGGCGTCCTACGATGTGAAGGCGGGGGACGTGCTGGAGCTGAAGTTCGGTGAAAAGCTCATCCGGGTGGAGGTGCTCTCCGTGGCCGACATCGTGGGCAAGGCCGGGGCGGAGGCCATGTACCGCCAGCTGTAACAGATGCGAAACGCGCCGGGGACTGTCAGTCCCCGGCGCGTTTGATTACCAGACGGCCATTCCGATTACCAGCAAGACGGCTATGGCCCCCCGGACGAGGTGGTGGGAGGGGTGGGAGCTGTCTGACCGTTTGCCGTTCAAATATGCCGCGAAGCAGATGGGTAGAAAGCCGCACACCGCCGCGGACAGCGCGACCATCCAACCTCCTGAACCGCCATAGGCAAGGTGGGCAATGGCGGAAGAAAGGAGCAGCACGCCGCCGCAGGCCATCAAGGCGGCACTGCCCCGGACGGCGGGGTCTTTAGATTTGAACTGGGCCGCCGCCGCGATGATGTGCAGCAGTCCGAATAGAACTGCGAAAATGCTGATAACGATGCGCATAGTCATCCCCCTCTACAATTTTTTCATGTGCTGGGCGGTGAATTTCAGCATCAGACGCTTGGTGCCCACGCCGTCGAAGGCGATCTCCAGCAGGGTGTCCCCCCCCACCTTCTGGGTGGACAGCACCATGCCCCGGCCAAAGGCCTTGTGCTCCAGCATGTCCCCCTTCTGGTAGTCGGGCAGGGCGGGGCCTGGGTCGGACAGGGCGGAGCGGAACACGGGCCGGGGAGCGGGTTTTTGTGGGCGGGGGGGGCTGTAGGCGCTGCGCCGCTCCCTGCCGCCCGGGGCGCCTTGGGGGGCGCCGCCCTGGCGGTAGGGCTCCCGGTGGGTGGATACGCGGGGGGTCTGGTCGAAGTCCCAATCGTCCCCATCCCCAGCCGTGGGCGCGGGGTCCAAGTAGGACCGCCCGGACTGCTCCAGCAGCTCCGCCGGGATCTCCCCGGCGAACCGGGAGGGCCGGTTGGAGCTGGTGCGGCCGAAGAGCATCCGCTGGCCCGCGCAGGTGAGGTAGAGCCGCTCCTTGGCCCGGGTGAGGGCCACATAGCACAGCCGCCGCTCCTCCTCCATCTCCTCCGCCTCCCCGATTGCCCGAATGCCGGGAAAGATGCCCTCCTCCATGCCTACCACGAACACCGTGGGGAACTCCAGCCCCTTGGCGGAGTGCATGGTCATCATCACTACCGCGTCCTCGTCGGGGTCGTGGCTGTCCAGGTCGGTGTACAGGGCGATCTCGTCCAAAAAGCCCGCCAGGGAGGGCTCCCCCTCGGCGTTCTCCACGTAGCCGTTGATGGAGGTGAGCAGCTCGCGCACGTTTTCCAGCCGGGTGCGGCTCTCAATGTCGTTTTTCAGCTGGAGGGCGGCGGCATAGCCCGTCCGGGCGACCACCTCCTCATAGAAGCTGGGCAGGTCCATGGTGCGGGACAGGGCGGAAAGCTCCTCCAGCATGGCGGAAAACTGGGCCAGCTTGGGGGCGGGCTTTTGCAGCTCCGGGTAGGCGGAGGCGTTGGACGCCACCTCCCACAGGGACAGCCCCTCACGCAAAGCGATGTCCCGGGCCCTGTCCACCGTGGTCTGGCCGATGCCCCGGGGGGGATTGTTGATGATGCGGGTGAGGCGCAGGTCGTCGGCGTGGTTGTGGATGGCGCACAGGTAGGCCAGCATGTCCTTGACCTCCGCCCGGTCGAAGAACCGGGTACCGCCGATGACCTTGTAGGGGATGCCGCTGCGCTTGAAGGCCACCTCCAGCTGGTTGGACTGGGCGTTCATGCGGTAGAGGATGGCGTGGCTGTTCCACCGTTTTCCCGCGCGGTAGTCCTCCATCAGCTTGTCCGCCACGAACCGGGCCTCATCGTTCTCGTTCATGGCGGTGTAAAGCTGCACCTTTTCCCCCTCCCGGCCCGCCGTCCACAGCTCCTTGCCCTTGCGGCCCTGGTTGTGGCGGATCACCGCGTTGGCGGCGGCCAGAATGCTCTTGGTGGAGCGGTAGTTCTGCTCCAGGCGGATGGTACGGCAGCCCCTGTACTGGTCCTCGAAGGAGAGGATATTTTCGATGGTGGCCCCCCGGAAGCGGTAGATGGACTGGTCGTCGTCCCCCACCACGCAGATGTTCTCCCGGCCTCCGGCCAGCAGGGAGGAGAGCAGGTATTGCAGGTTGTTGGTGTCCTGGTACTCGTCGATGAGGACGTAGCGGAATTTTTTCTGGTAATATTCCAGCACGTCATGGTGATCCTGCAAGAGCCGGACGGTGTGCAGGATGATGTCGTCGAAGTCCAGCGCCCCGGCCTCCCACAGGCGTTTTTCGTACTCGGTATACAGCTGGGCGATTTTTTGCAGCCGGAAGTCGCCGGAGGCATCGCACTCCCGGGCGAAATCCGCCGCCAGCTGGAGCTTATCCTTGGCCCGGGAAATCGCGGCCAGCACCGAGCGGGCGGGGAACTGCTTGTCGTCAAAGCGCAGCTCCTTGATGCAGTCCTTCATCACCCGCTGGGAGTCGTCGGTGTCGTAGATGGTGAAGGAGGAGGGGAAGCCCAGCTTCTCAATGTCCCGGCGCAGGATGCGCACGCAGGCGGAGTGGAAGGTGGACGCCCACACGTCCCGGGCGGAGGGGCCCAGCATTCTTTCCAGCCGGGCCTTCAGCTCCCCGGCGGCCTTGTTGGTGAAGGTGATGGCGATGATGGTCCAGGGGGCGGCGGGGTCCAGGGCGCACAGCCGGTCGGCCTGGAGGCGTTTTTCTTTGTCGGGGTGGGCGGCGTAATCCCGGAGAAAGGCCAGGTCGTCCTCTGTGGCCCACTCGGGCGCCTCCAGGCAGTCCGACCCCCGGCCGTAGCGGATGAGGTTGGCCACCCGGTGGATGAGCACGGTGGTCTTGCCCGACCCCGCCCCCGCCAGCAGCAGCAGGGGCCCCTCGGTGGCCAGCACGGCCTTTTGCTGCTCGGGGTTGAGGGTTTTATAGTTTTGAGCGATGACCTCCCGACGGAGGCGGCAGAATTCCAGTGTCTGTTCCGGCGTCAGCATATGTAATCAGATTCCTTTCGTCAAGTAGAGACATTATACCAGACCGGGCCGGAAAAGTACAGAGGCGTTCTGTTGCCAAAGAGGAACCGGTATGATAGAATGGACGCGAATCAACCGGATGGGAGGTTTGGACATGGATCAGATATCGCTGTGCGTCATGACGCGGGAGCTTTGCCATCAGCTGTATCAGGGCTGGGAGAACGACCCGGCCATCTATATGGATATGGGCCTGTTCTCGCCCTACTGCTACAGTAAAGAGGCGGTAGACCGGTATTTTGACGCAAAGCAGACGCCGGACCGCGTCCTCTTCGCCATTTTAAAGGGCGGCGCGCCGGTGGGGGAGCTGCAATTGAAGCAGATCGACCGGGAGAAACGGGAGTGCACCCTCAGCGTCCATATGCAGAACGACGGGGTAAAGGGCCGGGGCTACGGCACACAGGCGGAGCGGCTGGCCCTTCGGTATGCGTTTGACGTCCTGGATATGGCGGCGGTCAACGCGGACACCGTGGTCAAAAACACCCGCAGCCAGCACATTCTGGAAAAGCTCGGCTTTCAGCATGTCGGGGACGAGGGGGATTTTCGCTATTATCGCTGCCGGCGGGAATAGGGAGAACGCCGGGGCCACAGGCTCCGGCGTCCTCTTTCCCAACTAAGTAGTCACACGCCCTGCTCCAGCAGCGCCCGCAGGCGTCGGCACCGCTGCTGGCAGGCGTCGGCCAGCTCGCCGTACAGCTCCAGCATATCCGGATCCTCCCAGTCGTCGGCGGCCAGGCGGAAGGCGGTCTCCTGGCGCTGCTCGGCCTGGTGGCGGCTGCGCAGCGCCCCCCAGTAGGACGGGATGGCGGGCGCGCCCAGCAGCTCGGTGGGCCAGTAGCGCAGCCCGGTGAGCAGGAAATAGGCGGCCGACAGCTTCCGGGCGTGCTTATGCAGCTCCCCGGCCAGGCTGTTGAGCGCCCTGGCGTCCGTCCCCCGGGCCCGGCGGGCCAGGTGGCGGTAGAACTGCCAGCCCTCCAGCGCGTCCATCACGTGGCGGCGCAGGCGGGCGGCCCGGTCGTCGCTGCCCTGGGGCTCCTCCCAGAGGGCGGGCAGGTCGCCGCCCCAGCCGTTCCCCTCCTGGGGCGGCAGGTCCCCGGCGGGCGGGCCGGGGGGCTGGGGAGCTGGGGCCTCCTCCATGGGGGGAGCCTCCGGGGGGGCGGCGTCCCCGTCGGACCGGCACGACTGGGGCAGGCCCTCCCCGTCCTGGCGCATCAGGTCCTTCAGGCACTGGCAGGATACGTCTCCTCCGCCGGATGGGCCGGGCCGGATGGGGCTGCTGTCCTCCGGCCGCCCCGCCATCACCCGCTGCCACACCCGCTGGAATACCTCCTGGTCCTTCAGCGCGCATGGGATCATATCTTCCATGTGGGTAAACACCTCCTTTGCCCCACATTCTATGTGGGAAGGGAGGCGTTTGCCAATCTATTTGCGCACCAGCTCCTGGAAGGAGCGGATATAGCGGCTGCACGCCGCCTTCAACTCCTCCTGGCGGCCTGCGTAGTAGCCGTCGTACACCCCCACGGCGGTCATGCCCGCCTTTTGGGCGGTGGCGCAGTTGTCCGGGCTGTCGTCGAAGAGGACGCAGTCCCCCAGGGGGACGCCCAGCAGGCGGCCCAGCGCCACAAAGCACTGGGGGTCGCGCTTTTCCAGGCCGATCTCCTCGGCGAAGACAATGTGGCCGAACAGGTCCGTGAGCTGAAACCGGTCCAGAACCGCCCGGCACATGGCGGGGCGGCAGGCGGTGAATACGGCCATGGGGCGGCCCTCCGCCCGGCACTGGCGCAGGTAGTCCTCCGCTCCGGGCTTGAGCCGGGCCAGCTCCCGGTAATGGAGGCCGGCCATGGCGTCCCACTCCGACATGATATCCTGCGGGGACTCGGGCAGATGATAGTACTCCTTGGTGAATTGGGCGGCGAGGGGGAAGATGGAGCGCTCCACCACCCGCTGGTACTCCTGGGTGTGGGTGAGGCCCCGGCGGGCCAGAAATTCCAGATCCACATCCTGCCAGATGCCGTTGGTGTCGGTGATGGTGCCGTCCAGGTCGAATATGTACATCGAATCAGCTCCTTTGTCGGTTCTCCCAGCATATCAGACCGGGGCGGGTTTGACAAGTCCCGCCACAAATTTCCCCCGCCGCGTTGACTTGTCCCCCCATTGCGGATAAAATAGGGGAGAACGCGTTTGGGAAGGGGGCGGCGGTATGCGGAAACTGGCCTGGTTTTCCGGGGGCTTCGCCGCCGCCTGCCTGTGGGCGTGCTATTTTGAGGCCGGCGGACCGGCGTTTTTGGCGGCTGCCGCCCTGCTGGGGGCGTCGCTGGCGGTATGGGTGTGCGCCCGGCCCCGGCGAGGGGAGGGCCCTGTCCCGCTGCGCAGGCGCCGGGACAAAGGGGCGCTGTCCCGGTATGTCCGCTGGCAGTGCTCCCGGCGGGCGGTGGCCTTTTGCCTGGGCGGGGTGCTGGCGCTGGGATGGGCCGGGGCGTACTTCGCCCTGTTCCGGGCCCCTGCGGAGGGCTGGGTGGGGGAGGATGTGGCCCTGTCCGGGGAGGTGGCTTCCTATCCCATGCCCACCTCCATTGGCGGGTATTCCGTCACCGTCCGCCTGGACGGCGGCTTTTTCGCGCCGGACGCCCTGGCCTACGGCCCGGAGGACTGGGGCGGGCTGAAGCCGGGGGACCGGCTCGCCTGCTCCGCCCGGGTGCGGCTGTCCGACCGCGCCTACGGAGACGAGACCACCTACTATACCGCCAAGGGGATATACCTGCTGGCGTATTGCGGCGGGGATGCGGACATTGAGGCCGCCGGACGGGTTCCCCTGCGCCACTGGCCTGCTCTGTGCGCCCGCGGGCTTAGGGACGGCATTTACGCCGCCTTTGACGAAACCGCCGCCCCCATCGCCGCCGCCGTCACCCTGGGGGACAAAACCGGGCTGGACGGGACGCTCTATTCCGCCTTTAACCGGGCGGGGCTGATGCACGGGCTGGTGGTGTCCGGGTTCCACATCTCCTTCCTGGTGGGGCTGGGGCTGCTGCTGTGCGGGAACAATCGGAAAACCGCCCTGGCCATGGCCCCGCTGCTGCTGTTTTACGCCCTGATGGCAGGGGGAGCCCCGTCGGCCCTCCGGGCGGTGATCATGCAGTGCGCCCTGCTGGCCGCGCCCCTGGCGGGGCGGGAGGGGGACGGGCCGTCCGCCTTGGGGGCGGCGCTGCTGGTGCTGCTGATTCAGAACCCCTTTGCCGCGGCCAGCGTGGGCCTGCAATTGTCCTTTGCGTCGGTGGCGGGCATCCAGCTGGCGGCGGAACCCCTGTTTCGCTGGATGTACCGTCCCCTCAGGCACAAGCGCCCGCCCAAGGGGGCGTGGGGAAAGCTTTTGCTGTGGAAGGCGGGGCGGATGGCGCTCACCAGCGTGTCCACCGCCCTGGGGGCGATGCTGTTCACCGTCCCCCTCATCGCCCTGTACTTCGGGCAGATCCTGATTTTGTCGCCCCTGTCCTCCGTGCTGGCGCTGTGGGCGCTGTCTCTGCTGATGGTGTGCGCCCTGGCGCTGGGGACGCTGGCGGTGTTCCTCCCCGGCCCGGCCGCTGTCTTGGGGGCTGCCGCCGGACTGCTGGGCTGGTACGCCCGGTGGGTGGTCCTGCTGCTGGGGAAGTTCCCCTTCGCCTCGCTGGGGGCGGACAACCCGTACTGCATGATCTGGCTGGCGGGGGCGTATCTGGCCCTTCTGGCGGCGGCTGTGGGAAAGCAGCGGCCAAAGCGGCCCCTGGTTCCGGCGCTGGCGCTGGCCCTTGCGCTGTGCGCCGCCATCGGGTTGGGACGGCTGGAGGCGGAGCGCGCCGGTCTGACAATCACCGCCCTGGACGTGGGCCAGGGCTCGTCCACCGCGCTGCTGTCGGCGGGGAGGGCGGCGCTGGTGGACTGCGGCGGAAACGGCTCCCGCAGCGCCGGGGACACGGCGGCGGACTATTTTGCCGCCATGGGCCGCACCCGGCTGGACGTGCTGGTACTCACCCACCTGGACACGGACCACATCAACGGGGTGGAGCAGCTCTTTTACCGCATGAAGGTGGAGCGGGTGGCAATTCCCGCGGAGGAGGGGGAAGCGGACGCGCTGGGCCGCCTGCGGGCGCTGGCCCGGGCGGAGGGCGCCGAGGTGGTGCTGGTGGACGGCACGCAGACCCGCCCCCTGGGGGAGGCGGCGCTGACCCTGTACCCGCCCCTGGGCGCGGGGCGCTCCAACGAGTCGGGGCTGTTTGCCCTTTGCAGCTACAGGGACTTCGACGTGCTCATCACCGGGGACGCCGACGCCTTTGTGGAGAAAATGCTGGTGAAATACCAGCCCATCCCGGACGTGGAGGTGCTGCTGGCGGGCCACCACGGCTCTAAAAACTCCAGCTGCGGGGAATTCCTCCGGGCCGTGTCGCCCGAGCTGGTGCTGATCTCCGCCGGGGCAAACAACGCCTACGGCCACCCCGCGCCCGAGACGCTGGAGCGGCTGGAGGCGGCGGGGGCGGCGGTCTACCGCACCGATGAGGACGGCTCGGTCACCGTCCGGGTGCGGGGGGACCGGGTGGGAATTTACACGACGAAAGGGGGCGGTCTCCATGCCGCCGAAAAAGGATAAAGCGGACAACACCGCCATGCGGGAGCTGAAGCGGGCCATCAAGGAGGGCGCGCCCAAAAAGCTCTACCTCTTCCACGGGGAGGAGGCGTTTTTGCGGGAGTACTATCTGGGGCAGCTCAAGCAGGCCCTGCTGCCCGCCGGGCTGGAGGAGTTCAACCTGCACGCCGCCCAGGGGAAGGACTGCTCGGTGGACTGGATCGAGCAGGCGGCGGACTGCCTGCCCATGATGAGCGGGCGCACCCTGGTCATTGTCACCGACTTCGACCTGTACGGCCTGGGGGAAAAGCCCCGGGAGCGGCTGGTGAAGGTGCTGGAGGAGCTGCCGGACTATTGCTGCATGGTGTTTGTATACGACCTGCTGCCCTACAAGGCGGACGGGCGGTCCAAGCTGGCGGGGCTGCTCAAGCGGGAGGGGGCGGTGGTGGATTTCCAGCGGCAGAGCCAGGGGGATCTGACCGACTGGATCTGCCGCCAGTTTAAAAAGGCAGGCAAGGGCGTGGACACCGAGGACGCCCGCTACCTCATCTTTTTGTGCGGCGACTTGATGAACACCCTGTCGGCGGAGATCGCCAAAATTGCCGCCTATTCCCCTCACACCCGGGTCACCCGGGAGGATATGGACGCGGTGGCCATCCCCCAGATCGACGCGGTGGTGTTCCAGATGACCGACGCCATGGCCCGCAAGGATTTCGACAAGGCCGCCTCGGTGCTGGCCGACCTGCTCCACAGCCAGCAGCCTCCCATCATGATCCTGGCCGCCATGGGCAAGTACTTCCGGCAGCTGTACACCGCCCGGCTGTACCTGGACAGGGGGAAGGGCCGGGGCGAATTCATGGAGCTGTGGGGGATGAAGTCGGGCTACCAGGCGGACAAGCTGATGGACGCCGCCCGGCGGTTCTCCCTGCCCTGGTGCCGGTACGCCGTGGGGCGGTGCGCCCAGGCGGATATCGAGCTGAAATCCTCCTACGGCCAGGAGCGGGAGCTGCTCACAGGGCTGCTGATGGAGCTGGCCTCGGGCCGGAGGGCGGCGGTTACTTTTTCTTGAAAGAAAAAGTAACCAAGCTTTAAGCTCGTGACCGGCAAAGCTGTGAGCGTTCTATTTCTGGCCGGCAACGGAGCTGCTTTGTATCTGGGAGATTACTATGAGAATTCAAGAAGCTATTGTAGTAGAAGGCCGGTACGACAAGGCCGCAGTGGCGGCGGTGGCGGACACCCTGATTTTGGAGACGGCGGGCTTCGGGGTGTTCAAGGACGCCGAGCGGCTGGCGCTTCTGCGCAGGCTGGCCGAACAGCGGGGGCTGATTGTGCTCACTGACTCGGACGGCGCGGGATTCGTCATCCGCAGCTACCTGAAGGGGGCCATCCCCAGGGGACAGGTGAAGCACGCCTATATCCCGGACGTGACGGGCAAGGAGCGGCGCAAGCGCGCCCCGGGAAAAGAGGGCAAGCTGGGGGTGGAGGGGATGAAGCCCGATGTGCTGCGGCAGGCCATCCTCCGCGCCGGGGCCACGGTGCTGGACGGCTCCGCCCCCTGCCGCCCGGCGGGAGACCTGACGGCGGCGGACCTGTTTGCGCTGGGGCTGTCCGGCGTGCCGGAGGCGGCGGCGCGCAGGGCGGCGCTCCTGCGGCGGCTGGACCTGCCCGAGCACATGAGCGCCAAGGCGATGACGGCGGCGCTCAACGCGCTGTACACGCCGGAGGAGCTGGACGAAGTGTTGAAGGATCTGTAAAAACGGCGCCTCCCAGGGGGAGGCGCCGTTTGCTTCTGGTTCAGTTTTCCAGCGCCGTCACCTTGTCCACCCGGCGCTGGTGGCGGCCGCCCTCGAACTCGGTGGCGAGGAACACGTCTAAAATCCGTTCCGCCAGCGCCTCCCCGGTGATCGCCGCGCCCATGGCCAGCATGTTGGCGTCGTTGTGGCGGCGGGTCATCTCGGCGGACAAGGGCTCGTGGCACAGGGCGCACCGCACGCCCTTCACCTTGTTGGCGGCGATGCTCATGCCGATGCCGGTGGTGCACAGCACCACCCCCCGCGCACAGCTCCCGTCCGCCACCAGCCGGGCGGCGGCGGCGGCAAAATCCGGGTAGTCGCAGCTTTCCGCGCTGTGGGCGCCGCAGTCGGCGACATGATGGCCCTGCTCCAGAAGGCGGGCCTTCAGCCGCTCCTTGAGCGCATAGGCCCCGTGGTCACAGGCGATGGAAATGTTCATATGGGTCCCCTCCCTTGGAAGTGTGTTTCACGTGAAACGTCAGTTCTAGGCTATAGCTCGTGGAGCACAGGGCGGCGGCGCACATAGGTGGCCACGCAGCCGAAGCCCGCCGCCTTTATCATGTCCAGCGCCTGGGGGATGCCCTTTGCCACATCCTGGGGGCGGTGGGCGTCCGCCCCCACGGTGACCAGCTCCCCGCCGCACTGCTTGAACCAGGTGAGCAGAAGGGGCCAGCAGTCCAGGTCCCTGCCCCGGCAGGTGTTGATCTCAATGGCGTGGCCGGTGGCGGCCACCTGGGAAAAGATGGCCCGCACCTGTTCCTCGAAGCCGGCCAAGGTCATCTCCACCCCGTCGCGGCGGATGTAGCGCAGGGGGTAGACGATGTGGGCCAGGCTGTCGTAGCAGTCGGGGCACTCCTTCACCAGGGTCCAGGTGTGGGCCAGGGTGCTCTCCACCGCCTTGCGGGCCAGCCCCGGGGTTTTGCCGTAATCTGAGAAATAGAGGTCCCGACCGCCCTGCGTGCCGATCCAATTGTGGAGGGAGCCCAGCACAAAGTCCAGCTCCTCCCCGCCCTGGGCCAGGACCGCCCGGGCGGCCTGGGGGTCGTAGGAGGCGGAGCCCAGCTCCAGCCCCAGGCGGAGGGCGAGCTTGTCCCCCAGCTGCGCCTTTACCGCGCGGTACTGCGCCTTGGCGGCAGGCCAGTCAAAGGGTGGGGCGGGGCGGCCGTCGAAGTCCAGCAGGTCGTGGTGGTCGGTGACGCAGAGCTCCCGGAGCCCGGCGGATATGGCCGCCCGGGCCATATCCGACAGCTCGGCCGTGCTGTCGTGGGAGACCTTGGTATGGCTGTGAATGTCGCACAAATACATTTCGGATCACCTCTAAAGAAGCGGGTTCGATTTGGAATTGCAGGCGCAGCGAAATGAGCGAGGTTTCGGCAAAGCCGGAAGCGAGGGATATGGAGCTTGCGAAGGAAAGACTTTTAAACCAAATCGAAGCCCAGCGAAGCGGGTTCGATTTGGAATTGTAGACGCAGCGAAATGAGCGAGGTTTCGGCAAAGCCGGAAGCGAGGGATATGGAGCTTGCGTCTACAAGGGCCAGCTGGGCAGCCACCGCAGGAAATACTGCGCGTACCAGGTGGGGACGTACAGCCCGATGAGCTCCGGGTAGAACACGGCGTACAGCGCCGCCGCGCAGCCGGTGAAGCCGTACACCGCCAGCCGGCAGCCCTTCCGCCGCCGGGAAATCATGTCATCCATGAGATAGGCGATTGCGAAGCATAGGAAGAGCACCGTGGGGAAGTAGTGATAGGCGAACAGGATGCGCCCGATGGGCAGCCAGGGCACAAACTGGGACAGGATGGCGATGAGGATAAACAGCCCCCTGCCGCATTTGCGGCGCACCGTCTGGACGGCCACGGCGAAAAAGGCCGCCAGTCCGGTCCAGGACACCAAGGGGTTATTGAAGGAGGCGAAAAGGCTCTTCATTCCGGGCACGTCCAGGTCGCGGTAATACAAAATGGGCCGCCCGTCGAAAATCCACTGATACCAGTAGGACGCGTAGGGGTGGGGGGTGTGGACGCCCTGGTGGTAGGTGAGCATGAAGTGCTGGTTTTTCAGCATGATGTCCACCGGGTTGGCGCTGTCGCCGGGGATGGCCCGGAAAAAGCCGTCGATCCGCTCCAGCAGGCCGGGGGCCTCGGCGGCCTGGGCCGTCTGGGCCGAGAGCCGTTCCAGGTGGGCGGGCAGGGCGGTCCACAGCCAGCTCAGGGACTCCCGGGCCATGCCCCAGAAGCCCGCCCCATTGCCCCGGGCCGCGGCGTAGGGGAAGTAGGACGCGGTGTAAATGCACACAGGGATGAGCACGAAAAATACCACCGACAGCCCGATAGTGCCCCACACGTGGACGGCGAAGGAGGGCACGCGGGGGGGCTGCCAGGGGGGCGTCTCCTCCTTAAAAAGGGCCTCCGCCACCTCCTGGCGCAGTTCGGGGGGCGCGGGCTGGGTGCGGGCGCGGTACTCCGCCTCCCGCCAGTCCCCGGCCTTGAAGGCCATGCCCAGCAGCCACAGCAGGGCCAGCCCGGCCCCGGCATACACCACCGTCCACTTGGAGGCGCAGCCGACGCCCCAGAACAGGCCGCTCAAAAACAGGGGCAGGATATAGTGCCGCAGCTTCTTCCCCGCAGGGACGGCCAGCCAGCGGTACATGAAATAGTAGGACACCAGGATGAAGAACACGCCGTAGGTGTCAATGGTGGCGATGCGGGTCTGGACCAGGTGCATGAAGTCGAAGGTGAACAGCGCCGTGCCGCACAGGGCCACCGGGGTCTTGCCGAACAGGTTCTTCAGGAACACGTAGAGGATGGGCACCATCAGCACGCCGAACAGGGTTCCCATAAACCGCCAGCCGAAGGGCACCATGCCAAACATCATGATGCCCAGGGACAGAATGAGCTTGCCCAGGGGCGGGTGGGACACCTCGTAGGGGTAGACGTTGTTCAGATGCTCGTAGGCGGTGCGGGGGTGGTAGATCTCGTCAAAATAGGTGGAGTTCATATAGGTGTACTTGTCCGTCCACAGCTCGTATTCGTCGAACAGGGCGGCCGCGCCCTCGTCCACGTGATCCGGGACGGGGTGGAACATGGGGCCTGTCTCCTCTTTGCCGATATCGATTTTGGTATACGTCCCGCCCCGCAGGGCCAGCTCGGACAGCCACAGCCCCTCGTCCCGGGGCGCACTGGACGCGGTGATACGGAAGCGGGCGGCGGTGATGGAGCCCAGAGGCTCCGCATCCAGATTGTTGTTATCCTTGGTGATCTCCAGGCCGTTTTGATCGATATTGCGCCCCAGATCCAGCACCCTCCACTTGAACAGGGAGTTGTAGGGCTGATCCAGCCGCAGGCTGTGCCATGCTCCGTCCTCCCCCTCCCACTCCAGGGTGTAGTACCCGGTGCCCAGGGAGGTATAGTAGGAGACGGTGTCCACGGTGACGGGCTGGCCGTAGGAGAACTCATAGCTGTCTCCCCGCTGGAACTTCACCGCAGACTGGGGGGCGTTGAAGTCCCCCAGCTGGAAAAAGGCGGTGAGGGCGTACACCGCCGTGAGCAGCAGAAGGGGCAGCACATCCCGCCGCTCCATGGGGTGGCAGGGCAGGGTGAGGGTCATGCGGCGGGGCTTGGCGCGCTCCTCCGCCATGGCGATCCATTCCAGGCTGTGGGGCCGGGGGCGCAGGCAGTGCCAGTAGTACACGAAAAAGGCGGCGCACAGGGCGATGCCAATAACCGCCCAGGCAAAGGCGGGGGACAGGTTGGTGAAAAACCAGGTGACGCCGTACGCCGCCGCGTCCCAGATTTCCCGGAGGGTGGGCGGCGCGCTTCCCTCCGGCGCGGGCGAGGCGGTCAGAGCCAGTGTGTTGATCATCGGGGCCTCCTATTCAGACGCGCCTGGGCGCGGCTCATTGGTCAAGATGGGCAAAAATGCCGATACATTTGATATGATACTACGAAGGCCGGAAAAAAGAAAGCCCCTTTTTCACCTTTGCACGGGGACGTGCCACAGAGGCTTAGCAATCCGGGATGGGATGTGCGAAAATAAGGCGGAATTTTGGCATTGGGGCGGGGAACCCTGGGATTCACATTTAATTTACATCTGGGCTATTGACATTTGGGGGGGGCGGTGGTAGATTATCATTAGCACTCAGGAATGATGAGTGCTAAACCCCTGGGAAGGAGGCGGCCCATTGGAGCTGTCCGAGCGAAAGAAGAAAATTCTGCGCGCCGTGGTGGAAAGCTACATCCAGACGGCGGAGCCGGTGGGCTCCAAGGCGCTGGCGGAGCTGGCGGGCGTAAAGGTCTCCTCCGCCACCATCCGCAACGAGCTGGCCGAGCTGACGGAGCTGGGCTATCTGGAGCAGCCCCACACCTCCGCCGGGCGGGTTCCCTCCCCCCAGGGCTACCGGCTGTACGTCAACGAGCTGATGGAGGAGCAGCGGCTGAGCCTGGAGGAGACAAAGCAGATCAACGAGGCGCTGCACCTGAAAATGCGGGAGCTGGACAAGGTGATCGACCAGGCGGGACGCATGGTGTCCCAGCTCACCAACTACCCCGCCTTCGCCCTCACCGAGGGGGCCAGGCGGCTCACCATCCGGCGGTTTGATTTGATCCTGGTGGACGAGGCCTCCTTCATCGCCGTGGTGATGACGGACAGCAGCGTGGTGAAAAACAAGCTCTTCCGCCTCCCGGCACAGCTGAGCGAGCCGCAGCTGCAATTGCTCACCACTCTTTTGAATACCGCGTTTGTGGGCAAGACCCTGGACCAGCTCACCCCGGAGCTGATGCGGGTGGCGGAGCACGCGGCGGGCAGTTCCTACGGGCTGATCTCCCTGGTGGTGTCCTTCGCCATGGAGGTGCTGGACGCCCTGGAGAGCGGCGCGGTATACACCGCCGGGACCAGCCACATCCTGGACCACCCCGAGTACCAGGACGTGGGCAAGGCCCAGAAGCTGATGAGCTATCTCACGGAGGACCGTTCCCTGGCCCAGGCGCTGGCGCTGCCCGCCCTGGAGGGGGACGACACAAAAATTCTCATCGGCCCGGAAAACGTGGCCGACGAGCTGAAGGACACCAGCGTGGTGCTGGCAAGCTACGACATCGGGGACGGGATGAAGGGGGTCATCGGCGTGGTGGGCCCCACCCGCATGGATTACGCCAAGGTGGCCGCCAAGCTGTCATATGTGGCGGACGGGCTGTCCAAGCTGTTCGGACAGCCGGAGCTGCCACCCGGCGCACCGGAAAAGGAGGAATAGACGCCAATGGCCGAAGAGAAGAAGAAAGAAAACCCCGTTCCCGAAGATGCGGGGGACGAGACTGTCGAGGTCCCCGGGCAGGAGGCTGCCGGGGAGGCCGCGGAGGCCCCCGGGGCTGAGGAAGCCCCCGGGACCGCTGATGAGACCCCAGACCCCAAGGCAAAGGGTTTTTTCGGGAAGGCAAAGAAGGAACCCAAGAAGGATCAGGGCCAGCTGCTGGCGGAGGCGGCGGACAAGTACCTGCGGCTCGCCGCCGAGTATGACAACTACCGCAAGCGCACCGCCAAGGAAAAGGAGAACGCCTGGAGCGAGGCCAAGGCCCAGACCGTGGCCGCCTTCCTCCCGGTGTACGACAACCTGGAGCGGGCCTTGAAGCAGGAGACCGCCGACGAGGCATATAAAAAGGGCGTGGAGATGACCATGAAGGGCCTCCAGGACGCCCTCACCGGGCTGGGGGTGGAGGTCATCCCCGCCCTGGGCGAGACCTTTGACCCCAACCGCCACAACGCCGTCATGCACTGTGACGACGAGGGGGCCGGGGAGAGCACCATCGTGGAGGTGTTCCAGCAGGGCTTTATCTGCGGGGAAAAGGTCATCCGGTTCTCCATGGTCAAGGTGGCAAATTAAGAAGGAGCGCGGAGAAGCGGACAGTGAGGAAGCTTGGACTGGAGCGAGGCCGGGCGGAGGACGGCGCAGCCGCCCGCAGACCAGGCCGAGCCGGAAGGAAAGCGGCCGAGCGTCCTGGCCGCTTCGCAGCGTGACAACAAATTGAGAAGCGCGGAGAAGCGGACAGTGAGGAAGCTTGGACTGGAGCGAGGCCGGGCGGAGG
>CAPOAR010000017.1:0-43768 GCA_948670295.1 uncultured Oscillospiraceae bacterium | reverse complement strand
GCGGGGGTGGGAGTGGGAGTGGGAGTGGGCTCCGGGGTGTCGGTGGCGAGGGGCGGCTGAGAGGGGGAAGGGGATGGGGCGGGCTTATCCCTGCCGCACCCGGCGGACAGCATAAACAGCAGGGCGAAAAACAGACAGATGACACGCTTCATGGCAGGTCCCTCCTATGGACGTGGGATGGAAATCCCCTTCATTATAACAATTGCGTCGAAGTTTGTAAATGGATAATTGGCGGGACAAGGCTCTTGCCATTCCGGCGGAGGTTTGCTATAATACCGGCATGGCCCCGCCGGAGGGGGCGCATCGGGCCGGTTTGAGCCCATAAGATGTGGAAATACTGCCATACAAGTGAGAGCTTGTGAGACAAAGGAGCTGTGAGGCCGGATCATGGACGCTTCTGTGCCCATATTTCAGCAGACGCTGAACCCCTTGGGGTTGGACGTGCCCCCGGCGGGGGAGATGGATTTTGAGGAACTTGCCGCCGCCTGGTGCCGCAGGCTGGGGCCGGGGACAGGGCCTGTCCACCTGGCGGGGATGACTGCCATGGCCGAGTGCCGCGCCGCCCTGCTGGCGGCGAAGGCGCTGGGACGGGACGCGCCCTGGGTGAGCTGGATCTGCGACGGGGAGGGGATGTCCCCCGCCCGGGTGCATATGCTGGCCGCCCTGTTTGTGTGCGAGGGGATGGGGGCGGCGGCCTTTGGCATCCACTGCCCCGAGGGGGAGGCGGAGAGGCTGCTGGACGAGCTGGCCGCCTATGCCCGTATTCCCCTGTTCCTGGTCAGAGGGGGGGAGGCGGCGCCCTGGCACTACGAGCCCGCGCCCAGGGATCCGGACGCCATCCCCTGCGCTACCGGGACGGACCCCTGCTTCATCACCCGCACCATCGACGTGGGGGAGGAGCTGGCGTGCGGCCCCGACCTGCTGGAGGACATCATCGCCGCCGAGGACGACCCGGTTGGGGCGGTGAAAATCGCCATACAGAGCCAGGACGACGTGGATATATTTGCCCTCCACCAATACGCGGTGCGCAAGGCGCTGTGCCTGTGCTCCGATGTGCCGGAGCTGCTGGAGGGGGCGCTGAGGGCCTACCAGGGCAGGGCGTTTTACGACGGAACCGGCGAGCTGAGCCGGGAGGAGCTGGATCGGCTCACCGGGCTGTACGGCCTGATTGTGCTATAGGAGGGCGGCGGAGATGACCTTATCCATTGACGAGGTGGGCGATATCCTGGACAGGGTGTGCGAGGATTTCCCCGAGGCGCTGTTCCAGGAGCTCAACGGCGGCGTTTTGCTGCTGGAGGAGGCCCTTCCCGACCCGGAGGCCGGGGAGGACGTGTACATCATGGGGGAGTACTGCTGGGACGAGATGGGGCGGTATATCAACATCTACTACGGTTCCTTCGCCGCACTGCTCTTTGACGAGCCCCGGCGGGTGTGGGAGGACGAGCTGCGCACCACCCTGCGCCATGAGCTGACCCATCACGTGGAGGGGCTGGCGGGGGAGCGGAGCCTGGAATACAAGGATTCCGCCCAGCTGGACGCCCTGCGCCGGGGGGAGGACTGGCCGGGAGACCAGGAATAGACAGATTATAACGAAAGGAAGAGGAATATGGAAACCACTCGGTACACCCCCAAGGGAGTCTGCTCCCGGAGTATGGAGATTGATGTGGAGGGCGGCGTGATTCAGGCCGTCCGCGTGGAGGGCGGCTGCCACGGCAACCTCCAGGGCGTCAGCGCGCTGCTGAAGGGGATGACGGTGGAGGACGCCATAGCCCGGATGGAGGGCATCCGCTGCGGCATGAAGCCCACCTCCTGCCCGGATCAGCTGGCCAAGGCGCTGAAGTCCGCGGTGTAATCGAAATATGGAAGCGCTCCCCGCCGCGGCGGGGAGCGCTTTTTTCGCGCAGGAAGAGTTCCCCTGGGCTTCCAGCTATTTTGCCTTGCCGGGTGGTTACAAATTGGTTACAATATGCTTACAACCAACCCCAAGGAGTGACAAGAGATGAAAATGAAGCAAGCAGTTGCGGGGCTGGCGCTGGCGGCGGCGCTGGTTGTCCCCGCGTCAGCAGCGGATGTGCTGTCCGTCAATGGGCAAAACCTGTGGTCCCAGGCCCAGGCCCGGCTGGTGGAGGAGGGCACCACCTATGTGTCCCTGCGGGCGGTGGCCAATGTGCTCTCGCCGGACGCCGCCGTGACCTGGGAGGACGGGACCGCCTGGGTGCGGGGGGCAGGGCTTACCCTGTCCGCCAAGCCGGGGGAACAGTGGCTGACGGTAAACGGACGGGCGCTGTACATACCCCACGGGGTCCGGCTGGAGAAGGGCAGTACCCTGGTGCCCATCCGGGCGCTGGCCCGGGCCCTGGGCGGCGAGGTGGAGTGGAGCGCCGGCAAGGGCGTAATGCTCACCCCGGGGAGCGGAAGGCCGGAAAAGCAGCCCTATACGCAGGAGGACCTGTACTGGATGGCCCGCATCATCTCCGCCGAGAGCAGGGGGGAGCCCCTGCTGGGCAAGCTGGCGGTGGGCACGGTGGTGCTCAACCGGGTGTGCAGCGACGAGTTCCCCAACACCGTGCGGGAGGTGATCTTTGACCGAAAGTGGGGGGTGCAGTTTACCCCGGTGGCCAACGGCACCGTCTACGACGAGCCCACCCAGGAGAGCCTGCTGGCGGCAAAGCTGGTGCTGGACGGCGCCCGGGCGGCGGGGAACAGCCTGTATTTTATTGCCCCGGAGCTCACCGACAACCACTGGACTATGGAGAACCGCACCTATGTGACCACCATCGGCTGCCATTGGTTTTACGAATAGCACCCAAAAAAATTCCAGTCATATTTTAGAGAAACAGAGAGAAACTGTATAGTTTGCACAATAGCTGGGCCTCTAAGTAAAAGAGGTTCGGCTATTTTGCTGGCCTCAAAAGGTTGCAAAACGGTTTTGAATAAGTTACAATGTGGTTACAATTTGAGAACAAATTGTAATTAAGGAGAGATTTCATGAAAAAACGAGCAGCCAGTTCCCTTCTGGCCATCCTCGCTGTCGTGAGCCTTATCCTGCCCGCGCTGGCCGCGGCTTCGGCGGACCCGCCTGCCGTGGAGGAGCCTTTTCCCGAGGTTAGCCAGGAAATTGAGGAGGTGCAAAACGCCATCTGCCTGGATGGTGAGCCAGTCTTTACAGTGGAGTATGAGATCCGCGACGGTGTGTGCTATGCGACGGTGAATTCCTTTGTGTCCATGATGGACGCCGAGGCCATGGTGGAGGAGGAGGACGGAGTGGTCCGGGTCAACGCCTCTGCGGTGGTGGAGGTGGTGGAGATTCCCGCGCAGGGCGAGTCCATGAGCGAGGAATTCCAGAAGACCGTGGAGGCGGCCCAGATGCAGGCCGCTGAAGATGAGCTCTGGATGACCCCGGACGAGACCCAGCAGCCGGTGGACGGCATGGGCGAGGAAGATCCCGTCCCGGCGGTCACAGACGCTTCGGTGGCCGCCAACGTGGTGATGGACGACTTGAACATGGTGGCGGTGGAGGGCGAGCAGTATCTGGTGGCCAACGACCGCTACCTCTATGCCGGAGATGGGCTGATTGAAATCAACGGCTGCGTAGCCGCCCCCATCCGCGTACTGGCCAAGGTGTTCAACGTGAATGTGGATTTCGACGCGGAGAACGACGTGGTCGTGCTGACGCGGCAGCCAGGCGCACAGCCCTATCTGGACGCGGGCTGGGAGACCTACAATAACGATACGCTGTATTGGCTGGCCCGCATCATCAATGCGGAGAGCGGAAACCAATCCCTGGAGGGTAAGATCGCCGTGGGCAATGTGGTGATGAACCGTCTGAACCACCCCCGGTTCCCGGATACCATCTATGAGGTGCTGTTCCAGAAGAACCAGTTTACCCCGGCGGCCACCGGCTCTATTTACCGTGAGCCCAACGAGGAGTCGGTAGCGGCGGCCAAGATGGTGATGGACGGGGCCCAGGTGCTGCCCACCGCCCTGTTTTTCAACGCGGCGGGACTGAAGAGCTACGCCGCAAAGACCAGGACCTATGTGGCCACCATCGGCGACCACGCCTTCTACGAGTGAGCGGGCAAGACAAGCGAGATGAAAAAGCGGCGGCGCAGTCCGCCGCTTTTTCTTGCCGCCAGGGGGATGAAACGGGCCGGGCTCCTTTTAGGAGCCCGGCCCGCTGCCGTTGGGGATCAGATGCCGTGCTGGTAGTTGTAAGCGCCGCACAGATCGTTGCTATTCTTAATGATGATGTGCATGGCGATGAAAGGACCGATGCCGCACAGCATGGAGCCCAGAACCAGCCACAGCAGGACGGTTGTGCCGTTCTCCTGGAAGTTCAGGCCGTACCGGGGGGCGTTGGCCGCCAGACGGTTGCCCAGGCTGTAATACCAGAAGAAGCTGTAAATTCCGCAGGTGATAAAGCTGAGCAGGATGAACTTGGCCAGACCGGGAGTGGTCTTGCCGTCCCCCGCGCACACGGCGTTCACATCGCGGGCCAGGGCGTACAGGAAGTACCAGCCATAAATCCCGCAGGTGATGAAATTGAGCAGGATGTAGGCCACCAGGCTGCGGTCGGCCTTGAGGCGGTAGGGGGCGTAGCCCATGGGCGGGGGAACGGGCTGGCCGGGGGTAGCCTGATACTGGGCGCTCTGCTGGGCCCACTGGGCCTGCTGCTCCTGCTTGGCCTGCTGCTGGGCATCCCAGTTGGCCTTGGCGCCCTGGGCGGCCTCGTTGGCGGTCTGGGTGAGGTTATTGATGGTGTCGCGCACCTCCTGGGCGAGAACGTCCTTGTCCTTGCCCACCAGGGGATTCTCACCCAGCAGGAAACGCAGGATGGCATACATGCCGGCCACGGCTGCGGCCGCGCCCAGAATCCACAGGAAGAGGGAGCTCAGGGCGGCGTTGGGGAAGCTATAGGAGTTGAACAGGGCGGTGAGCAGTGTGCTGCACAGCCGCACTGCCACTAGGCCAACCCCGCCGCCGGCCAGGAGGAGGAGCAGCCCGTCGGTGTTCTGGGGGGTGCGGCGCATGACGAACATGATGGACACAATTGCCATCCACACGCACAGGGCCGCAGTGAGGCCGTTGAGCACCAGGTATACCGGCGAGAGGATGCCGAAATGGAACCGAAGGAGGTTCAGTACGCCGCCCAGGACGTTGAATACATAACGAATGGCAGATACGCCGTAGAGTACGGCGCACACGGCGGCAAATACCTTCAGAACCATCTCGTTTCCGCTGGGGCTGGTGTTCCAGGGGTCCTGCTGCGGCGGAGGCGGCGGAGGGGTGGGAGCGCCGGGCTGGCCCTGAGGAGCCTGGGACAGGTCCGCACCGCATACGTTGCAGAACCGCGCGCCCGGGACAGTTTCGTTTCCGCATTTCCAACACTTCATAAGAGTACTTCCCTTCTCTCTTGTCAGATTTTATCCCAAGCCGCCGGCAAGACCGAAGAGCAGCCGCCAGACGAGCCCCTCCTGAGGGGCGAAGACGACGATTTCCCCGGGCATTGCCAGGCGGATGAAATAAACAAGAATGAATAGCACGCCGCACAGGGTAAGTCCCACCGCAAAGACGCGCTTCGGCAGCCTGCGGCGCAGCAGCAGCAGCGCCGCGGCGGGGACGGGCAGCCAGAACAGGGGATGGTAATAGACCGCGCCCGCCAGATCCAGCCGCAGCAGGGACAGCCACGCCCGGCTCATGCCGCAGCCCGCGCAGGAGATCCCTGTGAGGAAGCGGATGGGGCAGGTGACCCCGAACGCCTCCAGCGCGACATAGAGCAGGGCGATGCCGGCCAGGGCGGATATGTCTCTTCGGTTCATAAGCGCCCCCCGCAAAGGACCGGCGGCGTGCGCGGCGTGGTCCTGTGATGGTTTTGATGATATCATGCGCACTGGCGTTTTGCAAGGCGTTTTTGCCGGGAAAGGGTTAAGTTTTTTGAAAGGTTCCCTTAAAAGTTTTAATATCCTTCCAAGAGAAGAGGGAAGGGCCGTTTTCGCGGCCCTTCCCCGGATGGAGTTACAAATTGTCCGCGTCCACGCCCAGTTCCCGCAGTTCCCGCCGCAGCCGGGCCGGATCGTCGTGGTAGACGATGCCGGAAAAGCCGCAGCGGATGGCGGCCTCGATGTTGAGGGGCACGTCGTCGATGAACACGCACTCCTCCGGCCGCAGGCCGAACTGCTCCAGAAACCGCAGGTAGATCCCCGGCTCGGGCTTGACCAGGTGGCAGTCGGCGGAGATAAATTCCCCGTCGAAAAAGCGCAGGGCGGGGATGTTCTCGCGGAAGGTGTGGAACCGGGAGCAGGTGTTGGACAGCAGATAGATGCCGTAGCCCTTGTCCTTGAGCTCTTTCACCAGATCATAAACGCCGTCCAGAGGGGGGATGTCCCGGTGCCAGTTGTCCAGGATATCCCGCACCGCCCGGTGCAGCCGCTCCGGCAGGCGGCGGCAGACGCTGGACACGGCCTGCTCGTCGGTGATGGAGCCCCGGTCCATGCGGATCCACTCCACTGAACGGAACAGCTCCCGGCGGATGAGCTCATAGTCCGCCGGGTCGGGGACGAAGCGGGCGGTGTAGCGCTGGGCATCGAAGCTGATGAGCACCCCGCCCATGTCGAATACAATATTTTTGATCATACGATGGACACCTTCCCCTTGCTGGCCTTGAACACCACAATGAGCAGAATGCCGCTGGTGACGGTCAAAATAGAGGCCAGTGCCGCCGCAGTGCCCACCGAGTTGCGCACGATATTGGTATAGCTGGCGATGGTCATGGTGGCCGTCTTGCCGGTGTACAGCATGATGGAGGTGGACAGCTCATTGATGCAGGTGACCCAGCTGATGATGGCCCCGGACAGCACGCCGGGCAGCATCAGCCGCGCGGTGACCTTGACGAAGGTCTTCATGGGGGACACGCCCAGGTTGATAGACGCCTCCTCCACGCTGGGGTCCATCTGCATCAGGAAGGCGCTGCCCGAGCGGACAGTGTAGGGCAGCTTACGGATAATCATGGCGATAATGATGATGGAGGCGGTGCCGGTGAGCTTGATAACCGTGCCGTCGGGGGTCTTGCCCAGGTTGTTGAAGGCCACGATGTAGCACAGGCCCAGCACCGAGCCGGGGATGACGTAGGGGGCCATCATCAGCATGTCCAGGGCGCCGCCGGTCCTGCCCCGGCGGCGGACGATGACATAGGACATGAGTATGCCCAGCACCAGGATAAAGAGGATAGCCACGGTGGAGAACACGAAGGAGTTGCGGATGTTGGTGGCCAGGCTGCGGCCAAGCTCCTGATAGTGCTCCAGGGTGAAGCCCTCGGAAAAGACAAAGTTGGAGTAGTTGGTCTTGACAAAGGAGCAGAAGATGACGATGACCTGGGGCAGGAAGGACACCAGACTGACCACGGCCACCGGCAGGGTCACGAGAAACCGCTTCCAGCCGTGGTACTGGGCGATCTCCGGGGGACGCAGGGCAGACATGGTGTAGTTTTTCCTGGCCACCCACCACTTCTGGAGGAATAGGATCACCAGGGAGATGACCACGATAATCATGGAGATGGCGCTGGCCAGGTTGGCGTTTCCGCCGGTCTCGCTGAGGTATTCGTTGAAGATGAGCACCGGCAGGGTGCGGAAGTCGCCGCCGGCCAGAATGCCCGGGGTGCCGAAATCGGCCAGGGCGGTCATAAACACCATCAGCGCGCCTGCGGCGATAGAGGGCATGACCACGGGGATGGTGACGGTGAGCAGGCGGCGCAGCTTGCCCGAGCCCAGGTTCTCCGCGCACTCCTCCACCGAGCGGTCAATGGAGCCCATGGCCCCGGATACGTAGAGGTAGACGTAGGGGAAGAGCTTGAGGGTGAACACCGCGCAGATGCCCCCCATGCCATAGATGCTGGGCATCTGGAAGCCCAGCAGGTTGGTGAGCCACTGGGTCACCACGCCGGCGTTGCCGAACAGGATGATCCAGCTGTACGCGCCCAGAAAGGGCGGGCACATGAGGGAGAGGATGATGATGACATGCCAGAAGGTCTTGCCCGCGATGTTAAAGCGGGTCATCAGGTACGCCATGGGCACGCCGATGAGAATGCTGGTGATGGTGGGCACCAAGCTGACCTTCAGGCTGTTGCCCAGGGCCTGATAGTAATATTTTTTGGAGAAGAAGCGGTTAAAATTGTAAAAGGTGAAGCCCTCCTCCTTGCCGGAGAAGAAGCTGTTGATCACCAGGGTGGAGAAGGGGTAGACCAGAAACAGCAGAAACACCGCGAAAATCAGGATTTTTACCCAGAACCAGAAATCCTTGTAGAAGGGCTGGCCGTCCTTGCTCTTCAGCATGAGAGCACCTCCTCGGTGTCCTTCCGATAGAGGCTGACCTGCTTGGGATTAAAGCTGAGATGTACCTCCTCGCCATCGTTTTTCGCGCCGTCCACGTCCTTGGTGTACTCGTTGAGCTCCAGCACCTGGCCGGTGGACAGCTCCACCTCGTACTGGATGAAGTCGCCCAGGAAGGTGGACATGTTCACCTTGCCGGGGAGGCCCTGCTCACTGAAAAACAGCTGCTCGGGCCGGGCGGACAGGATAACCTCGCCGCTGTAGGGCTTGCGCAGGGGCATTTGGAAGCTGTGGCCGTCGTGGAGGTGGACGGTGGCGGACGCGGGGTCCTGGCCGTCCACGGTGCAGTCGATGAAGTTGGACACGCCGATGAAATTGGCGACAAAGGGGTTGGCGGGCTTGCGGTAGATCTCCTCCGGCTTGCCGATCTGCATGATATTCCCCTGGTTCATGACCGCGATGCGGTCGGAGATGGCCAGGGCCTCTTCCTGGTCGTGGGTGACGTAGACGGTGGTAATGCCCAGCCGGCGCTGGAGCTTCTTGATGGTGGTGCGCATCTGCACCCGGAGCTTGGCGTCCAGATTGGACAGGGGCTCGTCCATCAGCAGCACCCCCGGCTCGATGACAAAGGCGCGGGCCAGGGCCACCCGCTGCTGCTGGCCGCCCGACAGCTCGTTGGGCTGTCGGGCCTTGAGCTGGTCTATCTGCACCATTTTCAGCGCCTCGTCCACTCGGGGGATGATCTGCTCCTTGGGCACCTTCCGGGCCTTCAGGCCATAGGCCACGTTGTCCGCCACGTTCAGGTGGGGGAATATGGCGTAATTCTGGAACACCATGCCGATGTCCCGCTTGTGGGCGGGCAGGGTGTTGATCACCTGCTCGTCAAAGCAGATCTCGCCCCCATCCACCGTATTGAAGCCGGCGATCATGCGCAGCAGGGTGGTTTTTCCACAGCCGGAGGGACCCAGCAGGGTAAAGAACTCCCCCTGCTCGATGTTCAGGCTGATGCCGTTGACGGCGGTGAAGTCACCATACCTTTTCACGGCATTTTTGATGATAACAGCGTGGCTCATAGAAGTCAGCTCCTTCTCTTTAGAATAACTGGAGGGCGCCCCGAGGTCAGTCGGAGCGCCCTCGTAAAGGAACGTTAAGGGGTTGGTTTGAAAAAGTTCTTTTTGGTCACTTTTTCCTTCAAGAGAACGTGGCTCAGCCCACCAGGGTGTCCTGCCACTTCTCCACGATGTCGGCCTTGTTGGCGGCGGCGTAGTCGAAGTTATAGGTCATGATGGCGAAGTCGCTCAGGGCCAGCAGGCCCTCGGGGGTAACGTCGCTGCGGATGGGACGGCGGCCGAAGTCCTTATTCTGGGCGGTCTGGCACTCGGCGGACAGCACGAACTCTACGAACAGCTCGGCCAGCTCCTGATTCGGGCAGTCCTTGACGATGGCCACGCCGTCGGGCACCGCGGAGGTGCCGTCGGTGGGGTAGACGATCTTCAGGTGGCCGGCGTCGCTGGTGTCATACTGCACGGCGGCCTTCTCCAGGGTGATGCCGATGGGGTACTCGCCGGAGTCCACGTTCTTGTGGGCGCCGGAGGAGCCGGACTGGATGACCAGGTTCTTGATCATGCTCTGCACCAGCTCCCAGCCGCCGGCGTAGTCGTCGTCAGCCTTGCCGTAGTCCATCAGGATGGTGCACAGCTGGGTGAAAGCGGAGCCGGAGGAGGCAGGGTCGGCAAAGGCGATCTTACCCTCCCACTTGGGGTCGGCCAGGTCCTTCCAGGTCTGGGGGAAGTCGGCCTCGGCCACCAGGTCGGTGTTAATCAGGAACACCATGGGCAGGGGGGACTCGCCGATCCACAGGTACTCGGGATCATACAGGCTGGAGTCCAGCAGGTCGATGCAGGAGGGCTTATAGGGCTGGAAGTACTCCTTGTAGGCGGCCAGGGAGTCGGCGCCGCCGCCCCAGAGTACGTCGGCCATGGGGGAGGCGGACTCGGCGGCGATGCGGTTGAGCAGGTTGCCGGTGCCGTCGGCCACCACGTCCACCTGAACGTTAGGATACTTGTCCTCAAACATCTTGACGCCCGCGTTCAGGGGATCGCTGTCATGGGGGGAGTAGATGGTCAGCTTGCCGGAGTAGTCCTCGGGCTTCTTCTCGCCGTCGCCGGCGGGCTGGGACTCGGGGGGAGTGCTCTCAGCAGGAGTGCTGGGCTGGCTGGGCTCCTTGGTGGGGTCGGGGTCTTTTCCGCCGGTGCAGGCCATCAGGCTCAGCGCCATCACGCAGGCCAGCAGCAAGGCGATCCACTTTTTCATTTTCATGTGTTTCATTCCTCCATTTGCAGGTGTCGGCGGCGTCCGCCGCCGCTTTTCATAGTGTACGCCTCCCACCGTCATTTGTCAAGGAAAACCTGGTCAATCCGACAAAAAGAGCGGGGGAAATCCAGGGTTAAATCATCAAAAATGCCAATATATGCGCTGGCACGGGCAAAAGGGCCGCCGGAAAGCCAAAAATTTCCGCTAAAAAGGCAGAGTAAACGCTATGAAGAAACTTTTCTTGATCCAAGTGGCTTTTCAGCCGGTTTCAGGACCTGGATACGGTTGCGGAACGTTCAGGAATGAAAAAGAACCGTTTAGAGAGGGCCCGCTATGGGGCGCACGAGCATCTCTTAAACGGTTCTTTTTTTGTTGTTTGAATCGCTTATCCCCGCACCTTCCCCATGCAGGACAGAAATTAAAGATGATAAAAATCAACGCTAAAATCCATTGGCCCGGGCGCAGAGGCAATCCCGTCAGGGCTGCTTGCCGATATAGGCCAGAATGCCGCCGTCCACGTACAGGATGTGGCCGTTGACAAAGTCAGAGGCGCTGGAGGCCAAAAACACCGCCGGGCCGCCCAGATCGCCGGCCTCGCCCCAGCGGTTTGCCGGGGTCTTGGCCAGGATAAACTGGTCAAAGGGATGCTTGGAGCCATCGGGCTGTATCTCCCGCAGGGGCGCGGTCTGGGGGGTGGCGATATAGCCCGGGCCAATGCCATTGCACTGGATGTTATACTGGCCGTACTCGCTGGCGATGTTGCGGGTGAGCATTTTCAGCCCGCCCTTGGCCGCGGCATAGGCGGATACGGTTTCCCGGCCCAGCTCGCTCATCATGGAGCAGATGTTGATGATCTTGCCGCCGCCCTTCCGAATCATGGACGGGATCACCGCCTTAGACACGATGAAGGGGGCGTTCAGGTCCACGTCGATGACCTGCCGGAAATCCTTGGCGCTCATCTCCACCATGGGGATACGCTTGATGATGCCGGCGTTGTTCACCAGTATGTCGATAACGCCGACCTCCCGCTCAATTTTGGCCACCAGCTCATTCACCGCGTCCTCATCGGTTACGTCGCACACGTAGCCGTGGGCGGTGATGCCCTGCGCCTGATAAGCGGCCACACCCTTGTCCACCAGCTCCTGCTTGATGTCATTGAACACGATGGCGGCCCCTGCCCCGGCCAGGGCGGAGGCAATGGCAAAGCCGATACCGTAGGATGCGCCGGTGACTAAAGCCACCCTGCCGGTCAGATCAAATTGATTCTTCATCACGCTGCCTCCTAGTTCAGTTTTGTGGTGGGAATGCTGTCCATGTCGTCAAACGCCTGGTTTTCTCCGCCCATAGCCCAGATAAAGGTATAGTTGGCGGTGCCGCATCCGCTGTGGATGGACCAGGAGGGGGAGATCACCGCGTCGAAGTTTTTCACCACCAGATGCCGGGTCTCATCCGGCTGGCCCATCATGTGGAACACCACCTGATCCTCGGGAATCTCAAAGTAGGTATAGACCTCCATGCGCCGCTCGTGGGTGTGGGCCGGCATGGTATTCCACACCGAGCCGGGGGACAGCTGGGTAAGGCCCATGAGCAGCTGGCAGGTCTCCAGCACGTCGGGATGGATAAACTGGTTGATGACACGCTGGTTGGACTGCGCCGCCTCGCCGCAGGGGCGGTGACCGGCCTTTTCCATGGTGAGCAGGGTGGTTTTGCATGCCTTATGGGCGGGGGTGGAGGCCAGGTAGAATCTGGCGGGGTCGGCCCCGTCCACACTGCCGAAAGACACCTCCCTCGCCCCCATGGAGATATACAGGCAGTCCTCATAGCCCAGGTCATACCGGGTGCCGTCCACCTCGATGAACCCCTTGCCCCCCAGGTTAAATATCCCCGCCTCCCGGCGCTTCAGGAAGCAGTGGGTGCCGAAGTTGGCCCATACGTCGATGCCCTTGTCGATGGGCACAAGCTCCTTCACGGGCATGATGCCCATGACCACCATGCGGTCCACGTGGGAATAGGCAGCCTGCACCGTGTCCGGCTGGTACAGGCCGGTGATCAGAAACTCGTCCCGAAGCTCCTGGGTGGTGTAGCGTTTAACGTCCTGGGGATTTGCGGAATAGCGGATATCCATTTTATTGTGCTCCTTTCTCAGCGGCTTTTTAATATATTTCAAAGACCCGCTCCGCCTCCTCCGCAAGGGGGGTGCGAACCCCTGCGCGGGACGGAGCCGGCGATTGGCCCATGCCGGGCTCCGGGGCATGGCCGTTCAAATGGCCGGGGCCGGCGTTCCAGCCCTCCCTGCCCACGGGTATGGATATGGACAAAACAATTCACACACAGTATAATGGAGCGCAGAAGCCCAAAATACTGAAAGGAGCGGCTGGTCATGAACACCATTCTCTACGTGGGCAAACACGCGCCCACCTGGACGGTCTCCCGTCACGTCCACCAGAGCTGGGAGCTGATTTTCTGCACCGGCGGCAGCGGCGAGATGCTGTTTGACGACAAAACGCTGAGCTATGGCGTCAACGATGTGGCCATCGTCCCACCCATGATCCCGCACGCCAACGCCAGCCGGGAGGGGTTCACCAACATCCATATGAACCTGACCGATCCCGCCCTCACCTACACCGAGCCCTTTATCATCCGCGCCGATTCCAACGGCTTTCTTCGGGACGCCTTTGCCGCCGCCTTCTATTACTGGTCGGAGTCCTCCGCCGGGTATGCCCTGCTCCCCCTCTACGGGCAGCTGATCGTGGCCCACCTCACCCAGTACCGCTCCAGCCGCCGGCACAGCGAGACCGTCCAGCAGATTGAGGACAATATTCTCCAGCACTATCCGGAGTGCGCCTATGACCTGAATGCCTACCTGAGCTCCCTCCCCTTCAACACCGAATACCTGAAAAAGATGTTCAAGAGGGAGACCGGCCTTACGCCGCTCCAGTATCTGACGGACCGGCGGTTGGAAAACGCCGCCAGTACGCTGTCCACGTTCTGGGGTAAGGGGAACGTCTCGGAGACCGCCCGCATGTGCGGATTCAGCGACCCGCTGTACTTCTCGCGGCTGTTTAAAAAGAAGTACGGCGTTTCTCCCCGCAATTATGCCCCGGAGCCTGCGTATCCAGCCCCGGCCGGGCCGGATACGGTGAAGATCATGGTGTGAGCCGCCGCTCTCCGGCACGTTATTTTCTACCGCAATTATATCCATTATCGTGGGGCAAGTACATAGATAAAATGATTTATTTTATGTACAAAACAGATTCACTGGTAATCTTCAAGCAAGCCCTGACAAAAGGTCTTTCACTTTGCTTCTTGCCAACGGGCCCCGGCCCTGCTATAATAATGGTACAATGTGCCGCGACATGGAAGGGAGGCGTCATGCCATGTCGATCAAAAAGAAGATCGCATCCATCCTGTTTGGCCAGAAGCCGGAGGAGACGGAGAAGGAACCGCCACGCCCCCAGGTGGAACAGCCGGAGCAGGAACCATCGGAGTCCACGGCGTTCGCCCAGGAGGACCCGTCCCTCATCAAGCTGCCAGGGGAGCATCCCCTGTACCAGCTCTATAACCAGCGGCGGAAGGAACAGGGCTGGCTGCCCACACCGCGGCTGTGTATGGACGAGGATGGAACCCTCCCGGAGGAGCTGATCCGAAGGGAAAAGGGCAGGCTGGAGTCCACTCTGAAAAACGCGTGTAATTTCCGGCTCCGCTCCGCCAAAAGCAATGGGAACAAGAAGAAGAAGGAGAAAAAGGGAGAGGAAGAGGCCGAGAAGGAAACAAAGTCCACGGGGCTGGACGCCTTCCCATGGTTCTTTGTCTCCTCCGACAAACTGTACGCCTGGGTTTTGGTTCTCCCTCCCACTGAACAGGGAAAGGAACTGTCCCGAAATATCCTCCTTCAGGCCATGGAGGACCAGAATATCACCTACGGCGTGGACCAGCGCCTGGTGGACCGGCTGTCTCATGACGAGGCCCGGTACTTCAACCTATTTTTAATCGCCAAGGGCAAGCCCGCCTTCGATGGGCGCAACGGCAACATCGTAGACTACTTCCCACGGGTGATAGAGCGGGTGCTGGAGGTAAATGAGTTCGACCAGGTGGACTACACCGCCCTGAATCTGATCCATAACGTGAAAGAAGGGCAGGAGATCTGCCGCTTGATCCGCCCCACCGAGGGCGAGCCGGGCCGCACGGTGCTGGATCAGGAAATCCCAGCCAAGAGCGGAAAATCCGTCCCCCTGCCCAAGGGGCGCAACACCGAGCTCAGTGAGGATGAGGATGCGCTGCTGGCCTCGGTGGCCGGCCATGTGGAATTTACCGGGCGCAGCTTCCAGGTCAAGCCGGTGCTTGATATCGACGGGGACGTGGACTTCTCCACCGGCAACATCAAATTCCTGGGAGACGTGAATATTAAAGGGGATGTGCTCACCGGCTTCACCGTCCGGGCCATGGGAAGCATCTGGGTAGGCGGCGTCATCGAAGCGGGCAGCACCGTGGAGGCCGGCGGCGACCTCACCGTGGTCAAGGGTATTTTGGGCGACGGCACCACGACTGTCCGCGCCCAGCGGTGCATTTTCTCCAAGTACATTGAAAACGCCACCATTTAGGTCCGGGAAAACCTCCAGACCGACGCCATCATCAACGGCAGCGTCTACTGCGACGGCGAGGTGCTGGTCCGCTCCGGCCGGGGCACCATCATGGGCGGCCGGGTTTGGGCGGCCCAAAAGGTGAGCGCCACCGCAGTGGGCTCCAAGTCGGAGTGCCGGACGGGCATCACCCTGGGCGGGCTGCCCTGCACCAATTTTGAGCGGGAGCTGGTGCGCCGGGAGCTGAAGGAGCTGGAGATGGAGCTGGAAAAGCTGGAATGCCAGCTGGACAGCCCGGTGAAGGCCAGCTTGATCAGCAAGGTACATGTGAAGCTGAACGCCGCAGAGCTGCGGCTTCAGCAGCTGGAGGAAGACCTTGTGGACAGTCAGGAGGAGCTGAAGGACCGGGAAGAGGGCCGGCTGGAATGCAGCGTGGCCTATGCCGGGACCGAGATCACCATTGAAGACGAGACGATCCGCCTGCGCCACGAGGAGCGGCAGTGCGTGGCTAAAATGGTATGCGGTGAAATCATGGTGATGTAGTGCGCCCAGAACCCAACTGGGACGGAACGAAGAAAAAGAGGGGGACGGCTTTATGAAAAAAAGGATCATGGTGGTGGACGACTCCCGGATCATGGAGCTGCAAATCCGCAAACTGCTGGAGGGCACCGACTATGAGGTGGCTGCTTACTGCGAAAATGGCGAGGACGCCATCGCCCGCTACGATGAGGTACAACCGGATCTGGTGACCATGGATATCATCATGCCCGGCATTGATGGGCTGGAGACGGCCCAAGTCCTGATGTACGAACACGACGAGGCCAAGGTTCTCATGATCTCCTCCCTGGGGGACGACGATATGCTCCAGGAGCTCTATGGCATCGGCGCCCAGGGGGTGCTGTTCAAGCCGCTCACCCGCGAGGCGCTGCTGGAGGCGCTGAAGAGGGCGCTGGGCTGAGAAGACCAGGGGAAATCGGATAAAAAAGCGCCGGGGCATCCATGGATGCCCCGGCGCTTTTTCTTTACCAATTATCAAAATCCAGCGAGCTGTATTTCCTGCGGTGCTTGCGCTTCTTCTTTTGAACAATCTCCTCGGCCTGCTGCAGCAGCTTGTCGAGGGTGAACATGTTGGATTCGCCCTCTACCTCCACAATGCTGTATTTAAAATTACACTCATGGCAGAACACCCGCTCATCGTTGCGCTGGAAGGTGGTGAGGATATCATCCATCTTCCGCTCAATGAGATGCTTCACATTGCCGGTAAGCATCAGGCAGAATTTGTCGTCCTGAATCCGGGCAAAGGTATCGCCGCTGCGGAAGTTTTTCCGCACAATCTCCACAAAGTTCTGGATGTAGGCGTCCCCCACCTCCCGCCCGTAGGCGGTGTTGATCTCTGCCACGCCCTCCAGATCCAGATAGCACATGGTAATATTCTGGCGCTCCCGCAGGACTTGGCCCATGAACTCGTCCAAAAACAGGCGGTTGCGGATGCCGGTATCGTTATCCTGATAAATTTCATCGCTGAGGTGGCGGGCGTTCATCTTCTCCGCGGTGACATCCATGACGATATGAACCCAGGAAGGCCGCTCCTTCCACTCCACGGGGAAGGAAATAATACGGTAACAGCCGCCCCGTTCCTCTTCCTCCAGCTCCCAGACGCGGTAGCGCTCCGAATCATCCCACTCCAAGAGCTTGGGCCGGATGGGCAGGCGGTGCTGGCAGCTGTCGCAGTACGAGTCGCCCTCCTCTCCGCCCTTGGTGCGCTTATTGCAGTGGACCACCTCGCGGGTCTCCCGGTCCACCACCAGCATCCATTCGTCCCGCTGGCTCAGCAGCTCCATCAGCATCTCGGTATAGCTCTCAATGATCTCCGCCCGGCGCTCGGCCCGCTGTACCTCCTGCTTCAGCTGGGCCTCCCGCTCCTTGAGCTGCCGGGTCATCACGTTAAACGCCTCGGAAAACTCTCCCAGATGGGACACCTGCTGGGCGTAATCCCCCTTTGTCACCTGCTTGGCCTGCCAGGTGAGGTGCTTGAGGTTGGTGTGGAGGTTCTTCAGCCCGCTGTACAGGCAGCTGCCGCTCTCCGGGAATTCCCGGGACAGATCGCCCTTGGACAGCTGGGTGGAATAGGACACCAGCTCCTCTGCCAGGGCCTGAAAGCCCCGTAGCGCCTTGCCCAGCTCCCGGCAGGGCGGGGCGAGGCATTCCACATCCAGGCCGGCCTCCCCCGCATTGTCCAGAATGCTCTCCAGATAACCGCTCAGCCGGCGGCAGCTTTCCTCCACGCCCAGGGATTGCGCCTCCTGGCGGTCCTCCTCCGGCGGCCGTTCTCGCTGTCCCGTTTGGTTGACTTCCGGCTCCATATGCTCACTACCCTTCATTCTTTGTGCTGCACTTCCGCCTTAAAGCGGCACACCCGGTCTCCTGTGGCCCAGCAGTTCACCTCTACCGCGCCATAGGGCTTTCCCGTATAGGCAGTGAGCACCCCCGCCAAAAAGCCCTCGTCATAATTACACACCGTCTCTCCCCGGGGAGGAAGGCCGGAGCAATCCGCGTCCTCTGAGATGGTGAGGACCATTTTCCCCGTGTCCTCCTCTGTCTCTTCCACCCGAAGCACGCCGATCTTCATTTCCTCCAGCCGTCTTTGCAGCTGGGCGATAAACTGGGACATCTCCAGCGTCAGGTCTAAGTAATTCCTGGCAAAGAATCCCCCCGCCCGGTAGCCGGCGCCCCGGAAAATTTTCACCTGCTCCTCTTTCCCAAAGCGCTCAACCAGCTCTTCCCTGAAAGAATATTCCAACAGACGGTATACCGCCACGGGAAGCTCCGCGCCAAGGTTCTCCCGGCCAGCCTCCCGCGCACTGACGCAGTCTGACAGCTTCAGGCCATCTTCTCCACACATAAATCCGATATATTCCATGAGACGCTCCTTAAAATATGACATTTTCCTCCAACGGGATTCACCCTCAGCAGGTACAGGAGGATAATTTAGCATTCCGGCACATTATACCACGGCTGTGAATAAAGTTCAATATACTTCTTTGACCTGTTTCAGGACAAATTGGATATCCCATCCCACAGTGGGCTCAAACAGGCAAACGCCCGCTGGAAAAACCGGCAGGCGTTTTTCTCTCAAATCCCCTCCCCAGTTCCCGTGGGATGTGGTATACTGGCTTTGTCAATCTTTCAAGGGAGGTACATATTATGAAAGTCCTCATGCTCAACGGAAGTCCCCGGGCCGGCGGCAATACCGCCACGGCGCTCCGCGAGATGGAGCAGGTATTCCAGGCTGAAGGGGTGGAGACCGAGATCGTCCAGGTGGGCAGCCAGCAGGTCCGGGGATGCGTGGCCTGCGGCGGCTGCGCCAAGCTGGGCCGGTGCGTATATGACGACGCGGTGAACCAGCTGGCCCCGAAATTCGAGGCCTGCGACGGCCTGGTGGTGGGCAGCCCGGTGTATTACGCCTCGGCAAACGCCACCCTTGTGGCGCTGCTCACCCGGCTGTTCTACAGCACCCCTTTCGACAAGTCCATGAAGGTGGGGGCCAGCGTGGTGGCCGCCCGGCGGGGCGGGCTGTCCGCCACCTTTGACGAGCTGAACAAGTTCTTCACCATTTCCGGGATGCCGGTGGCCTCCAGCCAGTACTGGAACAGTGTCCACGGCCGTCTGCCCGGGGAGGCTGCCCAGGATGCCGAGGGCCTGCAGACCATGCGCACTCTGGCCCGGAACATGACGTTTTTAATGAAGAGCATCGCCCTGGGCAAGGAGGCCTTCGGCCTGCCCGAAAAGGAGCCCCGCCAGGCCACCAACTTCATCCGCTGAGGCTATTGGTATAGCTTCTTAATCCACAGGCCGGAGCGCCGTTTCATTCCGGGGTCCTTGCCGCACCTGGGCGGCCAGGGCCCCGGTCTCCCGTTCCAGCGCCTGGAAAAACGCCCCGATGTGGACGCCGTCCACCAGGGCATGGTTTGCCAGCACTGTCACCGGCATGGACGCCCGCCCCCCCTGTTCCAAAAACCGTCCCCAGGTGAGACGGGGATTGCTGTCCGCAGGGGAGGGAACCGGCTGGCGGATGGCGGTATAGCGCACCCATGGGAGGGTGGAGACAAAAAGCAGGCTGGCCGCGTCCTCCCCATCGTCCAAACCGCCCCGTTCCCTGGCCTCCCGCTGAAGCGCGGCGGCGTCAGGCAGGTAGCGCGCAAAAGGCCGCATGCAGTCCAGGCGGCAGTAGCTGTACGTCCCGTCCTCCCGCAGCACCGTATGGGAGGTGTCACAGCGGTCAAACTCCACCGGTGCGCCGTCTATAATGCGCTGGCGCAGCTGGGGTACGGCGTTGGCCGCCCGCCCGGCACAGTAGAGGAAGCTGAGAAAAAAAGGCAGCCCCGCCCCCCGGCAGGCGGACAGGAAGCCGGTGATATCCACCTCCGCCGTCACCCCTACATAGGGGTCGGCCATGGCGCTGAAATAGACAAAATGCTCCCGGCGCGGCCAGTGCTCCAGGTCAATGGCACGATACTCCATGCTCATGTCCCATCCCCCGCCTCCAGCGTCTCGCCGCCGATGGCGCCCAGCAGGCGGCGTGCGTAGGGCAGCTCCAAAATGGCGGCGCACAGCACATGCCACTCGTCCAGCTTGTGGTTCCGGCGGGCATAGTAGATATTAGCCAGCACCTCATAGTTCAAGGTCACGGTTCGCATCTGGTTGTAGCTGGAGGGAAGCAGCTGGATCAGGTCGTACCAGTCCGCCCGGCCCCCGTCCGCCACAAAGCGCCGGCGCACCGTCTCCAGATAGGCCACATAGCGCTGGAACTCAGCCAAAGAGGCGGGGGTGAGGTGGTCGGTGGAAAAGTCGCTCAGCTCCAAGGGACGGGCGTGGAGCTTGTGCATGGTGGAGGTGGAGTTGGCCACAGTGCCGATCTTATAGGTGTCGAACTCCTTCCACCAATATAACGGGGCGGTGATGTCCATGGACACAAAAATCTGCCGGATGAACTTTCGGTGGTCGCTGCCCGAGGCGCACAGCCGCGCCGCCAGCTCCAGGTCATTTTCCCCCAGCACATACTCTCCCCGCTGGTTATACCGGCTGTCCGATCTGGCCCAGCTGTTCATGGGGTTGCGGGCCCCCCGTATGGCGTTTTCCAGGTTCATGACGCTGACGCGCTCCACATTCAACATGGCAGACCCTCCTCAAAAAATGGGAGCGCCGCCCGCCGGGGCGGCGCTCCGCTGTTGTCAATTGGTGGAAATATACTCGCCCAGAATATAGCCGTACATGGTGGCGCCGCCGCTTCCGCTGAAGCTGATCTGATACCAGCCGTTTTCAGCCGCTGCGATCACCTGAATGGCGTTGCCGTTGAGCAGGCTGGCTACGATTTCATTGGATGTGCCCGGGCCGGAGCGCACCCGCAGCCCGCCCTCGGCGTTGACGATGGTACCCGGGCGGCCCACGGTGACCGAGCCGGATGTCTGATTCCCGCCGGGCTGCTGGGAGGCAGGCGGCTCGGAGTCAGAGGGCGGCGGGGTGGAGTGAACGGGGGTGTCCCCCGCCAGCGCCCGGACAATGCACTGGACGGACACGCCATCGGCCTCAACGGTGATGTACACGTTATGGAAGGTACCGCTGTTGTTCACATTGGTCACGTAGCCGGTATTGCTCACGGTGATCCACTCCGGGTTGGTGGAGCTCCAGGTCACCTGGCCGCTCCAGTCCGCAGGGGTGAATTCAGCGGTGAGCTGGGCGCTGCTGCCCACATGCAGGGTAATATCGGTGACCGCCTTGCCGTCGGCGTTCTTCAGCACGATGCCGGACAGGACAGGCGCAACGGGATCCGGCGACGAGGTGGGCTCCACGGAATTCACAGGGGCGGAGGGCTGGCTCACGTCCGGGGTGGGTACGATATCCGGCCCCTGGCTGGTGGGGGGCACGGACGGGGAGGTATCCGGCTTGGGTTCTTTGGTGGCGTGGAGCTGGGGATAGATGAACGTGAACACGATGACCAGCGCCGCCACAATAATGACCAGCGAACACAGGAAGGTGATCAGACGGGGCCAGTTGACAGGGGGCAGGTCGAACCCGCCGCCCTGCTTGGGAGCCAGCCGCTTGCCGCCCTTGGGACGGGGGGCGTAGTACTCCTCCTCCGGCTCATCGTCAAAAGCGTCCTGCCCGCTGAAAACATAGCCGTCGTCCAGCTCCTCCTCTTCTCTGCCCCGGGCACGGGCGGGAGGCGGGGCTTCATCGCGGGCGGGGGCACGCTTGGGATCGTTGCGCTCTCCGCAGAAGGGGCAGCGCCGGTAGGTGGGGCTGTAGTCCTCGCCGCAGGCGGCGCAGTGGATCAGGGTGTTACGGGAAGGCTTAGACGGCATATTGGGATTCCTCCTTGGTCAGGAAAACTCGAACCTTGTCAGTCATCCCTATCTTACACGTTTTGCGTCCATTCGTCAATCCTTTTATTATGTAACCCTGCCGTGTTTTGCCCTTGCGGCCTGGGCAGAAATGGGGTATAATTGAGCCAACCTGTTGCAACCCCGGCCCGGCCGGGGCAGACATAGAGAAGGAGCGTGCCCGCCATGTCTCAGCCCATGACCCCCGCCGCCGTCCATAAACAGTATGATGAGGCCATGACCGCCTTCCGCCGTCAGATTGCCGATCCCGTTGCCCGGGTGGCCTTTGGCCGGGAGGCCGACGGCTTCATGCGCCAGTGCGCCTGCGGTGTGTGGCACGCCGACCAGGGGCTCACCCCCCTCCACGTGGAGTATTATAACGCCCTATATTCCAAGGGCAACCCGGTGCCCACGTCCCTGTACTGGGAGCTGGCGTCCAGTGTGGCGGAGTTCCCCGGCTTTGCGCTGCCCAATTTTTTCCGCCGCATGGTCCAGGCAGACCTGGAGGGCGGGCGCAGCCAGAGCCGCCGGTTTGTGGACACCTTCACCCTGATGGCGCTGCTCTTCGCTGCGGTGGACGGTAAGGTGAGCGAGGCGGAGGCAGGCTTTGTCAACGCCTGCGCCGACTCCCTGTCCGCCTACTGCGACCACGCGGGGGTGCGGGGCGGTAAGTCAGGGCTGGATGTGAGCGAGTTTGTAGCCCGCCGCACCGACGGGGCTCCCGTCAAAACCGGCCGCCCCGAGGATGAGGCGGTGTCCCCTGTTTCCACCCAAACAGAGCCGGAAAAGAAGACGCCCCCTGCGGAAAAGGAGCCCTCCCTGGAGGAGCTGCTGGCCGAGCTGGACGGGCTGTGCGGCCTGTCCAAGGTAAAGGAGGACGTAAAGGGTCTTATCAATCTGGTGAAGGTGCGCAAGCTGCGCCAGGAGGCGGGGCTGCCTGTGCCCCCCATGTCCCTGCACCTGGTATTCATGGGCAATCCCGGCACCGGCAAGACCACAGTGGCCCGGCTGCTGTCCAAAATCTATCATGCGGTGGGTGTGCTGTCCAAGGGTCAATTGGTGGAGGTAGACCGGTCCGGGCTGGTGGCGGGCTTTGTGGGACAAACCGCCCTCAAGACCCAGGAGGCCGTGGACAAGGCCCTGGGTGGGGTGCTGTTTATTGACGAGGCATATGCCCTGGCCAATCAGGACAACGCCAATGATTTTGGCCGGGAGGCCATTGAGGTGCTGCTCAAGGGGATGGAGGATCATCGGGACGATTTGATTGTCATCGTAGCGGGGTACACCGATTTGATGGCTAATTTTATCCACGCCAATCCCGGGCTGGAGAGCCGCTTCAACAAATATTTTTACTTTGAGGACTACGATGGGGAACAGCTGACAGAGATTTTCCGGTCCATGTGCCGGAAAAACGGCTATGAGCTGGACGAGGCGGCAGATCACGCGGCGGCTGAGGCGTTTCAGGTGCTGTATGAGAGGCGGGACGAGAATTTTGGCAACGCCCGGGATGTGCGCAACGTGTTTGAGGCTGCGGTGGCCTGTCAGGCCAACCGGGTGGCGGCCATGGAGGCACCTGAAAAAAAGGATCTGATGTCCCTTATCGTATCCGACTTGGATTTGGAGGACGGACAAGAAAATTCTTCGGAAAAAGAGGGCGGTTGACCCTTGCGTTTTTGGACAAAACGTGATATGATTCCCTTGCACCTGCCGGTGTGATGGAATTGGTAGACGTAGCGGATTCAAAATCCGCCGCTGGCGACAGCGTGTGGGTTCGAGTCCCACCACCGGCACCAACTATGGACAATGAAATCACTATATCGCCCTCAAAGCCAGTGATATCAACGTCCTCACGGCCCTCGGACATGAAAATCCGAGGGCCGTCGATTTTTGCTATTTGGAAGCCATTTCCCCAAACAGACATGACTTGAACCCACGTACCCACTGTGTCTCCGCTTTCTCTTCGTGGCTGACAGATGGTTCCGCCACATCTTGAATTTGGGGTAGCGCATGGTTAAATTGGGAGGGCACATCATCCGGTGAGCAACACCAAAGCAAAACAGCAAAAAAAGTAATGACAAATCTGAAAACCGTTGAAAATCAAGGGGTTTCAGCACATGGGGGTATAGCTCAGCTGGGAGCACACGTCACCAGTGAAACGGCCCCGATTTTGTTCCAAAAGTTCGCAAAATTAGCAGTTGACAACTCGCAAGAAATGTTCTATAATATGCCACGTTGATTGAAGAATCAGCGGGCAATGGTCAAAGAAAGTTCTGAAAAAAGTTCATATGGGGGTATAGCTCAGCTGGGAGAGCGCTTGAATGGCATTCAAGAGGTCAGCGGTTCGATCCCGCTTATCTCCACCAATTCGACCAAAAAAGCCATGGCTTTTTTGGTCGAATTTTTATAAAAAACTGAGGAATCGGATACCTGCACAAAAAGGCCCAGAGCATACTCCAAAGTATGCTCTGGGCGTTCTTATTGGGTCAGCTGTGGCACTGCTTGCAGGCTGCGTTTTCGGCATAGGGGCGTATATGCGGGATAGCGGATGTTTCATTATAAAAGCAGCCGACTTCAGGATCATGACAAAAACATGATTCTGGAGCCGGCCACCTTGTCATTTCGAAAAATTGGGGGCGTTCACATCGTTCCCAGCGAAAGCGTTGGGGCCGGGATTGGACATGGAGAAGTACATCTTCGCCGCCTTAGTCGTGCCAAAGTCCCGATTGGATCCGGTGTCCTGCACTTCGTTGAACGCGTCCCGGAACATCTGGTTGTGGGCCTCCTCCCGGTTGAGAAGAAAATCGATGGTTGCCCGTACCTTCTTGTCATCGATCTGGCGGTACAGGTACTCGTACACCACCTTGGCCCGCTGTTCGGAGGCGATGTTGCTGAGCAGATCGGCGCATAGGTCGCCAGTGACGGTCACATAGTCTCCCGTCCAGGAATAGCCGGAGGCATTGATGAGCCCTGGGTTCAGGCCAAGCAGGACATGGGTCTGGATCTCGCCCGCCTTGACCTGGTCTGCATCCACATCGTGGCCGTTGAGTAGGTTGATGGTCTGAGCCACCATTTCCATATGGCCCAGCTCCTCCGCCGCGATATCCAGAAATAAATCCTTAATCTTCTGATCCTTGATACGGAAAGACTGGGACATATACTGCATGGCGGCTTTCAGTTCGCCGTTTCCGCCGCCCAGCTGCTCCTGAAGCAAAGCGGCATACTGGGGGTTGGGACGCTCCACACCCACGGGATGGAACAGTGCTTTTTCGTGTTTGAACATGGCAATACCTCCTCGTTTGTTTGTAGTTTTCCAACATTGGAGGAAAGTATGCCGGGAACTGTGGTTTACGCACCGCACTTTCTCCCTTCTCCTGCCATAAAATAGGCGGAAGGAGGGATTTCTTTATGGAATGTCAGAACTGTCCCATTGGCCAAACCGCGCCCCACAGCTTTCCGCCCCAGCACCAAGACCAGCAGCCCGGTCTGGAATATCAGATGGACCCACGCCCCATCTCAGAGTGCGCTCCGACCGGCCCGAAGCTCGCCAACCGCGTGGCCCTCATTACTGGCGGGGACAGCGGCATTGGACGGGCGGTGGCCTACGCTATCGCGAAAGAGGGGGCAAAAGTGTCCATCGCCTACTACGATGAAGATCGGGATGCCCAGGAGACCGCCGAACACATTCGCCAGTTGGGCGGCGAATGCCTGCTCCTGCGGGGCGATCTGAAAGATCCGGCATTCGCCAAGCGCTGTGTGGAGCAGACGGTGGAGCACTTCGGTACACTGGACATTCTGATTAACAACCACGCCGTCCAGTTCATCCGGCGGAGCATCCTGGATATTACCCGGGAACAGCTCTCCCTGGTGTTTCAGAACAATGTGTACTCCTTCTTCTATCTGATCCAAGCCGCTCTGCCCCACCTCCACCCTGGAAGCTCCATCATCAACACCACCTCCGTCACCGCCTACCAGGGTCATAAGGATCTCATCGACTACAGCGCCACCAAAGGGGCCATCGTGGCCCTCACCCGTTCCCTGGCACTGTCCCTGGTGGATCAGGGCATCCGGGTAAATGCCGTAGCCCCAGGCCCCATCTGGACGCCACTGATCCCCGCGTCCTTCTCGGCGGAGGAGGTGCGCACCTTCGGCTTCAGCACCCCCAAGGTGCCCATGCTCCGGGCGGGCCAGCCCTGCGAGGTGGCCCCCTGCTATGTCTTCCTGGCCTCGGACGATTCCAGCTACATGACCGGGCAGGTGCTCCACCCCAACGGCGGCACCATTGTGGGCTCTTAAATATTTGTCCGCCGGACCGCAAATACTGAAACAATCAAACCATCAGGGCCGCGGCTTAGCGGTCCCGGAAAGGAAAACAAATGAGCAACCGTCTGAGCACGGAACGTTCCCCATACCTTCTCCAGCATGCAGAAAACCCAGTGGACTGGCGTCCCTGGGGACCGGAGGTCTTTGAGGAGGCAAAGCGCACCGACAAACCGGTTCTCCTGAGCATTGGCTACTCCACCTGCCACTGGTGCCACGTCATGGCCCATGAGTCTTTCGAGGACGAGACGGTGGCACAGGCCGTCAACGTCGCCTTCCTCCCCGTCAAGGTGGACCGGGAGGAGCGGCCCGATGTGGACGCGGTGTATATGGCGGCATGTCTGGCCATGAACGGCTCCGGCGGCTGGCCTTTGACCGTGCTACTGACTCCGGACCAAAAGCCCTTCTGGGCAGGCGCCTATTTGCCAAAGGACCAACTCCTGCACCTGCTTAGAAAGGCGGCCCGCCTATGGCGGGAAGATCGGACGGGAGTGCTGGCCACCGGGGACACCCTTACCGCCTGAGCCGGACAGCGCTCCACCGGGACGACAAGGTACTCACTGCCTGGAACGGGCTGGCAATGGCGGCGTTGGCCCGGGCAGGGTTGGTGCTGGACGAACCCTGGTATCTGGACGCCGCCCGCCAGACGGCGGAGTTCCTTGCGGAAAAGCTTACCACCTCAGATGGCCGATTGCTGGCCCGCTGGCGGGACGGGGATGCCGCCCATCCGGGTAAGCTGGATGACTACGCCTTTCTTGCCTATGGACTGCTGGAGCTGTACAGCGCCACCTTCGATGCATCGTATCTCACCCGCGCTGTGGGACTGGCCGACTGCCTGCTGAAACTCTTTTTCGACGGAGAGCGCGGCGGCTTTTACCCCTACGCCTCCGATGGAGAACAGCTGCTGACCCGGACGAAAGAGGCATACGATGGGGCCATGCCGTCCGGTAACTCTATAGCGGCGCTGGTACTCTTCCGGCTGTCCAGGCTCACCGGGGAAATGCGCTGGCGGGAGGCGGCGGATCTCCAGATGTCCTGGCTGGCGGGGGCGGCAGAAGGATATCCCGCCGGGCACAGCTTCGCTATGCTGGCCTGTTTGGAGGAGCTGTGGCCAACCGCAGAGCTGGTGATAACCGCTCAGAAGCCGCCGGAAGAATTGCGGGGCTTCCTTCGGGAAGCTCCCCGCCTGGGGCTAACGGTTTTGGTCAAAACGCAGGAAAATGCCGGAACGCTGGCCGCCCTGGCCCCGTTTACCAAGGATTATCCCATTCCGGCACAGGGAGCACAGTATTACTTGTGCCAGGGCGGGGCCTGCGCTCAGCCGGTGGACAGCATACCAGAGTTAAAGATTTTTTCGGAGCAGAACCGCTGAACCACGAAACCACTTTGTGAGCAAATAAAAACCACCCCGTATGAGGTGGTTTTTATTTGCTCATCAGTCATCGCCGCGCAGAAGGTTCTGCGCATAGTCCTTCAAGCTGGCAAAGGAATTGACACTGTCGGACCGGGTGCTGATCTGTTCCCTGGCGTAGTCCGGGAGGGTATCGAAATAGTGTCTGGCTTCCGGCTCGCTGCGCAGCAGGGCATTTAAATCCGAATAGTGCTGCATTGACAAATCACCTCAAACATATGGTTTGCGGACTATGGGGAAAGTATGCAGGCTATGGTAAAGCGAGAACCACCTTTCAGAATTTTTTGGATAGACAGCTTTCCTGTGCCGTGTTATTCTATTAAGGTAATCTACCAGTGGGGGGATAGCAGATGGATAGAAATACGATCAAGAACTTAACGCTAATGCTGATGTACCTCACATCCTGGGAGGAGAGCCTCGTTCCGGGCATTCGGAAAAAGCCTGACCGAGCCGGGATATATCCGAAAGCCCGTCTGTGTTGGAAGGGATATGATTTTGACATTCTGAATGAGCTGACAGACGAAGGGTTGGTCAACGCCGGAGGTCGAAACAAATCAGCGTCCTTCAACGCCGAAGGTGAAGCAAAAGCACTCGAGCTTTTGAGAGCATATGGAATTGAAATTGATACATCTGAGTGATAGAGGTGCAGGCATGGTCAAATCGGTTTTTATCGGCTATATGGGTACCACCGTGGATGAACGCCGTCCGGAGATGGCGGAAATTATTCGCCGCATCTGTAAAAACAGCAATATCCATGACCCTATGATCCTATGTTTGGGGTTAGGAGTGTTATGATGAAACGAACAAAATATCCGATCCATCCCGATTTTCAGAAATGGGCGAACATGAATCCACCGCTCCATAAAGCCACACTTCCCGCGATGCAAAAACTTATGGGCCTCCTCTTTACAAGAGAACGCTCCACGGCTGATGTGACCGTGGAGCGGAAAGTCATTCCCGTGGGTGGCGGCACGATCCGGGCGCTTTGGTATTGTCCGAAAGACGTTGGGGAACACGCACCTTGTCTCTTGTATTATCACGGCGGCGGTTTTGTGCTCCCCGCCGCACTATATCATTACAGCCTGGCGAAGGAATACGCTCAAAGGGCGCACTGCAAGGTGCTTTTTGTGGATTACCGCCTTGCGCCCAGGTTTCCGTTCCCAGCTGCGCCGGAGGACTGCTATTTGGCTTATGCGTGGGCTGCGGCCAATGCCGGGGACCTCTCGATCGACACTTCCCGGATGGCCGTCGCGGGGGACAGTGCCGGAGGTGCGCTGGCGACAGTCGTCTGCCTGATGGCAAAGGAACGAGGACAGCTCATGCCGTGCGGACAGATGATGATGTATCCGGTTACGGGCATCGGCATGGAGACGGAATCCATGAAAAAATACACGGATACCCCTATGTGCAACAGCCAGGATGCCGAGAAGTACGACAAATTATACAGGCCGGCCCCCTCTGCTGGGAAACTGGAATACGCTTCGCCCATCCAAGCGGAATCCCTGGCCGGTTTGCCTGCCGCGTATATCGAGACAGCTGAGTTTGACTGTCTGCGGGACGGGGGTATCCTCTATGCGGAGCGTCTGCGGAAATTTGGTGTTCCGGTCGAGCTGCACAACACGGAAGAAACGATGCACGGATTCGATATCGTGCTGGACAGCCCGATTGTCCGTAACTGTGTTGACCGGCGCACCGCATTTTTAAAGAAGATTTTTTCGTAGGTGGAAGATCAAGTGAACCGTAAAGAGAGACAGCAAGCCGCCTGGACGACTGCCGCAACTATCATGACTCTGGCCTGGCCCACCATCGTCGAACAGGTCATGCAGACGGCAGTCCAATACATTGACACTGCCATGGTAGGCTCCCTGGGCACCCAGGCCACCGCCGCCGTGGGGGCCACCAGCACCATAGCATGGTTGGTAGGCAGCACCTTTTCCGCTTTGGGCGTGGGTTTCCTGGCGCTGATTGCCAAAGCCTGCGGCGCGGGAGATCTGGAGGCCGCGAAAAAAGCGGCGGCTCAGACCTCCCTGGTGGTTCTGGTTGCGGGTATCTTCGCCACCATTGTCTGTACCGCCGTCAGCGGCATGGTCCCTGTATGGATGCAGGTAGACCCCGCCGTCCAGGAGTTGGCCGGGACTTACTTTTTCATCCTTTACCTGCCCATGCTGTTCCGGTCTGCCTCAATCCTGTTCGGCACCGTCCTCCGGGCTGCGGGCGACACCAAGACGCCCATGTGGGTGGGGATCATTGTCAACTGCATCAATATCGTCCTGAATTTCCTGCTGATCTATGATACCAGAACCGTTTCCCTGCTGGGCCTCCGATTCGCCATTCCCGGAGCCGGGTGGGGCGTCACCGGCGCGGCGGCAGCCAGCGCCCTGTCCTACGTGTGGGGCGGTATCCACATCACCTGGGTTCTCTGGCGGCACCCCTTGGTCTCGCCCAAAGGCATAAGCCTGAAACCAGACATGAGCATTCTGCGACCCTGCGTAAAAATTGCCTTCCCCAATATGCTCCAGCGTTTTGGAACCTCTTTGGGGTATGTGGTTTTTGCCGCGATGATCAATTCCTTGGGTGAGGTGGCTACCGCCGCCCACACCATCGCCAACACGGTGGAATCTGCCTTTTACATCCCAGGCTATGGGATGCAGACTGCCGCCGCTACTCTAGCTGGAAACGCCTACGGTGCGGGGGACCGGAAACGCATGAAATCCCTGGCCAATATGTTCCTGCCCATTGAGGTCGTGCTGATGATCCTTTCCGGTGCGGCACTCTTTTTCTCCGCCCCGCTCCTGGTTGGAATTTTCACCAAGAGCCGGGAGGTCATCACCCTGGGCAGCACAGTCCTGCGCATGGTAGCGGTCTCTGAGCCATTCTACGGGGTGTCTATCATTATGGAGGGGTTGATGATGGGTGTCGGCAAGACAAAGGTGCCGTTTCTCTACAACATTACCGGGATGTGGTGCATCCGCATCCTGGGGGCCATGATCTGCATCCGTTTTCTGGAAATGGGCCTTGTCTCCGCTTGGGCGTGCATGATTGCCCATAATATGCTGTTGTTTTGTTTCTATCTGGCCACGTTTGTAAGAGGAAGCTGGAACCCATTGAATACAGAATAGCTGACTAACGCATAAAATTCAAAAATTTCGCCGCCAGCATCGCACTTTGTGCGATGCTGGCGGTTATAGTTGCTAAAGCAACCAAGCCAAATCGCATATTTTTGGATTTACGACAAAATTTTAGGGGGTGTTTTACTGGTAACTTGGCAGGCACCTGACCGGGGGACCCCAATCTATTCTTTTCATAAGTGCTCAATTCCGTATAAAAATGAATAGAATTGTAACTTTTCAAATATAAAAATCAGCGATGGGGGTATAGCTCAGCTGGGAGCACACGTCACCAGTGAAACTCCCCCGAATTTGTCTAAAAAGTTTGAGAAATTAGCGGTTGACAACTTGCGAAAAATGTACTACAATAAGCAACGTTGGTTAGCAAATCAACGGGAAGCAGTCAAAAAATGTTCTGGAAAAAGTTCATATGGGGGTATAGCTCAGCTGGGAGAGCGCTTGAATGGCATTCAAGAGGTCAGCGGTTCGATCCCGCTTATCTCCACCAAGACAGACCACAAAGTCAAGGCTTTGTGGTCTTATTTTACCTAAAAGAAAACCGAGGATTCGGGTACCTAGGTAGAAAAGTCCGGAGTGTGTTTTCTTTAATATGCATCCCGGCCTTTTCTGTTCTCAGACAAGAGAGGCACAACGTTGGTTCGCATGGTTTGTTTCAATCTCTGTTGAAATTATATTGCACATTGTCGTATTTTTTGCTATGATATAACATATAATTTTCGGGAGGTGTTTGTGTGGCTGAAGCAACTCTCACATTCCCTTCATATTTTCCAAAAGATTGTCCACCAAATGACGCCACCGATGAGGAAAGGCTATTATTTAGGATGTGTAAAGGTCCTATTCCAACAGCGGAAGACTTTTTAACGTTTTTCCAGACAAACCCTGAAAAATACAAGGATTGTATCCTTGCATATGGACTATCTGTGTTCGAGTCGGAAGAGGATTGCTAACGTGCCAGAAAAAAGTCTCCCCGGCTGCGCAAACAATACAAATATTGTGCTTGTGGAACAACGAATAAGGATCGTGGAAAGACACTTTCTACGCCTACCAAAGTAAATCCACACCATATTACTTGGTGGGTGTACGAAGGAGTGGAACCATCTACATTTTTTGCGAGTTGTGGTGAAGGTGGTGAATGAAATGAGCGAATTGTTTGCAGAAATTCCTCAAATTGGAAAGCTGTTTTACCATCACATATACCTCTTTTATGATGGGCCACAAATATTTTCCTGTCTTACACCAGCTTTTCAACCATATTTTTTGGTTGCTATACCGTCTGAACAAGGTGAAGCGTGGTTATGTGCTCCGATGTCCCCAGGGAAACTCGCAGGACTTGAAAAAAAATACAGTTGAAATTCGCTGTGCCTTGACACAACCCGAGTCCATTCTTTGGAGAATTGAAGCTACAGAGACAGAGTGGAGTGCCACTTTAGTTGAGCCATCCAGTCTTACCGAAGAAATGTTGCCTGAAAAGGGTGAATACCTAGATTTTCCTGATAATACAGAACTGGTTGCACCAAGCGAATCGCCATTAGTGCAAGCTAAGCAAGAAATGCGCGATATTATAGAAATTTCTTTTGAAAAAGATAATACCCATATGAGTGAGATTTCTTGCATTGCGTTGGGGGAATTGCTAAATAATACTCAACAATTGATTTATGCCATCGCTTATAAGGACGGTGGTCTCAGGGGGCCAATTCCCAAAAAAATCCGTGAAGACTGTACACTATGTGTTTCTAGTATGTTTGCAGCTTCTGTCGGAGTTCGGCTAAAGTCGGATGAGTATTGTGATTTACAGTTTGAAACCCCATTGACAAATACTTTACACGATTTCAATCAACTTTTTGATGTTGCGAACGACAAAACACAGCTCAAATCTTTTTTGCTGACCCAAAGCCCACGCGTAGCTACAAAGTACAGGGCATTGATTCGTAGCCTTCTTGCGCATAATACTGGGCTTAGAATTAATAATGCTTCCCCAGATGAATCAATTTTTGCCCGACATTTTACCACTAAAGAGTTAGCTGAAAATCTTGGACTAATTGACTCAGAAATCGAGGAATTGGTTGAACACTCTACGCTTTATGGAACCTTGGTTGGCGTTAATGTGGAGCGTAACACATTTGAATTTATTTCTGTTGACAAAGAAAAAATCAAAGGTTCAATTGCCGCGTCACTTTGTGACAATACATTTTCTGTCCCACAGTCAGTTGAGATTCAAGTCGAGATCAGAGTTGGTGTAGATAGCGTTACAAGGGACGAAAAACTTATTTATCAGTTGATTGGAATGAGTCCAATAATAAACGAAAATTGATTGAGCAATCCTATTCGTAACCAGTTTTCTTTCAAAATCTTAACCGCCAGCATTGCACAAAGTGCGATGCTGGCGGTTATGGTTGCAAAAGCACCCAAACCTATTTGCTTAAAATTTATTATATGAGGCGAAAGCAATAATGAAACGGAAAGAGATACCATTTCCTAAACACGAGATGCTGGAAACTTTAGAGCCTACAATGCCCAATGTGATTGCTCAGTGCTGGAAATCTGGAGTGTTTGATGATTATGCAGAAGAGCACTTTTTGATTCGAGCTATCGAAAAGGATACAGATTATTTTAAATGGTTTTCTTTGCAATACAATTATGCCTTAGATTCCGTTTCCTTTCCAGAAAACTTTTTGATTAATCTCAATACACGTCTGTATGGCCTATGCAAAACTTTTGGCAAAGAGGAGATATATGGATTCCTGCGTAATCAGTTCTCCGCTGGAAAACGCAATTACTCACTAAACACCTTTCTTGAGGCGCTTTCTGAAATCCATTTTCTATTCTTCTTTTGTGCCTTTGGCCCCAAATCACTTAAACTCGCATCTTACGAGCCTCAACTGGGCTGTAATGGTGCGAATCCTGAAGCAAGGTTTGAATACGATGATGGGACGGTTCTTGACATAGAAGTCAAAACGCCATGTTTTCCCAAAAGAGACTTTGGGGAAAATATAGTCCTGCCCGGAGTTCTCCTTAATAAAGAGGGGCGCAAAGAATTATCTGCATTTTGTCAGGATAATGAGATTCACTGTAGGCTCCCCAATATTAACAAATTTAAGGAATACCTTGTATCCGCTGAAAAGAAATTTATTATCCCCAATTCCGGAAAGCACATCAATTTACTGGTAATTAACTGGTCCTATGCAGAGTTTTCCGAAACGGGGCTTTTTGAACCAGTGCAATTGCTATGTAATCCGTTCAATGGTCTGTTAGTAAAAAAAGATATTGCATTACAATTGGGGATATCAGAAAACGTATTAAAAAAGGTGACTGCAATTCTAGTATATACTCAGCCAGTTGATATGCTTTCTTTTAGCGACATACGGTATCTATTCAGAGACCGCAGTTACAAAATAATTATGAACCCATTTGCAAAGTTCTGCGATGCAAATACTCTCTATAGTTTAACCCAGATGAGCATAAACTGGCCTTCGGATTTTAGTAAATTGCCAGGAGCATATTTCAATTTGGATCCACTGGTTTTCTCCGAACAAAAAACAAACCACATTAATACTATCATTGGTAATCATTTGATGTAATGACTGTCAGCAGCACACTTATTTCTAAAGTGTTTATCCTACAATCAAAAAATGGAATTAATTTGTGTCAATTTCTTACTCTTACAACTTGGTGGAGATTTTATTCCTGTCTGTCTATATGTCTGTTTTCAACATACTCAAAGTCTAAATTTTCGCCGCCAGCATCGCACAAAGTGCGATGTTGGCGGTATGGTCGCTAAAGCAACCAAGCCAAATCGCATATATTAGCTATAATTCATGTATTTCTTAGGATGTGTTTTCTGGCCCCTTGCAGGCACGTGACCAGGGGACCCCAAAAGATTCTTTTTATAAGTACTCAAATCAATGTAAATATACAGAAAACAGCAACTTTCCGAATGTTAAAATTGGAAATTGGGGTATAGCTCAGCTGGGAGAGCGCTTGAATGGCATTCAAGAGGTCAGCGGTTCGATCCCGCTTATCTCCACCAAACAAACCACAAAGCCTTGGGCATTTTTGAAGGATAGCTTCAAGAGATGTAAACTGCTAAAGTTTCTAATCCGGTAATAAGGACAGGGCCCGTTTCAGTTCGTGTAGATGTGCCCTTTTGGATGGCGGAAAATACCAAGCTAAGTCAGTAAAAAATCTGGCTAACGCATAATTTGCTTGCTGGGGTACTTTGTACATACTTTCAATCGGGAATTCTTGAATAAAGGCCTCAGAATTTGACTGAATGTCAGACAGTATAAAACATGTAGCTGCGTTCATAGCTTCCGCATCACCGCAAAGAATTCCGGCCTTGTCAAGCACAGGTGTCCCTTCAATGCATTGTTGTATATCACCTAATTCAGAAATAGCTTGCTCATCTTCCTGTACTATCTCGGCAAAACGGTCACAATATGGTTGATCCGTCAATTCTTTAAGAACGGCAGGACGAATCAAGTATGGCAGATTATAAATATAAGCAATTGCTATCCGCTCTGCCGAGGACTTCTTATCGTCCGAGGCATATAGGTTCTTTGAAAATGTGGTCCGTATGAACTCATTGATCTCTACAGCAGCTTTCTGAGCAAAAGAAGGATTGGCCCACCATGAAGCAATTAAATATGGATTAAGCCAGTTTGCGATTTCCAATGTCCGATTTGAATCGCTACATACAATCTTGATAAACAGAAGTCTAGCTTGTATCATAGCAAGGGAATCTTCTGCATTAGTGTTAAAACGCTTGATATCACACAGAAAATCTCCAGTAAATGCCAAAAGCCAATCTGACGCTGCTGTGCACCATTCAAGCGGGCGCTCGGAGCGCCACACCCCAACAAGGCAATCGTTAAACAACTTAGTAAGTTCGCAAAGGAAACCAGCCAATTCAGGTCTTGTGTATGCGCCCATAGGACGACTACGAGGTCCGATATCTTCATTAAATGCGTACGCGAGCATCCTCCGAAGGTTCCGTAACATAACATTTTCATCCAGAAAACCTTGGTCATCTACTGCAGATAGTTGCAATCGGCTAAGAACGTAATCAGAAGATGGAATGAAGAAACCGTAACCGATAGAAAGCAATTGGTCAATAAGTTGATAATACTTATTATCATCTATTTTTCCATTCTGATATGCTGATGTAATTAAATCATAGGAAGAGATAATAGGACTGTTTCCTTGCCGGACATCAATTTGGCGATAACTAGTCCCCAAGCAATCATCAATCACCAAGGTGCTTTTTGTATTGGAAATAAGACTGAATTCATCTGTAAATAGTTGACAATAAATATTTGCGTCCGGTTCCTTTGGCATTTTGCTTGGTTTTCGGGTAATTCTTCCCCGTAAAAGGAGTTTGCCAGCGACATTATACGCTTCTTCAAGCCACTTTGCAGCCTTGTCACGATTACGATATTCATTTGCTTCATTATGGATTCTAGATATAAGTTCCATTGGCAACACCACATGGAAAAGGTTGAAAACATCCTCCAGAATACCGGTCGATTGCAATTCATCTATTACAGCGCGATCCAAAACCAATTTACACTGAGGTGTAACTTTAGCAATGGATTCCTCCAAAGAAGCAGTGTAATCGTACGTTGGGTGAGGCAGTTTCATTCGGTCAAGTGCTGCATATAGAGCATGTGGATGAATTCGTGATTTGTCCCAACCGTCAGGGAGTGGCTCATTAAAAAGTTCGTTACGAGAGCGTTCGGCAACCAAAATTGCATCTGTATCTTCTGCGCAACGTAGAAGAACATGGTCAAATCCTGCGCGCAAAATATGTTCTTCCGAGGTATGGCTTAAATATTGGAGACTTTTTATCGTATCAGACAGCTTAATGGCCTTTTGTGCGACGCTTAATTGGACGGATTTCAGTCGGTCAATATCGCTGAGCCAGATTTCCAATAAATGTTGGTCAACCCATACATTTGAAAACCAGGAGCACACCGTTTCTAAGAGTCCAAGTCTGTACAGTATTAAGCAGGCTGTGTAGTCTAAAACGAGTGGGCATTCAAAATCGACTTCAATATCTTTAGAAACGCCGAAACGTCCAAGATAAGGCATGCCGCTACCTAGTATGGAGTATATAATACCACCAAGGGCATTTTTCCCAGGGGTAGCGAAGAGATGAATCGGGATTTCCCGATTCTTATATGCATTTTCCAAGAACGTTTGATGCTCATGAGCCTTTCGGATCATCTCTACAGCTTCATTTATCGTTATAGTCCATGCAGCACCATCTTTTCCATTGTTCTTTTGGAGTTGTAAAATGTATTTTGCAACAGATTCGGACTCATCATGTCCTGTCATCAGGGCTATATTTCCGGCTAATCGAAGAACCTGTTCGTCCTCTGGCGCATGGCGGTAGAGGAGTTCGGCGTATCGAAAAGCTTGGTCGGGTTGACTTCCTTTCAGTAGTTCCGTCAAAAGACCATACACCTCGATGTCGTATAAGCCCCTGTCTGCATATGAGCGTAGAGCATCAACAGCTAGTTGAGGTTGACCCTCGGAAATAAATGTCTGTGCTTCAAGAACAGCAATCCTTGGATTAGCTCCGGCATCCCCCAATTCCTGAGCAATTGCCCGTGCATCTGCCGTTTTTGCCAAGCCAAGTAGAGCGGTTATTTTATATTGCTTTAGTTCAACTGTAACGTCGCCAGCATTTTCCGCCTTCCTGATAATCCTCAAACACTTGTCATATTTGTACTTCATGAGTAGGGCCTCTATCTGGGCTTCTAACGCTATAAGTTCACCGGTGACATCCCACCATTCTTTTGTTATAGATACTATTTTATCCCATTTTTTATAGAATCTGCAAATAGTTAACGCATTCTTAAAATCTACACTCTCCCTAGTAGCGAGAGCAAAATCAACCGTCTGTTTCACTAGCCGGTTGATTGCCTTTGGTGCAATCCGAAACTGGATTGCTATTTCATAGCGCTGTTTCTCTTCATAAGAGAGCTGAACCTTTTTCAGTAATGCTGAAGCCTCTTGGTAATCCTTTGTATCAATGAGCATCTGCAACCGACATACATCGGCAGGGCACCCATAATACAATGCAATCTTGGACAAATGAGCTGAAAATGTCTCTCGAGCTTTGTCAAACTGCTCCAAGGAAACAAGCAGACAATACCTGGCATAAGCATGGCACCCCCCATCTTGCTCTGGTATGGGTAGCGCTAGAAATCCGTCGCGCACATCATCTGGAATTTCCACTCTGTTGTTCACACAGAACAGGATATCAACCGGGTCGAGTGGACGAAGTTCTCGGAACTCTTTCAACCAATGTGAGCAGTCTTTTCCTGGCAACGCTGAACTCACTGCCAAGAGCGCCCAAGCAAGCAAGCTACGGGTTTCGGTATCACCAAGAGGAACATTACGTTCATAAAGTCCATCGAGTATTTGATACGCCTGTTCCAGATTCGCTGTCTGCTCTCTATCAGGAACAAAGTGGAGATTGTTGGCTATAGCGAAGCCCGCCCGATCAACATTTGGATATATGCGGTACAATGCTTTCCAATAGAAAATCAAGGCTTCCACTATCGGAAGGTGTGGATCAACATGGCCCGTGGCCTTTGCCTCCTGCACATAACGATGCCCTTCTTCGAACAGACCAGAACGGAGTGCAGCTACAGCCAGGAGACGTAGCGACTGCCAGTTTGGCAACATACCTGTAGCCTGAAGAACAGTCTTAAATTCGGACAGGTCAGCTTTCTCAAATATTAAACATGAGAAATACGCATCAAGTTTCATGCTAGAATCAACCGGTTTAAGGCATTCCTTAGCCTGTTCGGGCAAATCGTGTTGCAAAAACGTGTAGGCACGGTACACCGAGTCGTCAAGCCCAGGATTGGCAGCTTTTGCCGCATGAAGGGCACATTCAGCATCATCCGGCTGATGATTTAACAGGAGTTGAACTGCACCTTGGTAATAGCAGTCGGCTTTTTTCGCATTTGAGCAATGCAAGGACGGCAGACGTTCCAGAAAAATTTGAAGTTCCCGGTTACCTTTTTCGGCCTTACCGCTCAAATGTGCCTCTTTAATCGGTCGAAATAGTTCGTCCACCAAAGTGTCAATCTCGGAGGTTATGTCCTGGCTTATAGCCTGATTGGTCAGGGTAGTATCTTGAACTTGAGTAATCGCTAACTCAGGAAGTGTCTTGCGGACATGAAAGTTTACACCAGCTGCCATGAGTTTATTACGATATTCCAGACCACAAAGGCACCATACCCTATTGGCAATGCCGTTACTTGCGTATTCTTCCAAAGCAATTCCAACAACTAATCCGTTCACAAACACGGGAGAACCAGAAAAGCCTTTGAAAGATTCCCGCCGTTCCTCCAATGGTTTAAAGCTAGCATTGCAATCATTCATTAGAGGGTCAATGGGTTTGACATATTCTAGGTCTACTTTATCAGCTGTTATGCTATTGAATGAGGGAAATCCACAAATAGATGCCGATGCTTTGGGAGGCAGGCTACCATCTCCAACATAGAACGTACCGCAATCCCTGGCAGAAGTAAGCCGCAAAATAGTAAGGGGCATACTAGGACTATCTTGGGTGGACAAAACCTCGCATGTAACAGGACTCTCACAATCAAAGCAAACATCCACCTTGGTACCATTCTCAAAAAAGGGGCCAACTACATGATCCGCTGTCAGCACCAAATCTGGAGCTACAAGGTAGCCGTTTCCGCATTCTTCCCCACAAAAGATATGGCAAATCGAATGATAAAATCCAAACTCATCACTCATTGCTTATTGCCTCCGATTTTAAGGCTTCCTTCCATAATTTGCGAACGGTAGCCGTATTGAACCTCAAAGTTTTCCTTATGAAACAGCCGATACATGTCGTTATCATAGTTGAAGAGCAGAAAGCGAGTGTGCTTCCCAGAATGGGTCACAATCTTCGCAAGAGTTTCCTTGCTAGGGTGCGAGTGGTGTTTGCCATCAGTCGATAACAGAAAATACGTTCCATCCACGACATCAAGCAACTTCCCACAGCTCCGCAATGTTCCGTGATGTGGCAGTTTAATAACGTCAAAATGCAATGACTCATTATGTCGCTGGCCCCATCGTATCAATGCCGTAACCAAGTCCTCTCCGGCTGCATCGCCTGGTAATAGAAGTTTATATCCGTAGAATCGAATGCATATTGCAATAGAAGATATATTGGTAATCGACAAATCTTTCTCGCTAGAGCAAGTAGACCACTTCTCTATGTTGCTAAGGTCGAGATCAGTAGCAGAAATAGGCTCGGGGTTATCTATCAACAATTTCTCGTCCAACATAACCGCCTCAAAGGCGGCATCAGCCTCTTCGCTATGTACTAATGATGCTCCCCTGACAGCACGTTTCATTTCTTTCTGCATCTTTGCTTTCAAGCGATTCAAACTATGCATGTCAGGAAGCAAAAAGTCAATTGAAAATCCCGGTGCAATCTGTACTGAAGCTGTGTTGCTTGTAATCGCGGTACCATTAACAAAAGGATTCACAGGTTTACCACATCGCTCTAACAATACCGCAAGGGAGTTGGCCTGCCGCACGCTGATGGGACTATCTGTAGCAGGAGGAAGATGTTCATGCATAGATTGTAAAATGCGGAAAGCTCGGCGGTCCTCTTGCGAAGCCTCGTTTGAGGCAGAAGGGACAATCTGTTTGAAGCCATTAAACCACACCTGCCTGATGATCTTACTATAGTCCTTACTCTCAAACAGACGAAGGGCACCTCCCAAATGATCTGCATCGAAATGAGAAATCAACAAAACATCGATTTGTTTCTCTTCTTTGCTCAGTCTGTCCAAAAATGGCTTGAGGGTTGGTTCCCAACAGGACATTGGTCCAGTGTCGATTAGTATAGAGAATATCTTTCCTTCGTAACAAAACTCAGAAAACAAGCAATCTCCTTCAGAAGCCTTCAACATCGTAATAGAGCAGCTATATTTTGGCTTTGTCATAGATTTACCTCACGAATTGTTTGACATGAATCCCTGCCCGTTATATGTAAAAGCCTTTTAATACTGTGCTACATCGAACCATTTTCTTTCTGATAAAAGAAGTATCACTATTCAGTAGTGGCATAATTTATTATTATATCACCCTATGATCTAAAATACAACTGCACTTGTTTCGATATCAAGGCACGAAAAAACTCTAAGTCTTCTGTATTTAAAAAATTTGCCGCCAGCATCGCACTTTGTGCGATGCTGGCGGTATGGTCGCTAAAGCAACCAAGCCAAATCGCATATATTTATTATGTTATATCACATTTATATGTACGGGAATCCTTGAAAATATAAGGAATATTGAAACATTTCCGACTGAAAAAATCAGCTTTTGGGGTATAGCTCAGCTGGGAGAGCGCTTGAATGGCATTCAAGAGGTCAGCGGTTCGATCCCGCTTATCTCCACCAAACAAACCACAAAGTCAAGGCTTTCCACGCATAAAGAACATTTTGATATTTCGGAGGGAAGTAACAGTTTGGTGCAACAGCGCCATGCTGTTACTTCTTTTACCTGCGAAATTCCGGGGAAAAATCAACCTCCCCGATAAAGTTGTAGTGTACGTCAATCCGCTGGATGCGGTGGCCGCTGGACTTGTCGGCTTCGTGGACAACGATCTTGTCCACAAATTCATGCAGGAGTTGGGGAGTCAACGATGTCGGCTCGGTGTACTTCTTTACAATTTTCAGAAAACTTCTGACATTGACAGCCTGCGCTTCGGATGCCTCTACAATGACGCTCAGACTTTCAACGGACTGTTTCAATTCTGCCTGCTCCGCTTCATAGGCTGCGGACAGTTTGGCAAATCGTTCGTCTGTCAGCTTACCTGTCACATTGTCCTCATAAAGTCTCTGTATAATTGCGTCCAATTCCGTAATACGCCGCCTTTGCTTCTCCAGCTTTCTTTTGGATTGCTCCTGTTCCGTGCGCTGAACAGCCAATTTGTTTTCTATCACGCGCCGGACAAACTCATCTTCGTCCTCCCGCGCATAGGCCACAACCCGCTGTAAGTTTTGCAATACAAGTTCTTCTAAAACTACTACGCGGATATAGTGTGCGGTGCATCGGTTGCTAAAGCGGCGGTAAGTACCGCAAGTGTAATTCTCCCGTTCATGCGCTGTGGAAATTCCACGACTATGATATAACCGCTTTCCACAATCAGAGCAGATAACCAATCCAGAAAACAATCCGATCTCGTCCTGCTTCATGGGCCGTTTCCGTTGCTCTCTGTTTTTTTGCGCGATTTCCCAGGTATCAGGGTCAATAATTGCTGGATGTGTATTTTCAAAGAGCATACGTTTTTCGGGAGGATTACGGGCGATTTTTTTGCTCTTGAATGAGGGCTTGGAATACTTGAAATTCGTTGTCTGTCCTAAATAGGCGTCCTGCGCTAAAATGCCCGATATAGTCTCACCACGCCATAAACAAGGATTATCGGGGTGGTATCTCCCTGCCCGGCCTGTCCTCTGGAAGATGATAGTACCAGGAGTGGGTATCTCACGTTCCTTGAGTATTCTCGCAATCTTCCCGGTGCCATTGCCCTCAACACAAAGCTGGAAAATTAACTTGACTATGGGGGCGGTTTCCTCATCAATTACGAGTTGTCCAGTCTCGTCTTTGATATACCCATACGGAACAATGCCGCCCAGCCGCTGGCCAGACATACCTTTATTGCGGAAAACCGCCCGTACCTTTTTGCTGGTATCTTTTGCATACCACTCATTTATGATATTACGGAACGGGGTAAAGTCATTGCCCATCTGATCGTCGCTGTCCACTCCGTCATTGACGGCGATAAAGCGAACGCCCAATTCTGGAAAGCGGATTTCCGTATATAGCCCCACCTCCAGATAGTTGCGGCCAAACCGGGACATATCCTTAACAATGACTGCCCCCACCAGTCCGGCCTCAATATCGGAAAGCATTTCCTTAAATCCGGGTCGGTTAAAATTCGTGCCGGAAAATCCGTCATCTTTGTAAATCTTGTGCCGGGTTATCCCGTGGTCTTTGCAATATTTGGTGAGGATTTCAATTTGGTGGGCAATGCTGTTGCTGTCCCCCTCGTTCTCATCGTCGCGGGAGAGACGGACATAAAGGGCCGTCCATTTTTCTGCAAGGTTTTTTGTGTATGCCGCCATTATCGCCGTCCCCTTTCCCGCCGCATCTGCTGGAAAAGAGCATAGATGGCTTCACGCTGGGCCGCAAGCTCATTCAACGCCTGTGGAGTGTAAATGATGCTGTCTTTAACTGCATGGAATGTGACGCCATGCCGAGGCAGAAAAATCTCAACAAATTTACTGCACATCTGAGTGTTGCGCCCCAGGCGGGAATAGTCTTGCACAACGAGGTCAGAAACCGTTCCGGCCTCTATCGCCCGGATCATGCGTTGGTACTGCGGGCGTTTGTCATTAAGGCCACTAAAGCCCCAATCACAAAACAGTTCTGGGGTTGCCAGTTCCTGTTCCGAAACATACCGGGTTAGCTGATCCATTTGATTCCAGGCGGTGGCCCTGTCCATATCATCATCATAATGGGCGAGGCGGCAATATACCGCTGTGATTTTGTTTGACTGCCTATCCATCATAGCCTCCTATCCGGCAGTCACCGTTTCATTCCTTGTGACAAGTATATTATATCAAATGTCAAGAGAAAGTGCAAATTTTGTCACTTTCAGACAACAGTTTTCTTTGTTTCCTTGTCAAGTAAACGCTTTATTTTTTCTGAAACGGTGACACCCTGGGGGGCAAAATACCCGCCTACTATGTAGGTCGTATTGCCGATCTTAATCTCCGTCTTTATTCCCGGCTGTGCCGTTCGGATTGCATTTGTCATTTGTCAAGCACACTCCTTTGTGAAATGTGTCCCACCGTGAGCAATGCCATTAAGTTAACCAATAAATTCCAAAAGAAAGAAAAAAAGCCTTGACAAAGGCAAAAAAATGTGCGGCAAGGCCCTGAAAACAAGATTGATTTTCAGGGGGCGGGCACATGAAATACACAGCTGAAGGGTTGAGGGATACACTGTTGTCCATAATCGAGGAAATGGGGAATCACCCGGAGCAGTACGCAAAAAATCCAGGCAAAGATTTTACCCGGCGGCGTTCGCTGACGATGCCCGCGCTGATGAAACTCATCCTGACCATGGACGAAAAAAGCGTCTGGAAGGGACTGCTCGGATATTTTGGGAATGAGATCGACACTCCGTCGGCAGGCGCCTTTGTCCAGCAGAGGAAAAAGCTGCTGCCCCGGGCGTTTGAGGACCTGTTCCACCGCTTTACTGATGCGCTGGC
>CAPOAR010000016.1:0-44472 GCA_948670295.1 uncultured Oscillospiraceae bacterium | reverse complement strand
GGGTGGGGCCGGGGGCGGGACGGCAGCAGCAGATCATGGGCTGGCAGTAGTCCGGGCCCTGGCCGCAGCCGTTGTCCAAACAGCCGGGGGAGACTGGGGGCGTGGCCCCCCCGCAGCCGCACCCGCAGTCCGCAGGGGGCATGGGAGCCGCGCCGCAGTCACAGCCGCAGCCGGGCTCCTGGGGCGGACAGGGCTGGGGGCCGGGGCAGCGGCAGGCCCCGGCGGCGAACTCCTCCGCAGACATGGCATAGCCCCTGGGAGGGTCGTTCCAATAGAATTGACTCATGAGTACGCTCCTTTCACCGGCCCCAAGCCCAGGGGACCCGCCGCCTCCGCCGGGGCCGGAATCAGGCGCGGGGGCAGGGCGCAGCGCCCGCCTGGGTGCAATCCAGTCTATGCCCCGGGCCTTTTTGCGGCCACCGGCCTTGTCAAGCCCTGCGGCATAAAAATCCCAGCCAAAAAAACCAGTCCCCATTTATATAGAATGACCAGTTGACACTGACCACAAGATATAGTATCATTATGGAGCGCCCTCAATTTGTCCCCCAGATCCTTCCAGGGCGGAGCGGACCGCTTCGGACGGCCCGGCGCACAAAAGAACCATCTAGAGAAGGGAGCCCGCCCCATGAAAGTTATCAAAAGAGACGACTCCGTTGTGGAGTTTGACCGAGCGAAAATCGTGGCCGCCATCCAAAAGGCCAACGCCGCAGTGGACGAGCCCTGCCGCCTTGACAGCGGCTCCATCGAGGCCATCGCCGATTCCGTGGCCGAAACCCGCGGCCGCAAGCGCCTGTTGGTGGAGGACATTCAGGACATGGTGGAGACCAGGCTGATGGCGGCCGGTAAGTACGAGCTGGCCAAAGCCTACATCATCTACCGCTACACCCGGGCGCTGGTGCGCAAGGCCAACACCACCGACGAGTCCATCCTGTCCCTCATCCGCAACGATAACAAGGAGCTTGCGGAGGAGAACGCCAATAAGAACACCGCCATCGCCTCCACCCAGCGGGACTATATCGCCGGCGAGGTGAGCCGGGATCTGACCAGGCGTATCCTCCTGCCCGAGCACATCTCCAAGGCCCACGATGAGGGCGTGCTCCACTTCCACGACGCGGACTATTTTGTGCAGCATATCTTTAACTGCTGCCTGGTCAACATCGGGGACATGCTGGACAACGGCACCATGATCAACGGCAAGCTCATCGAATCCCCCAAGAGCTTTCAGGTGGCGTGCACCGTGGTCACCCAGATCATCTCCTGCGTGGCCTCCAACCAGTACGGCGGGCAGAGCGTGGAGATGAGCCACCTGGGCAAGTACCTGCGGGCGTCCTATGAGAAGTACGTCCGCCGCACCCGGGAGGCCGCCCCCGAGCTGGACGACGCCACCGTGGAGAGGCTGGCCGCCGCCCGCACCCGGGACGAGCTGAAGAGCGGCGTGCAGACCATCCAGTACCAGATCAACACCCTGATGACCACCAACGGCCAGTCCCCCTTCGTCACCCTGTTCCTGGTGCTGCGGGAGGGCGACCCCTATATCAAGGAGAACGCCGCCATCATCCAGGAGATTCTGTCCCAGCGGCTGGAGGGCATTAAGAACGAGAAGGGCGTGTATATCACCCCCGCCTTCCCCAAGCTGGTATATGTGCTGGACGAGTGCAATAACCTCACCGGCGGGGAGTACGACTACCTCACCGAGCTTGCCGTCAAATGCTCCGCCAAGCGGATGTACCCCGACTACATCTCCGCCAAGAAGATGCGGGAGCACTACGAGGGCAATGTGTTCTCTCCCATGGGCTGCCGGTCCTTCCTGTCCCCCTGGAAGGATGAGGACGGGAACTATAAGTTCGAGGGCCGGTTTAACCAGGGGGTGGTGTCCATCAACCTGCCCCAGATCGGCATCCTCTCCGGCCAGGACGAGGACAAGTTCTGGCCCCTGCTGGAGGAGCGGCTGGCGCTGTGCTTTGAGGCCCTCATGTGCCGCCACAACGCCCTGAAGGGCATCCGCTCCGACGTGTCCCCCATCCACTGGCAGTACGGCGCGGTGGCGCGGCTGGATAAGGGGGAGACCATTGACAAGCTGCTGTTCGGCGGCTACTCCTCCATCTCCCTGGGCTACATCGGGTTGTACGAAGTAACCAAGCTGGTGAAGGGCTGCTCCCAGACTGAGCCGGAGGGGGAGGACTTCGCCCTGCGGCTGATGAACCACCTGCGCGCCACCACCGACCGCTGGCGCAAGGAAACGAACATCGGCTTCGCCCTGTACGGCACCCCGGCGGAGAGCCTGTGCTACCGCTTCGCCCGCATCGACAAGGAGCGGTTTGGCACAATACCGGATGTCACCGACAAGGGGTATTATACAAACAGCTATCACGTGGACGTGCGGGAGGACATCGACGCCTTTGCCAAGTTCACCTTTGAAAGCCAGTTCCAGAAGATCTCCTCCGGCGGCTGCATCTCCTATGTGGAGATCCCCAACATGCGCCACAATCTGGAGGCCCTGCGGGATGTGGTGCGCTTCATCTATGACAACATCCAGTATGCGGAGTTCAACACCAAGAGCGACTACTGCCAGGAGTGCGGCTTCGATGGGGAGATCATTGTCAACGAGGACAACGAGTGGGAGTGTCCCATGTGCCATAACAAGGATCGCGCCAAAATGAACGTCACCCGGAGGACCTGCGGATATCTGGGCGAGAATTTCTGGAATGAGGGGAAGACCAAGGAGATTGCCTCCCGGGTGCTCCACCTGTAATAGGAACAAAACCGGGGCGGTTGGCAGACCGTCCCGGTTTCCTCCCGCAAGGGGGAAGGAGTTTTTTATGAATTTTGCCGCCATCAAATGGGCCGACGTGGCCAACGGCCCCGGTGTACGGGTATCCCTGTTTGTGTCCGGGTGCACCCACCGCTGCCCCGGCTGCTTCAATGAAGAGGCCTGGGATTTTGGCTACGGACAGCCCTTCACTGAGGCGCAGGAGGACAAGATCCTGGCCGCCCTGGTCCCCGCCCACATCAAGGGGTTGTCCCTGCTGGGGGGGGAGCCCTTTGAGCCGGACAACCAGCGTGCCCTGCTGCCCTTCCTGCGGCGGGTGAAAGAGGCCTGCCCGGATAAGGAGGTCTGGTGCTACTCCGGCTACACCCTGGATGGGGAGCTGTGGCGGGACAGCCGCGCCCGGTGCCAGTACACGGATGAGATGCTCTCCCTGATTGACGTGCTGGTGGACGGCCCCTTTGTGGAGGCGAAAAAGGATCTGAACCTCCGCTTCCGGGGCTCGAGCAACCAGCGTATTTTGAACGTCCCCGCCAGCCTGGCCGCCCATGCCCCCGTGCTGTGGGACGGGGATATGACGATACAGCCCATTCCTTTTTCTTGAAAGAAAAAGGAATCAAAAAGGACTTTAGGAGCTGACGGGCAGGAGTGGTGATTTGTCCGGTTCCCGCCCGGCAACGAAACTTTCTAAGATATGGAGGATATGATAATGACCGCACCCGTTTCCGTTCAGCTGCTGGATCCCCGGGCCAAGCTGCCCGCCTACGGCTCCCCGGACGCCGCCGGGGCAGACCTGTACGTGGTGGCCGACGGCCCGGTGACTGTCGCCCCCGGCGGGACGGCCAAGCTGCGCACCGGGCTGGCCCTGGCGATCCCCCAGGGATATGTGGGGCTGGTGTGCGCCCGGTCGGGCATGGCCTGTAAACGGGGGCTGGCCCCCGCCAACAAGGTGGGCATTATTGACGCCGATTACCGGGGCGAGGTGATGGTGTTTCTCCACAACCATGGCGATGAGCCCCAGGTGGTGGAGCCGGGGGACCGGGTGGCCCAGCTGGTGATCGTCCCCTATCTCACCGCCCGGTTTACCCAGGCGGAGGGGCTGGACGATACCCGGCGGGGAAGCGGCGGGTTCGGCTCTACAGGCACAAAATAAAAGGAGGCCCGGCGCTGTGCGCCGGGCCCTTCCTTCATTGATCCGATTACTCCTGGGGCTTATCCTCATCCTGGCAGCAGCAGGAGGGTGCATCCTTATCCTCACAGCAGCAAGAGGGCTCATCCTTGTCCTCGCAGCAGCAGGACTCGCCGCTTTGGGTCTCGCAGCAGCAGGGGGCGTCCTCCCCGCAGCCAGCCTCGGCCTCCGCGGCGTCCGCCTCCTCGTCGGAGATCTGGCCGGCGGCCTTGATATCGGCAATGCGCTCGTTGTTGTAGGAGATGCGGGCCATCGCGTCGGTGATCCGCTGGCAGATATCGGCATAGGCGGGCTCGGGCGCGGAGGCCCGCTCGGCGTAGTACAGCTTGCCCAGCTCGGAGTAAGCCTTGCGGATGGCCTCCTGCTCGGCGGAGTTGTTTACCTTCAGCTTGCCGATCTCCGCCAGCTCTTTGGCCCGGGCCACGCCGGTGTCCGCCAGCTCCTTGGCCTTGGCGATGCCGCTCTCGGTGAACTCCTTGGCCTTGGTCACGCCGGTTTGGGCCGCGACCACAGCTTTGTCCTTCAGGCTCTCAAAATCAATGCTCATGGGAATTACCTCCTGATGAAATTTGTGTGGGCCGCCGCCCAGCGGCGCGGTGTTCGCCGCCTCTATGGAAGGGCCTTGTCCGCCCCTCCGATCCACTGGCCCTATTGTATGACGGACGGCGGAAAATTGCAAGGGACTTTGCCCAATATTTAGAAAGGTTTAACAATCTCGCAAAGATTAGGGCTCGTTTGAAAATTGCCAGCATATCCAAACGACAGGCTTTTTTCCGCCATATGCCGTTGATTTGACTTGAAATACACAAAGTATTTCTGCGTCAAACCGCCTTGTCCGGCGAAAAATCCCCCGCCGCCGGGCACATCGTCAATGTTCAAACAGCGCCTAGCCTCTGTTCTCCTCCTCCAGCCCCAGCTCCTCCTGGATGAGGAAGCGGGGACGGTCCTTGCTCTCGAGATACAGCTTGCCCAGATATTCTCCGATGACCCCCAGGGACAGCAGAATGAGCCCCCCGATGAACCACACCGAGCAGGCCAGGCTGGCCCAGCCCGCCACGGTGTTCCCGGTGGCCCAGCGGACCACGTTGTAGACGATCATGATGAGTGAGATGAGGAACACCAGGAAGCCCAGCCCCGTGATCATCCGCAGGGGGCGCACCGACAGGGAGGTGACCCCCTCCAGGGCGAAGGACAGCATTTTTTTCAGGGGGTACTTGCTCTGGCCGGCAAAGCGCTCCCCCCGCTCGTACTCCACCGTGTCGGTGGGGTAGCCGATCATGGGCACGATGCCCCGGAGAAACAGGTTGACCTCCTGGAACTGCGCCAGGCCGTCCAGCGCCCGGCGGGACATGAGGCGGTAGTCGGCATGGTTGAACACCGTCTCCGCCCCCAGCCGGTCCATCAGGCGGTAGAACGCCTCGGCGGTGGTGCGCTTGAAAAAGGTATCGGTCTTTCGGGAGGAGCGCACGCCGTACACGATATCCGCCCCCGCCAGGTACTTGTCCACCATGGCGCCGGCGGCGTCCACGTCGTCCTGAAGGTCGGCGTCCATGGATATGGCCATGTCCGCCCGGCCCCTGGCGGCCATGAGCCCGGCCAGCAGGGCGTTTTGGTGCCCCCGGTTGCGGGACAGGTCCAGCCCGCACAGCAGGGGATTGTCCCGGTGCAGGCGGGTGATGACCGCCCAGGTCTGGTCCCCGGAGCCGTCGTTGACAAAGAGCACCCGGCTTTGGGGGCTGATTTTTCCGGCGTTCATGAGGGCTCTCAGCTTGTCCCCCAGCCGCCGGGCGGTCTCGGGAAGGACTTCCTCCTCGTTGAAGCAGGGGACGACGATGTAAAGGGTGTTGCCGCGCATGGCCGTGACCTCCAAAAGCTATGGGCTTTTTCCAGTGGTATTTGATGATTCTACCAAAAAACCGCCGCCCCGTCAAGGGAAGGGCTCACAGGTAGAACCGCCAGGGGAAGTCTGCCGCTTCCTCTGCGTAGTCGATGCCGATGCGCTTGCCCGTTTTGAGCGCCGGGGGCTCCAGGTCCGCGCGGGGGGTGGGCAGCCCCAGTTCCTCCAGCCGTTCACAGAGGAAAAGCTCCGACGAGCCATAGGGCAGGCCGTTGAGCCGCCGGTCGATGTTCAGCCCGGCGCACACCTTGCCGGGGCCGTTGAGGAAGTTCTTCTTCTGATAGGCGGTCATGGCCCCGCACTTGCAATGGAAGCGGTTTTCTGCTATGATATCCTGGTTGTGCCGGGGGGAGAGGCTCCGGATGAGCACCGCCGCCGGCTCCCCCTCGGGCTCGGTGACGAAGTTGAGGCAGCAGTGCATGCCGTAGATGAGATAGACGTAGGCTGTGCCCGGCGTGGCGTACAGGGTCTTGGTCCGCTCCGTTCTGCGGTAGCCGTAGGCGTGGCAGGCCTTGTCCATACGGCCCACATAGGCCTCCGTCTCCGTGATGCGGGCGGCGAGGGTGAGCCCGCCGTACTGCCGCACCAGATATTTCCCCACCAGCGAGCGGGCGGCCTCCACGGTGTCCCCCTCGAAAAAGCTCTGGGCCAGCATGGCCCCGCCCCCTTTCCGATGCCTTTTTGCCATTATACCGCGTTTTTCCCGATTTGAAAACTAGGAGCTGAACATTATTATGGACGAGACCCTTCTGAAAAAGCTGGCTAAGCCCATGCTGGTGTGCGCGCCCCTCATCTGGGGCTCCACATTTTTTATGATAAAAGACGCTTTGGACGACGTGGACGCGCTGTTTATGCTGGCCTTCCGCTTTACCCTGGCTGCGGTGCTGCTGGCTGCGGTGTTCTGGCGTCGGTGGAGGGATATGGATCTGGCCTATCTCTGGCAGGGCGGGCTGCTTGGGCTGCTGATGGGGGCCGCCTACATCCTCCAGACCTTTGGCCTGATGGGCACTACGCCGGGGAAGAACGCCTTTTTCACCGCCGTGTACTGCGTGATCGTGCCCTTCCTCTATTGGGCGGTGGACCGGAAACGGCCCACCCGCTGGAATGTGCTGGCCGCCCTGCTATCCGTGACGGGCATCGGCCTGGTATCCTGGGACGGGGGAGGGCTGACCATCGCGGCGGGGGACGTGCTTACGCTGTGCGCGGGCTTCCTGCTGGCCTGCCATATCGTGGCGGTGGCCAAGTTTGCCGGCGGGCGGGATATTTTCCTGCTCACCACCCTCCAGTTTGCCGCCATTGCCCTGATGTGCTGGGTGGGGACGGCCTTCTCCCGGGGCGTGCCCGCGGGGGGCCTGTCCGCCCCTACCTGGTGGGTGATGCTGTACCTGGCGGTGGGCTCCACCGCCGTGGCCCTGCTGTTCCAGAATGTGGGGCAGAAATACGCCGACCCCGCCTCCGCCGCCCTGCTGCTCTCGCTGGAGGCCCCCTTCGGGGTGCTGTTTTCGGTGGCCTTTGGGGCGGAGGAGCCCACGCCGCTGATGTATCTGGGCTTTGGCGTGATCTTCTTGGCCATGGTGTGCTCTGAAACCCAGTTCAAGTTTTTGCGCCGGCCCGCCAGGACATAAAAAGCGCCGGGGAAACCCGGCGCTTTCCACTGGGAATGTTCAGAAGCTGTACGAATAGCCGAAGTATTCAGATTCGCGAGCCAAAATTGCTGGTGGCAAGGCGAAAAATCGCAGGAATACTTGGTGTATTTCAAGATTGTTCAACGCAGCCGGCGGCAATTTTGGCTGTAAAGCTGGGTGCTGAGGCTATTGGTACAGCTTCTCAGATGTGCTTGTCCAGCCAGGCCAGCACGTCGGCATACACCTCGCCCTTGTTGATCTCGTTGAGCATCTCGTGCCGCCCGCCGGGGTAGAGCTTCATGGACAAGTCGGCGGTGCCGTGGGCCTTGAAGAAGCCGTACACCCTTTTCACGCCCTCACCGTTGGCGCCCACCGGGTCCTGGTCGCCGGAGAACAGGTAGACGGGGGTGGATGGGTCCATATTGGACAGGGCGTCCTGGCTTGAAATGTATTGCAGCCCGCCCATCATGTCCCGGAACATGCCGGCGGTGGGCTTGAAGGTGCAGAAGGGGTCCTTGAGGTAGGCGTCCACCACCGCCTCGTCCCGGCAGATCCAGTCCGCCGTGGTGCGGTTGGGGGCGAACTGCTTGTTATACGCCCCCAGGGACAGGTTATCCACCAGGGCGCTCACCGCCTCCGGCCCCCGCAGGGCGCAGACGGCGGAGGCCACCGCCTTCCCCGCGGCCACCAGGGCGGGCTTTTCCTGCCCCGTGCCGGACAGGATGCAGCCGTTCACCGTGCCGGGATAGGCGCACAGGTAGGTCCGGGCCAAAAAGGAGCCCATGGAGTGGCCCAGCAGGAAATAGGGCACGCCGGGGAATTTCTCCCCCGTGAGGACGCGCAGCTGCCGCACGTCCGCCGTCACCAGCGTCCAGCCGTCCCTTTTGCCGAAATAGCCGTATTTGCCGTCGTCCACCGTCTTGCCGTGGCCCAGGTGGTCCTCGCCGCACACCACGAGGCCGTGCCCGGCCAGATACTGGGCGAAGTGGCCGTAACGCCCGGCGTACTCCGCTACGCCGTGAACGATCTGCACCACCGCCCGGGGTGCGCCGTCCGGCTCCCAGAGGCTGGCGTGGCAGCGGTGGACGCCGTCCTTGGAGGGAAATGTAAATTCTGAAAATTTGGTCATATTTTATTCACCCCAACTTTGTAATGATGTGGTATAATCAGTTTAATATGTCCCGGGCCATTTGTCAATTTACAAAATGGCGGGGACGCACAAAGGAGAACCGCTATGAAAAAGTATATTGCCCGTTTTGCCTGCGCCGTGCTGGCGCTGGTGCTGCTGACGGCCCCCGCCTGCGCCCTTACGGTGCCCGAGGCGCTGGAGCTGCTGGAAGAGAGGTACTATTTCGACATACCCGAGGGCGCCTATGAGGCGGACAGCCTGGACGAGCTGTTCCAGCTGCTGGGCGACCCCTACACCTACTACATGAGCCGGGAGGAGTACGAGGCATTCCTGGACGATGTGGAGGGCGAGGTGAACACGGTGGGCATCGGCGCCATGATCCGCTTCACCGAGCAGGGGCTGCTGGTGGACAGCGTGGTGGCCGGCGGCAGCGCCCAGGAGGCGGGCATCCAGGCGGGCGACCTGATCGTGGCGGCGGACGGCGTATCCTGCGTCCCCGGCGGGCAGAGCCACCGGGAGCTGCTGATGGGGAAGGAGGGCACCACGGTGAAGGTGTCCGTGCTCCGGGACGGCCAGACCAGGGAGTACACCCTCACCCGCCGGGCGCTGCACATACCCAACACCGAGATCACCCTGCTGGAGAACGGCGTGGGCTATATCGACTGCAACAGCTTCGGCACAGACACCGGCAAGACCTTCCTTCAGGCTTTGGAGGAGAACGACAGCAAGGTGGATCTGTGGATATTGGACCTGCGGGACAACGCGGGCGGCTATACCGACTCTGCCATGGACATGCTGGAGGGGGTGAGCGGCCCGGGCCGCTACTTCTACTATCAGGTGAAGGACGGCGGGGTGGGCGCCTATGAGCGCCAGGGGGAGGCGCTCACCCAAAAGCCGCTGATCGTGCTGGTGAACGGCGAGAGCGCCAGCGCGTCCGAGGTGGTGGCCGCCGGCGTCCGGGACACCCGGCGGGGGATTGTGATCGGCAGCCGCACCTTCGGCAAGGGGGTGGGGCAGAACATGCTGGACGAGACCACCGACCCGGAGTGTTTTGACGGCGACGGCCTGAAGGTGACCACCGCCCGGTTTTATACCGCACAGGGCTCCACCACCGACAAGATCGGCGTGATCCCCACCCTGCTGGTGGACGACGCCTACGCCGAGGCGGTGGCGGCGGCGCTCATTGGCGGCAGCAAGGAGACCTCTGATCTTTGCATCATGCCCGAGGGCCACCCCTTCTACGTGGACCCCAACGCAGACAGCGACGTGCTGGCCGCCCTGATGGCTGCCGTCCCGCCCCAGGTGCGGGTGTATTACAGAAGCGGGGCGTTTCAGGAGTGCACCGCCGCCGAGGCGGCGGAAAAAATGGGCCTGGACTATGACAGCCGCTGGTTCAGCGACGTGGCGGACAGCCGCTATGCCAGGTCCATCAACGCCATGGGCGCTTACCGCCTGCTGGACGGCACCGCCCCCGGTGTGTTCAGCCCCAAGGGGCAGCTCACCCGGGCCCAGCTGTGCGTCATGCTCTCCCGTGTGCTCAATGTGACCTGGGTCGGCTCCAGCCGGTTTGACGACGTGGCCCAGGACGCCTGGTATGCCGGGGCGGTGAACGCCATGGCGGAATTGGGGCTGGTGAACGGCATGGGCGCGGGCCGGTTCGATCCCAACGGCCTGCTCACCCAGGAGCAGTTTTTGACCATCATGGGCCGGATGGCCCGGTATCTCAACTTCGCCGTGGACAGCTTCGGCATGGTGTTCGAGGAGGAGGACGTGTCCCTGCCCATGTCCAAGTGGCTGGCGCTGGAGCCCTATTCCGACTGGGCCAGGACCGGCGTGGCGGTGCTGGCCTGGGGGCGGGAGTACGCCCTGGGCGAGCGGTCGGGGGACATGCTCTTTGCCCCGCTGGAGGAGATGAACCCCTCCGCCCCCATCCTGCGGGAGGAGGCCGCCGCGGGGATGTACGAGGTGCTGTGGGGGCTGGGCATTCTGCCCTGACACCCCTGGCGCGCCGGCAGCCAAGACCCGCCCGGTCTTGGCTGCCTTGCGCTATCATAAAGGAAAGGAGGCGGGGTTATGCGCCTGCTGCTCCATATCTGCTGCGCCCCCTGTTCGGTGGCCTGTGTGAAAGTGCTGCGGGAGGAGGGGGTGGAGCCCGCGGGGTTCTGGTATAACCCCAACATCCACCCCTTTTTGGAGTACAAGGCCCGGCGGGACACCCTGCGGCAGTACGCCGGGGACATCGGCCTGGAGCTGCGGGAGGAGGACTTCTACGGTCTGCGGGCCTTTACCGCCGCCGTGGCCGGGGACAGCGACCACCGCTGCGGCTGGTGCTATGCCAGCCGCATGGAGCGCACCGCCCAATACGCTGCGGACAACGGGTTCGGGCGGTTTTCCACCACGCTCCTGGTGTCCCCCTACCAGAACCGGGAGCTGATCTGCGCCATAGGGGCCCGGATGGGGGAGAAATATGGGGTGGAGTTTGTCCCCTATGACTTCCGGTCCCGGTTTCAGGAGGGGCAGGAGGAGGCCCGGACGCTGGGGCTGTACATGCAGAAGTACTGCGGGTGCGTGTACAGCGAGGAGGACCGGTTCTCCAACCGCAGGAAGAAAGAGCTGCACAGGATGCGCAAGGCGGAGGGGAGGCAGGGACCATGCTGAAGGAGGGCGGAATCTATCCGGCAGTGATCGAGGGCTGCGCCAGCGGCGGCGAGGGGGTGGCCCGGATCGAGGGGATGGCGGTGTTCGTCAAGGGCGGGCTCCGGGGCGAGCGGGCGGAGGTGCGCATCGAACACATCGGACACAGCGCCGCCTGGGGGCGGATTGAGCGGCTGTGTTCGCCCTCCCCCGCCCGGGTGGAGCCGGACTGCCCCTATTTTGGCCGCTGCGGCGGCTGCCAGCTGCGCCATATGACCTATGCCGAGGAGCTGGAGGTGAAACGCCGGCGGGTGGAGGACGCCCTGCGGCGCATCGGGGGGACGCAGCTGCCGGTGCCGGTGATCCACGGGGCGGAGAATATTCTGCGCTACCGCAACAAGGTGCAGTTCCCCGTGGCGCAGGGGGCCGTGGGCTACTACCAGGGGGGGACCCATCAGGTGGTGGACATTGCCGACTGCCTGCTCCAGCCGGTGGCGGACACCGCCTGCCGGGCGGCCTTCAAGGGCTGGATGGAGAAGTTCCGGGTTCCCGCCTATGAGGAGCGGACGGGGAAAGGGGTGCTGCGGCACCTGTTTGTGCGCACCAACGCCGCGGGGGAGGCGCTGTGCTGCGTGGTGGCCAATGGGAAAAAGCTGCCCTATGAGGGGGAGCTGACCCACGCCCTGCGCGCCGCCGTACCTGGCCTGGCGGGGGTGGTGCTGTCGGTGAACACCCGGAAGACCAACGTGATTTTAGGGGAGGAGTACCGCACCCTCTGGGGCCGGGACTGGCTGGAGGAGGAGCTGTGCGGCCACGTGTTCCGGCTGTCGGTGCCCTCCTTCTTCCAGGTGAACCGGGAACAAACCCAGGTGCTCTACCGCCGGGCGCTGGATTTCGCCGCCCTCACCGGCGGGGAGACGGTGGTGGAGCTGTACTGCGGCATCGGGACCATCTCGCTGACCATGGCGGAGCAGGCAAGGCAGGTCATCGGGGTGGAGGTGGTGCCCCAGGCGGTGGCGGACGCCCGGGAGAACGCCCGGCGCGGCGGACTGGGGGACAAGACCCGGTTTGAGTGCGGCGACGCCGCAGCGCTGGCCGCCCAACTGGAGGGGGAGGGGGTGCGCCCGGACGTGGTGGTGGTGGACCCGCCCCGGAAGGGGCTTGCGCCGGAGGCGGCGCAGGCTATCGCCCGTATGGCCCCGGCGCGGGTGGTGTATGTCTCCTGCGACCCGGCCACCCTGGCCAGGGATGTGAAACGGTTTGCGCCCCTGGGCTATGCCCCGGTCCGGGCGGAGGCGGTGGACCTGTTTCCCAGGACGGCCCATGTGGAGAGCGTCCTGCTTCTTGTACCCTGCGGGGCTGCCGGATAGGGGAGGGTGGATATGTTTACAGACAAGGAGAGGGTTTTGGCCAACGAGGCGTCGCTGACGGCCTCCCTGCTGGGCAATGGGCTGAACGCGCTGAGAAAAGCGGATATTTATAACAAGGGCCTCTATTACCAGGCGTTCTTTTCCCTGTCCATTGGGATAGAGCGGCTGCTGAAAATCATCCTGATCACCCAGTACAGATGCGCCCATGAGGGGGATTTCCCGGTGGATCTGGATTTGAAGAAAATCGGCCATGATCTGAATAAGCTGTGCCAGCGCGCGGGGGTCCCATTTGAGGAGGGGTCGCTCCATGAAAGGATTGTATCCTTTCTCAACGAGTTCGCGGTAAAGTCCAGGTATTACAACATTGACAGTATGCTGGACAAAAAAATACAGTACTATGACCCCCTTTGCCAGTGGGCCCTGATTGCACAGGACATTCTGGGGACAACCAAGAGAAGACGGACCATGGGAAATAAGCGGGAGCTGGCCGCCATGATGGACAGCATTTCCGTGATCCGCTTTCACGATTTGCAGGGGAACGAGATAAACCAGGCGATGGGACTGCTGGACGAACTTGAGAACCGGACGGCGGTTCAGCAGTACAGTGTCCAGTACATGTTTGAAATCATCAGAAAATTGGTGGCGGAGGTGCGCAGGCTGGAGCGGGTGCGGTACATGATGCCGGTGCTGACGGAATTTTTTACTCTGTACGGTCCGGGCTTGACGCCCTCTGAAATCAGGAAAAAGCGGGATTGGCTGCGCCTGTGCTGAAGCGGGAGCGCAGGCGGCCGCCCCGGCCCCGCAAATCACAAGAGGCCCGTCCGGCTTGTCCGGGCGGGCCTCTTCCTGTTTGCTTTTTACTTCGTGCCGAAGATGCGGTCTCCGGCGTCCCCCAGGCCGGGGACAATATAGCTGTTTTCGTTGAGCCCCTGGTCCACCGCGCCGCAGTAGACATCCACGTCGGGATGGCTGGAGGTGACCACCTCAATGCCCTTGGGGGCGGCCACCAGCACCATCAGCTTGATGTTCTTGCAGCCGTAGCCCTTCATAATCTGGATGGCGGCGTCGGCGCTGCCGCCGGTGGCCAGCATGGGGTCCACAATGAGTACGTCCCGCTCCGCCACGTCCCGGGGCATCTTGCAGAAGTACTGCACCGGCTCCATGGTCTCCTCGTTGCGGTACATGCCCAGATGGCCCACCCGAGCGGAGGGCACCATGCGCAAAACGCCGTCCACCAGGCCCAGGCCCGCCCGGAGTATGGGCACCACGGCGAACTTCTTGCCCTTCAGGGTGGGGGCCTCCATCTTGCAGATGGGGGTCTCAATCTCCTTGGTGGTGAGGGGGAGGTCCCGGGTGGCCTCGTAGGTCAGCAGCATACCGATCTCGGACACGATCTCCCGGAAGTCCTTGGTGGAGGTCTCCTTATCCCGCAGAATGGTCAGCTTGTGGGACAGAAGGGGATGGTTTACCACGTGTACTTTGTCGTTCATCTTGGCAGCTCTCCTTTGTATGGTCTGAATTCCTACGCGCCCGGCGCCGGGGGGATTTTTACCTAAAATAGTATATCACAGCTGGGGGCGCTTGCCAATGGGTAATCGGGCGTTTTTTCGCGGCCGGCCGTCTGTCCCCGCAGGGGAACCGTCCATCCCGGTTTGCTGGACAATTGGGGAGGGGGCGGGTATACTAAAGAGCAAAGGAGGGTGGGGGTGCCGTGAAGGTGGAAATTCAGATCGACCCGGAGCTGGAGGAGCCCGTGGTCATCCTGCGAGCCCCCAGCCCCACCGAGGAGGTGGAGCAGCTGGCGGCCCGGCTGCGGGGGGAGGCCCCTCCCCAGCCCTTCACCGTTTATGACGGGCGGGAGGCGGTGCGGGTAAGCCGCTCCATGGTGCTGCGCTTCTACGCTGAGGACAAGGGGGTTTTCTGCCAGACGGGCAGGGGGAGCTTTGCCGTCCGGCAGCGGCTGTACGAGCTGGAGCAGGCGCTGGCGGGGACCAGGTTTGTCCGGGTGTCCAACTCGGAGATCGTCAACCTGGACCGGGTGACGGCGCTGGATCTGACCCTGGCGGGCACCATCAAAATGACGCTGGAGGGCGGGACGGTGTGCTGGGTGTCCCGGCGGTATGTGAGGAAGATCAGGCAGGCGCTGGAAGCGTGACAGCAAGGAGGGGGCATCCATGGAAGAACTCAAAAAACAGGCCGTTCCCCGGGCGCTCATTGGGGGGCTGGCGGGGCTGCTGGTGCTGACGCCGATAGGCGCGGTGCTCAACGGCCATCTGTCCGCCGTCAAGTGGGTCAGCGGGGACCTGGCCCAGTTGGTGGGCTCCGGGGCGCTGGCCCTGGCCATCCAGCTGGTCTTGTATTTCCTCCTGGGTGCGCTGGCGGGGGTCGCCGCCCTGCCCTTTGCCGACGACGGGAAGACGCTGGCGCTGCGCTCCCTGGCCCATTTCGCCGCCACCGCCGGGGTATACTCCGCCCTGTTCTGGCTGTGCCGGTGGACCAACCTGTTTGGGATGGATCACGACCTGGGGCTGTGGCTGGTTGAGCTGGCGGTGCTGGCAGTGCTCTACCTCCTGATCTGGCTGGGCCGTTGGGTGGGGTGGTATGCCGAGGTGGCCGCCATCCGGGAGAAGCTGGGGCTGGCCTGCGGCCCGTCCCTGTTCCACTGGAAGGAGACCCTTCCCTATGTGGGCTTCGCGTGCCTGTTCTGCATGGCGGTCCCTGCGGCGGTGTGGGCCTGCGACGACCACCGCATCCCCGTGCTCAGCGTTTTGTATGCGGTGCTGATCCTGCCCATTGTAGGGTTCCTGTCCGGGCTGTCCCTGGGGCGGCGGCACGGGTTCTGCCCGCTGTACCCCCTGGCCTGCGGCCTGTTCTGCCTGCCCGCGGTGCTTGCGCTGATGAACTCCAGCGCGCTGCTCCACTGTGCCGTCGCGCTGTGTGCGGCGCTGGCGGGCAATCTTGTGGGGGCGGCGGGGCGCAAATTAAAAAAGGAGGCGGAGATGCCATGAAAAAACAGACCCGCATTTATAACCTGATCCTGCCGGTGTGGCTCATTGTAGCCATCCCCAGTCCGCTGTGGCTGGCGGTGCTGCCCGGCAACCTGCTGATGGACTGCGCCGTACTGCTTGTCTGCCTGCTGGCCCTGAAGCACGTCCAGAAAAAGGCGGTGGTGAAGCAGCTGTGGTGGAAATTCTGGCTGTCCGGCTTTGCCGCCGACGCGGTGGGGGTGGTGTGGATGCTGCTGGGGACGCTGGGCTACATCCCCTTTGGGGATGGGTGGGAAAACACCGTGTCCCACGTCACCCACAACCCGTTCCACAACCCCTGGGCCTTCCTGTGGACGCTGGCGGGGGTGGCTGCTGCCGGTGTGTGCATCTACCTTTTCGACAAGCGCAATATGCGCTCCTGCCAGGGGCTCACCGAAAGGGAGCGGCGGGTGATCGCCCTGTCCATGGCCATCGTCACCGCGCCCTGGCTGTTCTTCATCCCGGTATACTGAGAGGCTGTGAGAAAAAGAGGGGCGCAGGCCCCTCTTTTTTATGTGCGCTCTTGCAAATCCCGGAAAAAATGATATACTAATGGCACCATCTCATCCCGCCGCCGGCGGGCGCTGTTAAGAATACGAATATCAGGAATTGAGGGAACGCATATGGAACGCATCACCATCGCCTCCGTCTTCGCAGACAAGGAGAGGCTGGATGGGCAGACGGTCACCGTCATGGGCTGGGCCCGCACCATCCGGGACATGAAAACCTTCGGCTTCATCGAGCTCAACGACGGCTCCTGCTTTAAAAACCTCCAGGTCGTCATGGACGCCAACGCGCTGGATAACTATAAGGAGATCGCCGGGCAGAACGTGGGCGCCGCCCTCATCGTCACCGGCGCCGTGGTGCTCACGCCGGAGGCGAAGCAGCCCTTGGAGGTGAAGGCCGCCTCCATCGCGGTGGAAGGGGCGTCGTCCCCCGAGTATCCCCTGCAAAAAAAGCGCCATGGTGTGGAGTATTTGCGCACCATCCAGCACCTGCGCCCCCGCACGAACCTGTTTTCCGCCGCATTCCGGGTGCGCTCTGTGGCCGCCCACGCCATCCACTGCTTTTTCCAGGAGCGGGGCTTCGTCTACGTCCACACGCCCATCATCACCGCCAGCGACTGCGAGGGCGCGGGGGAGATGTTCCAGGTGACCACTCTGGATATTCGGAACCCGCCGAAAAGCGAGGACGGCTGCGTTGACTTTTCCCAGGATTTCTTCGGCAAGCGCGCCAGCCTTACCGTGTCCGGCCAGCTCAACGCGGAGAACTTTGCCATGGCCTTCGGCAGCGTGTATACCTTCGGTCCCACCTTCCGGGCGGAGAACTCCAACACCCAGCGCCATGCCGCCGAGTTCTGGATGATCGAGCCGGAGATGGCCTTTGCCGACCTGAACGACTATATGGACACCGCCGAGGCAATGATTAAGTATATTATCACCACCGTGCTGACCAAGTGCCCGGATGAGATTGCCTTCTTCAACTCCTTTGTGGACAAAGGCTTGAAGGAACGGCTGGAGCACGTGGCCTCCTCTGACTTTGCCCGGGTGAGCTACACCGAGGCGGTGGAGATTTTGCAGAAAAACAACGACAAGTTCGACTTTAAAGTGGAGTGGGGCACCGATCTCCAGACCGAGCACGAGCGCTACCTCACCGAGCAGGTGTTCAAAAAGCCGGTGTTCGTCACCGACTATCCCAAAGAGATCAAGGCCTTCTATATGCGCATGAACGACGATGGGAAAACCGTGGCGGCCGCCGACTGCCTGGTGCCCGGCATCGGGGAGATCATCGGCGGCAGCCAGCGCGAGGAGCGCATCGACGTGCTGGAAAAGCGCATGGCGGAGCTGGGGCTGAACCCCGAGGACTACTGGTGGTATCTGGATCTGCGGCGCTACGGCTCCTGCCGCCACGCGGGCTTCGGCCTGGGCTTCGAGCGGATGGTGATGTACCTCACTGGCATCTCCAACATCCGCGACGTGGAGCTGCACCCGAGAACGGTGGGCAACGCCGAGTTTTAGTCCCTAACGAAGCCTGTCCGCGCCGGATATCGGGCGGCTCCACGTCGGGGCCCCATCGCAGATGGGGCGCACGCCGGTGCGTTCAAGGCTTTGGCATAGCCAAAGCCTTGCCGCAGGCGGAATTCATTTCCGCCGAGGATTCAAATCAAAGGGGCCCCCGGCGAATGGTACATTCGCTGGGGAGGGAGCTGCACCCGAGAACGGTGGGCAACGCCGAGTTCTAAGGGCCCATTCACATCTGAGCCTGACCCCGGCCGGAGGCGGCCGGGGCCCTGGGAGGTTATTTCATGCTTGTCCCGGTCCTTCTGTTCGCCGTGGGGCTGGTCTTCCTCATCAAGGGGGGAGACTGGTTCGTGGACGGGGCCACCGGCATCGCCCGCCGGTTCGGCCTGCCCGAGCTGCTCATCGGGGCCACGGTGGTGTCCATCGGCACCACCCTGCCCGAGGTGATGGTGTCCACCACCTCCGCGCTCAGCGGCCACGGCGAGATCGCCTATGGCAACGCCATCGGCTCCGTCATCTGCAATACGGCCTTGATCGCCGCCATCACGGTGGCGGTCCGCCCCGGCAGGGTGGACCCCAAGTCCCTGCGCCTGCCGGTGGCCTTCTTCTTCACCGCCGCAGCCATTTATGCCGGGGTGGCCTATACCACCGGCAATTTCAGCCGGAGCACCGGCCTGATTATGCTGGGCATGTTCTTCGCCTATATGGCGGCCACTGTGGCCCAGATGAAGTCCCACTCCTCCGCCGCCCGCCCCGCCCCCCAGCCGGAGGGGGAGGAGAATTCCGTGCTCAAGGATGTGGTGCTGCTGGCGGCCGGGGCGGCGCTCATCGCCGTGGGGGCGGATCTGCTGGTGGATAACGGCACCCTCATCGCCAAGGCGCTGGGTGTGCCCGAGTCGGTGATCGCCCTCACCTTTGTGGCCCTGGGCACGTCGCTGCCCGAGCTGGTCACCGCCATCACCTCCCTGGCCAAGGGCCATGGGGCGCTGTCCCTGGGCAATGTCATCGGGGCCAACCTCTTTAATCTGGTGCTGGTGTCCGGCGTGTCGGTGACGCTGGCCCCCTTCTCCATTCCGCAGGACTCCACCATCGCGGGGTATAATGCCTCGCTGGTGCTGGATATCCCGGTAATGCTGGCCGTCATGGCCTTCCTCACCCTCCCCGCCCTCAAGCGGGGGAAGCTCAGCCGGTTCCAGGGGGTGGCGCTGCTGCTGGCCTATGGGGTGTTCTGCGTCATTCAGTTCACTATTTGACGCAATTGTTGTCAAAAGGAGGTATATACCCGTCATGAAAAAGCCGGTATTGGTCATTATGGCCGCAGGCATGGGTAGCCGATACGGCGGCCTGAAGCAGATGGACCCGGTGGGCGGCCACGGGCAGGTGATTTTGGACTACTCCATCTACGACGCCCGGCGGGCCGGGTTCGAGACGGTGGTGTTTGTCATCAAGAACGAGATTGAGGCGGAGTTCAAGACGCGCATTGGCGCCCGCATTGAGCGCCGTATGAACGTGCACTACGCCTTTCAGCGCATGGACGCGCTGCCGGGGGGCTATTCCATCCCGGAGGGCCGCGTCAAGCCCTGGGGCACCGCCCAGGCGGCGCTGGCGGCCCGGCCCTTCCTGGACGGGCCCTTTGCCATCATCAACGCCGACGACTACTATGGCCCCGCGGCCTTCCGGGCGATCTACGACTATCTGCTTTCCCACCCGGAGGGGGAGGAGTACGCCATGGTGGCCTACCGCCTGGAGAATACCGTCACCGATTATGGCCACGTGGCCCGGGGGGTGTGCCAGGTGGGGAAGGATGGGCTGCTCACCGGCATTGTGGAGCGCACCCGCATTGAAAAGGGCCCGCCGCCCCGGTTCACCGAGGACGGCGGGGAGACGTGGACGGAGCTTCCCGGGGATACCATGGTGTCCATGAACTTCTGGGGGTTCAATCCCTCGCTGCTGGACCGGGCGGAGGAGTATTTCCCGGCCTTTTTGGACAAGACCCTGGCGGAAAACCCCATGAAGGGGGAGTACCTGCTCCCCACTCTGGTGGGGCAGCTGATCCGGGAAGGGAGGGCCTCCGTGCGGGCCCTGTCCTCCGGGGAGAAGTGGTTTGGCGTCACCTATCAGGAGGACAAGCCCAGTCTGACAGCCGCCATCGCCCGGATGACGGCGGAGGGGCTCTACCCGGACAGCCTGTGGGACGAAACAGAATAAGCAAGAGCGGGCCGCATTCCGGCCCGCTCTTTTTGTCTCAAATCATATGCCGCCCAGGAATTTCAGGAAGCGCTCCTTCCCCTGAGGGGTGCGGGCGTACACGCCGCAGTGCTCCAGCACCTGGGCGAACACCTTGCCCGTCTCCGCCTTGACGATGTCCAGGGCGTTGTCCCGGGTGATCCCATAGCCCTGGGCGAAATTTTCCGCCCAGTCCGCGTGCTTTGCAGTCAGCTCATTGGCGCGCAGGTCCGCGCCCTGGGCCAGCCCCTCCGCCACCAGCCCCAGCTCGTCCCTCAGCCGGGCGGGGAGGACGGCCAGCCCCATCACCTCAATGAGGCCGATGTTCTCCTTTTTGATGTGGTGCAGCTCCGCGTGGGGGTGGTAGACCCCCAGGGGGTGCTCCTGGGTGGTGATGTTGTTGCGCAGCACCAGGTCCAGCTCGAATTTTCCGTTGCGCTTCCGGGCAATGGGGGTGATGGTGTTGTGGGGCTCGCCCTCCGTCTCGGCGTAGATAAAGGCCCCCTCGTCGGTGTAGCCCCGCCAGGCGGTGAGGATTTTGTCCGCCAGCTCCACCAGCCGCCCGGGGTTTTCCGAGGCAATCCGCACCACCGACATGGGCCACTTCACAATGCCTGCGTCCACGTCTGCAAAGCCGGGGAAGGAGAAGGGGGTCTCCACCGGGGCCTTGGCCATGGCGAAGTCGTACCGCCCGCCCTGGAAGTGGTCGTGGGCCAGAATGGAGCCGCCCACAATGGGCAGATCGGCGTTGGAGCCCACAAAGTAGTGGGGGAACTGGGCCACAAAGTCCAGCAGCTTGGAGAAGCACGCCCGGTCGATCTTCATGGGGGTGTGCTCCGCGTTGAGGCAGATGCAGTGCTCATTGTAGTACACGTAGGGGGAGTATTGCAGGAACCAGGGGGAGCTGTTGATGGTGATGGGCACGATGCGGTGGTTCTGCCGCGCCGGGTGGTTCACCCGTCCCGCGTAGCCCTCGTTCTCGGCGCACAGCTGGCACCGGGGATAGGCGGAGGCGGGCAGGTTCTTGGCCGCCGCGATGGCCTTGGGGTCCTTCTCCGGCTTGGACAGGTTGATGGTGATGTCCAGCTCGCCGTAAGGGGTGGGGGATTTCCACTGGATGTCCTTGGCGATGCGGTCCCGGCGGATATAGTTGGTGTCCTGGCTGAACTTGTAGTACCAGTCGGTGGCCTTCTGTGGAGCCTCCCGATACAGGGCCTGGAATTTCCCCATGACTTGGGCGGGCCGGGGAGTGAGGCGGCCCATGAGCCCGGTGTCGAACAGGTCCCGGTAGACCACGGAGTTCTCCGCCAGCACCCCCCGCCCATAGGCGTCGTCCAGAAGGGTCTCCAGCACCGGGGCCAGCTCCACCTGCCGGCAATCCCAGGGGACGGGGGTGTACTCGTCCAGCTTCAGCGCGTCCAAAATGGTGTTGACGGCCCAGATGTACTCATTTTCCTCCACCAGGCCCGTCTGCACGGCGTAAGTAGCCAGCTTTGTAATTGCCTCATTGCGGTCCATTTGTCCACGCTCCCTTTATTCCGCCACCACGCATCCGCCCTGGGGACGGATGTGGAGCACATGGCACTTGCCGGCCCCCAGCAGGGCCTCCATGCCGGTCTTGAACTCCTCCAGATCATCCACGGGCACCCACGCCTGAATGGTGCCCGCGAAGCCGCCGCCGTGGACCCGGACCGCCCTGATGTCCAGCAGCCGCTCCGCCTCCGCCAGGGCCAGGGGGATGGCCTGCTGCCGGGGGTTATGGACAGACCAGGTATTTTGCAGGTGGAGGGCGGAGGACAGCCCGGACTGGTTTACCAGGATCAGGAAGAAGCCGAAGTCCCCGTTTTTGAGGGCTGCGGCCTCCAAATTTGCCGTGCGGTCGTCGTCATAGAAGTGCATGGCCCGGAGCACCGCCCGGTCGCCGCACGCTTGGCGCAGGGCGGGGATGGCGGCGCGGAAGTCCTCCAGGGGCACGTCCCGGAGCACCGTTTTGCCGAAGTGGGCGGCCACCGCCCCCATCTCCCGGGTGATGTCGGCGTAGTCGTCCGTCAGATCCCCGTGGCTGGAGCCGGTGTCCACGATGCACAGTGCGTAGCCGGATTTGGCAAAGTCGAAGTCCACCTTTTCCACCACCGGGGCTGTGGGGTCGTTGAAGTCGATGAACACCGCACCGCCCACGGAGGAGCCCATCTGGTCCATCAGGCCGCAGGGCTTGCCGAAGTAGACGTTCTCGGCGTACTGGCCGATCTTGGCGATGGCAACGGGGTCCAGCTGGTCCCCGCAGCAGAAGTGGTTGAAGATATTGCCCACCAGCGTTTCATAGGCGGCGGAGGAGGACAGCCCGGAGCCGGACAGCACCGTGGAGGTGGCACAGGCGTCAAAGCCGGACAGGGGATAGCCCATCTCGCGGATCTTGGCGGCCACCCCCCGCACCAGGGCGGCGGAGGTGTTCTTTTCCTCCTGCTTGGGGGCCAGGTCGCTGAGGGAGATTTCCAGCGCGGGATAGCCCTCGGACTGGATGCGCACCACGTCCAGCCCATTGGGGGCGGCGCAGGCCAGCATGTCCAGGTCTACGCTGCCGCACAGTACGCGGCCGTGCTGGTGGTCGGTGTGGTTGCCGCCGATCTCGGTGCGGCCGGGGCCGGAGAACAGGGCGGCGCCCGGGGCGTCCGAACCATAGCAGGCGGCAAATGCCTCGGCCGTGCGCACGCACCGAGCCCGGGCCTCCTCCAGCCGCCGGTCGCTGCCGTCCAGGGCGTAGAGGGCGGCCAGGGCCGGGTCATAGCCGCCGTTTTTCAGGGTATGTATCAGTTGGGAACAGGTAGACATGGCGCTCACCTCATCATTTGGTGGCAGGGCGAAAGGGGACGGGCCCTGCGTTCAGGTGAGTCCAGCATACCACAGCTGGATAGCTTTGGCAAGGGAGCGGGGGAGAAAAAGAGGGGGAGTACGGCAAGAGCCCCCGCAGCGCAGGGGCCCTTGGTCACAGCTCGGGGGAGTGGAACAGCTCCGGGTCCTGCCAGTCGTCCAGCTCAAAGCCCGCCCTGGGGGGCGTGGACTGGGGACCGGCCTGCATCCGCCCTGCCACCAGGCTGGACAGATCCTCGTAAGGGGGCTTGCGGTACCGGGGGTCCCGGGCGGCCAGCTCCCGTTCGTCAGGCGTTTTACGCTTCACGGCGCTTCCTCCTTCAAATGGAAGGCGGAGGACGCGCGCGCCCTCCGCCCCGCCGGCTCAGTAGCCCCGGTTATGGTTCTTGTTTTCGGGGTTGTTGGAGTTCTTCTTGTTCTCGGGGGTCTGGTCCTTCTTGTTTTGGCCGTTCTGCTGGTTCTTGTTCTGGCCGCCCTGCTGGTTTTTGTTCTCGGGATTGTTGAAATTGCGGTTGTCCATAATTATCACCTCACGCAGGACAGTATGCCACGCTTTTTTCCTAACTATACGGCTGGAAAATTTTTTTCGAAATCAGTACCCTTTTATCATACTCTATGTTATAATGTTCACGAACTTTGATTTCAGTTTGGAAAGGATGGATGTTGTTATGAAATGTCCGTACTGCGCCCATTTGGAGAGCAAAGTCGTGGATTCCCGCCCCGCCGAGGAGGGCAGCAGCATCCGCCGCAGGCGGGAGTGCCTGGCCTGCCGCAAGCGGTTTACTACCTATGAGATTGTGGAGAGCCTGCCCCTGATGGTCATCAAGCGGGACGGCAGCCGCCAGGCCTTTGACAAAAACAAGCTGATAGGCAGTATGCTCAAAGCCTGTGAGAAGCGTTCGGTGCCCACGTCCACCCTGGAGCGGCTGGCGGGGGAGATTGAACAGTCCCTGCAAAACGAGATGGAGCGGGAGGTTCCCAGCACCGAGATCGGCGAGCTGGTGATGGAGAAGCTCAAGGATGTGGACGAGGTGTCCTATGTCCGCTTTGCCTCGGTGTACCGGCAGTTCAAGGATATCAACACCTTTATGGCGGAGCTGACCAAACTTCTGGAGGAGAAATGACCCGGCCCCCCGGCGCGCGTGTGCCGGGGGTCTTTTTACGGCGAAATTTAGCAGTCTGGACGCGGCGGTGAAAACGGCGCGGCGGGTGGAATGTGAACGGAGAGTGAATTTTTGCCGCCGGCCCCAAATTTTTTGAATTTAGGGGTTGATTTTTTCCGGCAAAGGGGGTATTATCATATTCGTGGTTAGCACTCAGATATACAGAGTGCTAACCCCGCAACCTTGTTTACACAAATCAATATATAAGGAGGAACCCTGCAATGAATCTGAAACCCCTGTCTGACCGCGTAATCCTCAAGGCCCTGGAGGCCGAGGAAAAGACCAAGGGCGGCATCATCCTCACCTCCAACGCCAAGGAAAAGCCCGAGATGGCGGAAGTGGTGGCCGTGGGCCCCGGCGGCACGGTGGACGGCAAGGAGGTCGTCATGACCGTGAAGGTGGGCGACAAGGTGCTCACCAGCAAGTATTCCGGCACCGAGGTCAAGGTGGACGGCGGGGAGTACACCATCGTCCGTCAGAACGATATCTTGGCCATCGTGGAGTAAGCTCCCGGTTCCGCGCCTGAAAGCCGCGCACCGCGAACAGGCGGGGCGTGACAACAATGTTAACACATCTCAAATATTTGGAGGTAATGCGATTATGTCTAAGATCATCTGCTACGGCGAGGAGGCCCGCCACGCCCTGGAGCGGGGCGTCAACCAGCTGGCCGACACCGTCAAAATCACCATGGGCCCCAAGGGCCGCAATGTGGTGCTGGACAAGAAGTTCGGCACCCCCCTCATCACCAACGACGGCGTGACCATCGCCAAGGAGATCGAGCTGGCCGACCCGTTTGAGAACATGGGCGCCCAGATCGTCAAGGAGGTCTCCACCAAGACCAACGACGTGGCCGGCGACGGCACCACCACCGCCACCCTGCTGGCCCAGGCCATTATCCGGGAGGGCCTGAAGAACCTGGCCGCCGGGGCCAACCCCATGGTCATGAAGAAGGGCATCTCTAAGGCCACCGACGCCGCCATTGAGGCCATCAAGGGCCACTCCAAGCCGGTGTCCGGCACCTCCGATATCGCCCGGGTGGGCGCGATCTCCTCCTCCGACGACGCCATCGGCTCCCTCATTGCCGAGGCCATGGAGAAGGTTTCCCACGACGGCGTGATCACCGTGGAGGAGTCCAAGACCGCCGAGACTTACAGCGAAGTGGTGGAGGGCATGCAGCTGGACCGGGGCTACATCACCCCCTATATGGTCACCGACACCGAGAAGATGGAGGCCGTGCTGGACGACGCCCTCATCCTGCTCACCGATAAGAAGATCTCCTCCATCCAGGACCTGCTGCCCATCCTGGAGCAGGTGGCCCAGTCCGGCCGCCGTCTGCTGATCGTGGCCGAGGATGTGGAGGGCGACGCGCTGTCCACCCTGCTGGTGAACAAGCTGCGCGGCACCCTGAACGTGTGCTGCATCAAGGCCCCCGGCTTCGGCGACCGCCGCAAGGAGATGCTGGAGGATATCGCCATCCTCACCGGCGGCACCGTCATCTCCTCCGACCTGGGCATGGAGGTCAAGGAGGCCACCATGGACATGCTGGGCCGCGCCCGTCAGGTGAAGGTCCAGAAGGAGAACACCATCATCGTGGACGGCGAGGGCTCCTCCGACGCCATCTCCGCCCGGGTGGGCCAGATCCGCAAGGCCATTGAGACCACCACCTCCGACTATGACAAGGAGAAGCTCCAGGAGCGCCTGGCCAAGCTGGCCGGCGGCGTGGCCATCATCCGTGTGGGCGCTGCCACCGAGGCCGAGATGAAGGAGAAGAAGCTGCGCATTGAGGACGCGCTGAACGCCACCCGTGCCGCTGTGGAAGAGGGCATCGTGGCCGGCGGCGGCGCCGCCTATGTGGACGCCATCTCCGCCGTGGAGAATCTGGTGAACACCCTGGAGGGCGACGAGAAGACCGGCGCCAACATCGTGGCCAAGGCCTTGGCCGAGCCCATGAAGCAGATTGCCGCCAACGCGGGAATCGACGGCTCCGTGGTGCTGGAGCGGGTGAAGTCCGCCAACAAGACCGGCTACGGCTTTGACGCCTACAAGGAGGAGTACTGCGACATGATCTCCTCCGGCATCGTGGACCCCACCAAGGTGACCCGCTCCGCCCTGGAGAACGCCGCCTCCGTGGCCGCCGTGCTGCTGACCACCGAGTCCCTGGTGGCCGACAAGCCCGAGCCTCCCGCGCCTGCGGCGGCTCCCGCCCCCGACATGGGGATGTATTAAGCAAACACGCACCGAGAACCCCGGGCCGACGGCCCGGGGTTCTTTGCGCTCGGGCTTGTCGGCCACGGGGCCCCCATCGAAGCCCAGCGGAGCGGGTTCGATGGGGAAAGGCGGAGCGGCGGAGTGAGCGAGCTTTCGCCATTGGCGGAAGCGAAGGATACGCAGCACGCGACGCCGAGCCCGAGCCTCCCGCGCCCGCGGCGGCTCCCGCCCCCGACATGGGCATGTATTGATTCCAAGCTGAATGTGAAAATCCCCGCAGTCCACAGACTGCGGGGATTTTTTCTGTCAATCATCTGATGGCTCTCCGTAATGCCCCTGTACCGCCGGGGGAAGCTCGTCATACTGCACCTCGGCCCAGGTCATTACCCCCCGGCCGGGCCGCACCATCAGCCGCAGGAACGCCCCCTCCCGAAGCTCCCGAGACACGCCGAAAGTGATGTCTTTTTCGCCGCCGTCCTTATCGTAGGAGGGCAGGGTGTAGGACCAGTCCATCCCTCCGTTGCCGGACAAGTCGATGGCACCCTGCCCCCCTGCCCGGCTCAATTTGCTGTTGTCGATCTGCGTGTAATAGGCGATATCGCCGGAGCCGGTGAAAAACGTGGTGTAGCACAAGATGATGCCCGCGATAACTATCGCGGCGGCTCCCAGCCAGATCAGCCATGTTTTTTTCATGGGTATGTCCTCCAATCGTGTGATTGCGGAGGGGCTTCCCCCGTCCGATGATTGGATTGTACCCCACGGATACCAAGGCTCCTTAAAGCGCAGGTTAAAATAGTCTAAAGTTTAGGCCCTTAAAATGTGATTTATTTGTGACTTTCCTCTTGACAAAGAAATCGGGAAGTGATATATTTATCCTATCGAGAGAGGAATATATCTCGTGATAAATATATCTCACCTGTTGGGAGGAACGTATCATGAAAAAACCAAGCGTAAAATTTACCGTTATCCTGGGCGTGATCGTGGTGCTGCTGTTGGCGGGGGCCAGCTGGTATTCCATCATGTTCAACGACTGGCGGCTGGTGGCCCCTGTGGATCTCTCCACCTATGAATTTGTGCCCCAGGATCTGCCCATGATAATTTCCACGCTGCTGTTTGTGCTGTATGTGCTCTATCTGGCGGCGCTGATTCTAGGGGCCGCCATCGCCAGCAAGCGCCGCCAGGAGACGGCCAACACCACACGCAGGCTCAATCCCAAGCTGGGCCTGCTGGGCTTTGCCGGATTCCTGGGCTTTTTGGGGTTCTGGACCTATGGCGCGTTCAGGGACATCACCCCCTTTATTTTCTTTGCCTTCTTTGGCTTTTTTGGCTTCTTCTATGAGGGAAAGCTGTCCAACACCCTGATGGACGAGCGGTATGTGGAAAACAAGCTCCGGGCGGAGCTGACGGCCCATCGGGTCATGCGGGCCATCGTCTTTTTAACGCTGATCCTGTTTGGCCGGGGGGCGCTGCTGGGCAGCTTGGAGTACACCCTCATCGCCGTGCTGATTGTGCTCTCCCTGACGGTGGCGCTGAATCTGTTCCTCAGCGAGTACCTGCTCTACCGCTATGACCACTCCGACCAGCTGGACGGCGGCGGGGAGGAGTGACCATGCCGGAATTCGAGTGCAGGCTGAAAAAATACCGCCAGCTCAAGGAGCTGACCCAGGAGCAGCTGGCCCAGCAGGTGGGGGTGCGGCGGGAGACCATCATGCGGCTGGAGAAGGCCCAGTATAACCCCTCTCTCAAGCTGGCGGTGGATATCTCCCGGGCGGTGGACGCCCCCATTGAGGATATTTTTATCTTCCCGTGAACAGGAGAGACCCCCGGGCGGCGGCCCGGGGGTCTTGCGCATAAAAGGAGGTGAGCCGGAGCGCTGCCGCTCCGGCTCAAAAAAGGATGGAGGATAGAATGAAAAAGAAAAGCGTCTCTTGCAAGTATTAGAATAACGGGCAGTCATTACAAAAGTTCGCACTCATTTGTTACAAAAGCATTAAATCTTCCCGGAGAGCGGGGACTATTTGTTGTTTTTTGGAAGCTCGTCCAATGTCAGGCAGAAATCAAAGCGCTCCGTGCCGTCCCCGCCCTCGCCCCGGGCGAAGAGGCGGTCCTCCCGGGCGGCGGTATCCACCCAGATGGTCTCGCCCGCCTGGCACTCGCTGACATAGCCGATCTGGAAGGAGCGCACGAACTTCCCCCGGCCCAGCCGCTCCAGATGGAGGCTGTCGCAGGCAAAGTCGGCGTAGTGGGCGTTGTTCACGTGGCCGTTGATATCGGTGTCGGAATAGCCCAGCTTCCGCCGGACGCGGCTGTCGAACTGGCCGGGCATGACAGGGCGGCGCAGCTTGACGGACTTGCAGAGCGCTCCGCCGTCGGTGCCCTGAAACTCCGTCAGGTTTTTCATGCGGAACAGCTTGTGCTCGTCCGCGTCCACCATCACCCACACCGAGGAGCCCTGGCCGATGGGAACCCCCTCCCGGAACAGGTCGAAGTCCCGGTAGGAGGAGGCGCCGGACGCCCCCCGGTGCCAGGTTTTTATGGTGATGAGGTCGTTCCAGCGCAGGGGGGCGTCCAGCTCCACCCAGTTGCGGGTGACCATCCACAGGCAGTTATACTTTTCCTTGATCTGGGGGCCGGCCACCCCCAGCTCCAGCGCCGCCTGGGTGGCGGCCTCCTGGAGGTAGCCCAGCACCGCCGACGGACGGCATTGGTTGAACAGATCCACGTCCCGGGAGTCCACCCGGAAATCCATTTCGTAAAACATAGCCAAGGGTCATTCCTTCCTTCCAGGGATAGTAAGGCTGTCCCGGGCGCACAGGGCGTCCAGGTCGCCGGGGGTGGCGGCGCCCAGGCGCAGGGCCGCGCCGCAGTGGGCGCACACCAGGTCCACCGAGGAATAGCCCACCTTGATTCCGTAGTCCGCCGAGCCGCAGGCGCAGCCCACGCCGCCCCGCCGGGCGATATCCTTCAGCTCGCCCAATACCTCGCCCATGACCGTCTCGTTCAGAAATGCCCCCCGGCGGCCGGTCTGGTCGTCCAGGCGCAGCTTATCCACCGCCTGCTCCAGCTGCTCCATGGCCCGGAATACCGGGCCCTCCTGGCCGACGCAGCAGCACTTCAGGCCGGACGCGGGACAGGTCAGGGCCAGCAGCTTCTGGCGCAGCAGAGCATCGTTGGCGCACACGGCCCGGTGATCCTTGGCGCAGAACAGGCAGGGGACGGTGATTTCACAGCGGTCCCCCAGCTGGCGAAAGCGCAGCTCCGACTTGCCGCAGGGACAGGGCAGGGCGCAGTCCCCGGCGGTGAGCTGAAAGGCGGTGCGGGATGCGATGACCGCCTGGCCGCAGACTGGGCAGATATATCCGATGGTGCGCTTCTCCTCTGGCATATGGCGTTCCCCCCGAAAAATTTCCGAAAAGCATTATACCACCATTTTCCCCGTTTGACCAGATACAAAGTCCAGGGCTTGTTTGAAAATTGTCAACATACCCGGCCTGCGGGTCTTTTTTCGCCATACGGCGTTGATTTGACTGGAAATACACAAAGTGTTTCTGCGTCAAACCGCCTTGTCTGGCAGAAAAATTCCTCGCCGCTGGACACATTTCCAATTTTCAAACGGCGCCCCGCCCGCTGTCAAATCTTTCTGGACGCATGATTTTTAAGGCTGCGGCGCAAACTAAGGGCAAATCGCGGCCGCGCCCGCGAAGGAAAGGAAGTCACTTCCATGGAAAATCGCAAGCTGGGGCGGCAGACCTTCCAGCCCGGGTCGCCCCCCGTCATCATCGGCCACGGCTCCGCCGCCGGTAAAAAGGAGACCGAGGGGCCCCTGGGCCGCCATTTCGACCACACCTGCCAGGACGACGCCTTTGGGGAGGAGACCTGGGAGAAATCCGAATCCGCCATGCAGCAGCTGGCCCTGGACGCGGCGCTGAAGCGGGCGGGGCTCCACTCGCCGGATTTGGACCTGCTGCTGGCCGGGGACCTTTTGAACCAGTGCATCGGCTCAGGCTACGCCGCCCGGGCGGCGGCGGTGCCCTTCTTTGGGCTGTACGGGGCGTGCTCCACCATGGGGGAGAGCCTGGCGCTGGCCACGCTGCTGCTCAGCGGCGGGTATGGCAAGTATGCCGCCGCCGTCACCTCGTCCCACTTCTGCTCGGCGGAGCGGCAGTACCGCACCCCCCTGGAGTACGGCTCCCAGCGCACCCCCACCGCCCAGTGGACGGCCACCGCGGCGGGGGCGGTGATCGTCACCAATGAGATCCGGCCCGGCCCCCGGGTGGCCCGGGTGACGGTGGGCAAGGTGGTGGACAAGGGCATCAAGGACGCCAACAACATGGGCGCGGCCATGGCGCCCGCCGCCTACTCCACGCTGAAGGCGCACTTTGAGGACACTGCCCTCTCGCCGGACTATTACGACCTGATCGTCACCGGCGACCTGGGCAGCCTGGGCCATGAGATCGTGTGTGATTTCTTTGCCCGGGACGGGGTGGAGCTGGCCAATTACAATGACTGCGGCCTGCTCCTCTTTGACCGGGAGCAGCAGGACGTGCACGCCGGGGCGTCGGGGTGCGGGTGCTCGGCGTCGGTGCTGTGCGGCTACCTGCTGCCGGGACTGCTGGCCGGGCGGTGGAAGCGCATTCTGTTCTGCCCCACCGGGGCGCTCCACTCCCCCACCGCCACCATGCAGGGGGAGTCCATCCCCGGTGTGTGCCATGCCATCGCGCTGGAAGGAGGCAAATGATGGACTATCTGAAAGCCTTTCTGGTGGGCGGCCTGTTCTGTATCATTGGACAGGTGCTCATCGACAAGACCAAGCTCACCCCCGCCCGCATCCTGGTGGCCTACGTGGTGTCCGGGGTGATCCTGGGGGCGGTGGGGGTTTACAAGCCCCTGGCGGAGTGGGCCGGAGCGGGGGCCACGGTGCCCCTCACCGGCTTCGGCTATGCCCTGGCCAAGGGGGTGAAGGAGGCGGTGGCGGAAAAGGGGCTGCTGGGCGCCCTCACCGGCGGCGTCACCGCCACCGCGGGCGGCGTGGCCGCCGCCATCTTCCTGGGCGTGGCGGTGGCCTTCCTGTTCAAGCCCAAGCCCAAGAGCTGAGCCAGGCGTCCGGCGATTTTCGCCGGGCGCTTTTCTTTTTTGCCGCCGGGCGACACCCATTGACAATAAAATCAGATTCCACTATAATCATGTATTACTATGGTTTTACGCGGACGGAGCAAGCTCCGCGAAGAAAAAAGGAGGAATCCCCTGTGGTACGGCCCGAAGGCGAAAACAAGATGGGCGCCATGCCGGTGAATCAGCTTTTGCTGAACATGTCCATTCCCATCATGATCTCCATGCTGGTCCAGGCGTTTTACAACGTGGTGGACAGCTATTTTGTCTCCCAGCTCAATGAGGACGCGCTCAACGCGGTGTCGCTGGCGTTCCCGGTGCAGAACCTGATGATCGCCGTCAGCGTGGGCACCGGCGTGGGCATCAACGCCCTGCTGTCCCGCAGCCTGGGGGAGCAGCGCCGCGACAAGGCGGACCAGGCGGCGGTGAACGGCATCTTCCTGGCGGCGCTGAGCTGCCTGGCGTTTGTGGCGCTGGGGCTGAGCTGTTCCCGGCTGTTCTATGCGGTGCAGACCGATGTGGAGGGCATCATCAACTACGGCGCGGACTACCTGTCCATCTGCTGCGGGGTGAGCATGGGCCTGTTTGGGGCGGTGACGCTGGAGCGCATCCTTCAGGCCACCGGGCGGACCGTCCAGTCTATGATCGCCCAGGCGGTGGGGGCGGTGACCAACATCATCTTGGACCCCATCCTTATCTTCGGCCTGGGCCCCTTCCCCAGGATGGAGGTGGCGGGGGCGGCATTGGCCACCGTCATCGGCCAGTGTGTGGGGTGCAGCGTGTCCGTCTTTTTCAACCTCACCCAGAACCCGGACGTGAGCCTGTCCTTCCGGGGCTTCCGGCCCCACGGGCCCACCATCAAGGCCATCTACAGCGTGGGCCTGCCCGGCATCGTCATGCAGTCCATCGGCTCGGTGATGGTGTTCGGCATGAACCAGATCCTGCTGGGCTTCACCAAGACGGCCACGGCGGTGTTCGGGGTGTATTTCAAGCTGCAGTCCTTCTTCTTCATGCCGGTGTTCGGCCTTTGTAACGGCATGGTGCCCATTGTGGCCTTTAACTACGGTGCCCGCAAGCCGGAGCGCATCCTGAAAACCATCAAGCTCAGCGCCGTCTACGCCACCGCGCTGATGGCCGTCGGCTTCGCGGTGTTCCAGCTGGCGCCCGGCCCGCTGCTGTCCATGTTCCAGGCGGAGGACGAAGCGGCGGGGGATCTGCTGGCTATCGGGATTCCTGCCCTGCGCATCATATCCTACAGCTGGCTGCTGGCGGGCTTCGGCATTGTGAGCTCCTCGGTGTTCCAGGCCCTGGACCACGGCATACTCAGCCTGACCTCCTCGCTGGTGCGTCAGCTCATCGTGCTGCTGCCCGCGGCCTTCCTCCTCTCCCGGCTGTTTGAGCTGGAGCAGGTGTGGCTGGCCTTCCCCATCGCGGAGCTGTTCTCCTGCGCGCTGTGTATCGCCTTCATGCGCCGGGTGTACCGGCGGGATATCTTGCCCATGCGGGCCGGGGCGGGGGGCTGAGGCAAAGCCCTTCGGCCCCCGTACCCGGCGGGGCAGGCGGTTTCTTCGGGTTTTTCCGAAAATGCCCATTGACAGCGGGAAAAGCTGTGTTATAATGGGAAGGTACAATTGAATAACCCTTATCAAGAGTGGCGGAGGGACCGGCCCAATGAAGCCACGGCAACCTGCGAAGCAAGGTGCCAAGTCCGGCGGAAACGCAAGATGAGGAGAGAACTGAACCCATTCTGCCCCCGCCGTTATCCGGCGGGGGCTTTTTCAGCCTCTTTCCCAAAAGAAAGGAGAACAAACCATGGCAAAAAGACTGTTTACCTCTGAATCGGTGACCGAGGGCCACCCCGACAAGATCTGCGACCAGATCTCCGACGCCATCCTGGACGCCATCATCGAGAAGGACCCCGCCGCCCGGGTGGCCTGCGAGACCGCGGTATCCACCGGCCTTGTCCACATCATGGGGGAGATCACCACCTCCTGCTATGTGGACATCCCCAAGATTGCCCGGCAGGTGATCCGGGATATCGGCTACGACCGGGCCAAGTACGGCTTTGACGGCGACAGCTGCGCCGTCATCACCAACATCGATGAGCAGTCCCCCGACATCGCCCTGGGGGTGGATAAGGCGCTGGAGGCCAAGGAGGGCCAGCTGGACGACGGCCTGGACAACGGGGCCGGCGACCAGGGCATGATGTTCGGCTACGCCTGCACCGAGACGCAGGAGCTGATGCCCCTGGCCATTTCCCTGTCCCACAAGCTGGCCCAGCGGCTCACCCAGGTGCGCAAGGACAAGCTGGTGGATTATCTGCGGCCCGACGGCAAGAGCCAGGTCACGGTGGAGTACGGCGCGGACGGCAGCCCCGTCCGGGTGGATACGGTGGTGCTGTCCACCCAGCACGCCCCCGAGGCCACCCTGGAGCAGATCCGTGCCGACATGATTGAGCTGGTGGTGAAGCCCACCATCCCCGCCAAGCTGCTGGATGAAAACACCCGCATCCTGGTCAATCCCACAGGCCGTTTTGTGGTGGGCGGGCCCCAGGGGGACTCCGGCCTCACCGGGCGGAAGATCATCGTGGATACTTACGGCGGGTCCGCTCCCCACGGCGGCGGCGCTTTCTCCGGCAAGGACCCCACCAAGGTGGACCGCTCCGCCGCCTACGCCGCCCGCTGGGTGGCCAAGAACATCGTAGCCGCCGGGCTGGCCGGCAAGTGCCAGGTTCAGCTGGCCTATGCCATCGGCGTGGCCAAGCCGGTCTCCGTCCGGGTGGACACCTTCGGCACAGGCTCTGTCAGCGACGAGGCGCTGGAGGCGGCTGTGGACAAGGTGTTTGACCTGCGGCCCACCGCCATCATCAACCGCCTGGACCTGCGTAAGCCTCTTTACCGTCAGACCGCCGCCTATGGACACTTCGGCCGCCCGGAGCTGGACCTGCCCTGGGAAAAGACCGACATGGTGGAGGCCGTGAAAGCGGCGCTGTAAGGCGCCGGGTGTCCCTGCTTACATCAAGCCCTCCGCGCCGCGGGTGCGGAGGGCTTTTTCCTGCCTTTTCAAAATGTTAACATTCTTTTGAGCGTTTTTTTATTGCATTATCCTCCAAGCTATACTATACTAAGAAAGCTGTGTTTTGAGGACAGACGCCCGACAGCGCGTGGAGGTATATAATGGAGAATTTACGCACGAAGATTCAGGCGGCGGCAAAGGCCCGTCTGCCCATGGTCCTGGCGGTTTACATCCTGTGCCAGCCCCTGCTGGATGCGCTCACCGGCTTGGGGGCGGAATTTGAGCATCCCATCACGGTGGGTATTGTGGTGCGCTCGCTGTTTATGGCTGCGGCCTTCCTGTATACCGTCCTTGTCAGCGATTTCCCGGGGAAAAAGCGGATGCTGGCCTACACCGGGGCGCTGCTGGCCTATCTGGCGCTGTTCATGGGGTATATGTTCACCCTGGGCGGGCTGTCCCTGTGTTTGAGCAATATGAAGGACGTGATTAAGACCTTCTTCTTCCCCTTCGTGTTCCTCTTCCTCTGGTCGGTGTACAAGCAGTACGGATATCTTGTCACCACCCGGTCCATCGCCCTGGCGGGGGGCATCTATGCCAGCGTCATCCCCATCGCCGTGGCCACCGGCACCAGCTTCGTTTCCTACGGCAACGCGGGCATGGGCTTCCGGGGCTGGTTCTACGCTGCCAATGAGGTGGGCTGCATTATGGCCCTCACCGCACCCTTTACCATGCAGTACTGCGTCCAGCTGCTCTCCGAGATCTCCAAAAAGACCTGGTGGAAGGGCGCGCTGGCGGTGTGGGCCCTGTTCGCGGTGGCGGTGAGCGCCAACTTCCTGGGCACCAAGATTATATTCGGCGCTATTGTGCTCTACAGCGTGGCGGCCTTTGTGTGGCAGGTGGTCTATCTGATCCGGGAGCGCACCAGGGCGCGGCTGGTTCAAACCGCTGCCATGGCCGGGGCGCTGGTGATGATCCTGATCTTTTTCCTTAACTCCCCGCTGAAGGACTATCTGGACAACGTGTATTTTGCGCTGTTGGAGAACGACCCGGAGCAGACCCTGCTGTCCTGGGGCGAGGAGATCCAGCGGGCCGCCAAGGGCACCTGGCTGAAGGACCTGCTCAACAACAACGAGACCTTGGAGCACATCGACCAGATTCTCAGCCGCCGCCTGCTGGGTTCCTGCCCTTCCGTCCAGGTGTACACTGAGGGGGGCGCTGTGGCCAAGCTGCTGGGCATCGGCTACGCCAATGTGCCCGCCTATGGGCGGGAGGTCCACTTCATGGTGGAGATGGACCCGCTGGCCGTGCTGCTGCGCCACGGTATTTTCGGCATGGCGCTGTACTATCTGCCCTATTTGGGCTTCTTTGCCTGGGCTATCGTGCAGTTTTTCCGCCGCCCGGCGCAGCGCCTGGCCAGCCTGGACTACTGCACCGCGCTGTATGCCGTGCTCATGGGCTTCGGCATCTCCGCCATTGCGGGTCACGCCCTGGTCTCCCCGGCGGTGGCCACCTTCATACTGGTTACAGGGATGCAGCTGTGGGCCCAGACGCAGGAACAAAATAAGCTGCCAAGGAAGACCGCCGGCCGTTAGGCCGGCGGTCTTAGCCGTCGCTGAAAACAGATGTGGTTGCCTCTCCGCCCGGGAGGCGCGGGGGGCTCCCGGCCCCGGCGTCTGTAAAAATGCGCTAGTCAGAGGGGACGGGAGGGGCGAAGATCAGGAAATCCGTGAATTGCATTTTTTACGTCACTGTGCTAAACTATCCTATTATAGTCAAGCAGGTTCAAGGGGATCAAATGATCTTTTCCGGGTCTGCGGCCCATCGCCGCAGGGCCCCGCGCCGCCTTGACCTGTGCCGGTTCAGCCTTGTTCCGATATAACGCCGCGTTGAAGCGGGAAAGGATCCTGGCCTATGATTGACAAATGGAATATCACCATACCCGAGCTCACAGGGGAGGAATCCCGCCGGGCTTACATCTACCTGCCCGACTCCTGGCAGAGGAACCCGGAGCTGCGCTACCCCGTTTTGTACATGTTCGACGGGCACAATGTTTTTTTTGACGAGGACGCCACCTACGGCAAGAGCTGGGGGATGGGGGAGTACTTGGACGCTGCCCAGACCCAGCTCATCGTGGCTGCGGTGGAGTGTAATCACCACCCGGACAACGGCCGGCTGAGCGAATACTCCCCTTGGACCTTCTCCAACAGCGACACGGGTCGGGTGCGGGGGCGGGGAAAGACCACCATGGAGTGGCTGGTCCGCAGCTTCAAGCCGGCCATCGACCAGGAGTTCCCCACGCTTCCCGGGCGGAACGATACCTTCATCGCCGGCAGCTCTATGGGGGGGCTGATGGCCCTGTACGCGGTGATGGAGTATAACCGCTACTTTTCCCGGGCTGCGGCGCTGTCCCCGTCGCTGTGGGTGGCGCCGGGGAAGGTAGATACCCTCATCCGAACCGCCCGGATTTCGCCGGGCACGGTGGTGTACATGGACTACGGCTCCCGGGAGATCTCCAACCACGCCCAGACCTACAAGCTGCTGGGGCGGACGGCGGCCGCGCTGTTGGATAAGCGGGTGCTGCTGGACTTCCGCATCGTCCCCGGCGGCGACCACAGCGAGGCCAGCTGGGAGCGGCAGATTCCATTTTTCATGAACACCCTGCTCTATGGCAGGGGGGATGCGTGAGCGGACCGGGAGGAATTTTATGCAGACGCAGTATTTCAAGGATTACAGCCCCGCCCTGGGCCGGGACATGGAGTGTAAGGTATATGGACACGCGGGCCGCCCGGTGCTGTTCATCCCCTGCCAGGACGGGCGGTTCTTTGATTTTGAGAACTTCAAAATGACCGACGCCTGGGCCCCTTGGATTGAATCCGGCCAGGTGATGGTGTTCGCCGTCGACACCATGGACGCGGAGAGCTGGTCCGACAAGTGGGGGGACCCCTATTGGCGTATCCGGCGCTATGAGCAGTGGCTGGCCTATATCACCGACGAGATGGTGCCCTTTATGCGCGCTATGGTGAACCAGCGCAACGGCTGGACCGGGGAGGCGGGGGTGATGGCGTTCGGCTGCTCCCTGGGAGCCACCCACGCCGCCAACCTGTTCTTCCGCCGCCCGGACCTGTTTGACCGGGTGCTGGCCCTGAGCGGTATCTACAGCGCGGAGTACGGCTTCGGCAGCTATATGGACGAGGTGGTCTACCGCAACTCCCCAGTGCACTGCCTGGCCAACATGCCCAAGGACCACCCCTTCATCCAGCTTTACAACCAGAAGAAGGGGGTCATCTGCGTGGGCCGGGGGCCCTGGGAGGTCCCGGGGACGACCCTGTGGCTGGCGGATATTTTCCGGGAGAAGGGTATCCGCCTCTGGGTGGACGTGTGGGGCTGGGACGTGGCCCACGACTGGGACTGGTGGTATAAACAGGTGGCCTACTTTGTGCCCTATTTGCTGGAGAATTGACCCAACCCAGAGAGAGAAGGAAAAGCTATGAAAAACGTGATCTTCATTTCCCCCAACTTCCCCACCAACTACTGGCAGTTCTGCCGGGAGCTGAAAAATAACGGCATGAACGTGCTGGGCATCGGCGACGCCCCATATGACGGGCTCATGGGCGAGCTGAAAAACAGCCTGAACGAGTACTACCGGGTGGACAGCCTGGAAAACTATGACGAGGTGTACCGGGCGGTGGCCTACTTCATCTTCCGCTACGGCCGGATCGACTGGCTGGAATCCAACAACGAGTATTGGCTGGAGCGGGACGCCAGGCTGCGCACGGATTTCCGCATCACCTCCGGCTTTCAGGAGGGGGATATCCCCCGCATCAAGTATAAGTCCCGGATGAAGGAGTTTTACCAAAAGGCGGGCATCCCCGCCGCCCGCTATCATCTGGTGGACGACGAAAAGGGGTGCCTGGCCTTTATTAAAAAGGTGGGCTGGCCGGTGGTGGTCAAGCCGGACAATGGCGTGGGCGCCTCCGACACCCATAAGCTGTCCAGCGAGACCGAGCTGGGGGCCTTTCTGGCCCGGCGCATGGAGGGCGTGCCCTATATCATGGAGGAGTTCATTCACGCCGAGGTCAATTCCTACGACGCCATCATCGACTCCAGGGGGGAGCCTGTTTTTGAGACCGGCAACGTCACCCCCATGTCCATCATGGACATTGTGAATCAGGAGGATAACTCCATCTATTACATTGTCAAGGATCTGGCCGCCGACACCAGGAGGGCGGGACGGGCCACGGTGAAGAGCTTCGGCGTGAAGAGCCGGTTTGTGCACTTTGAGTTCTTCCGCCTCACCCGGGACCAGGCGGGTATGGGCAGGAAGGGGGACGTGGTGGCGCTGGAGGTGAATATGCGTCCCTGCGGCGGGTTCAGCCCGGACATGATGAATTATGCCAACTCCACCAATGTCTATAAGATCTGGGCGGACATGGTCGCCTTTGACCGCTCCACCCTGGAGGCGGGGGAGCGCGCCTTCTGTGCCTACGCCGGACGCCGGGACGGCAAGCCCTTTGCCCTGAGCCATGTGGACATCCTGGCCAAATACAGCGGGAATCTGAAGATGGTGGACCGCATTCCCGATGTGCTGTCCGGGGCCATGGGGAACCAGATGTATGTGGGCACGTTCAAGACCAGGCGGGAGATGGAGGCCTTTTACCGGGATGTGCTGAAGGTGAGAAAAAAGAAATAAAGACATGAAAAAGCCGCCGGCAGAGCCGGCGGCTTTTCTATGTGCGTGATTCTATGTGCTTCTCAGGCGAACTTACCGGTGTTCAGCTTCACGCCGGGGCCCATGGTGGCGGCGGCGACGCAGCTCTTCACGTACTGGCCCTTGGCGGCGGCGGGCTTGGCCTTGACGATGGCGCCCATGAGGGCGTTCAGGTTATCGCCCAGCTTCTCGGGGCCAAAGGACACCTTGCCGATGGGGCAGTGGATGATGTTGGTCTTGTCCAGACGGTACTCCACCTTACCGGCCTTGATCTCGTTGACGGCCTGGGTCACGTTGGGGGTGACGGTGCCGGCCTTGGGGGAGGGCATCAGGCCCTTGGGGCCCAGGACCTTACCCAGACGGCCCACAACGCCCATCATGTCGGGGGTGGCGACCACAACGTCAAAGTCGAACCAGTTTTCCTTCTGAATCTTCTCCACCATGTCCATATCGCCCACAAAATCGGCGCCGGCGGCGCGGGCCTCGTCGGCCTTGTCGCCCTTGGCGAACACCAGCACCCGGGCGGTCTTGCCGGTGCCGTGGGGGAGGACGATGGCGCCGCGGACCTGCTGGTCGGCGTGGCGGGAATCCACGCCCAGCTTCACGTGCAGCTCCACGGTCTCGTCAAACTTGGCGGTGGCGGTCTTGATGACCAGCTCCATGGCCTCGTTCACGTCATACTGGGCGGCGCGGTCGATGAGCTTGGCGCTGTCCACATACTTTTTGCCTTTCTTAGCCATTGCTGCTTCCTCCTTTCCCTTACTCTTCCACCAGCACGCCCATGGAGCGGGCGGTACCGGCGATCATGCTCATGGCGGCCTCCAGGCTGGCGGCGTTCAGGTCGGGCATTTTGGTCTCGGCGATCTTCTGGCAGTCGGCCTTGGACAGGGTGGCCACCTTTGTCTTATTGGGCACGCCGGAGCCGGACTCGATATTGCACGCCTTCTTGATGAGCACGGCGGCAGGGGGGGTCTTGGTGATGAAGGAGAAGGAGCGGTCGGCATACACGGTGATGACCACGGGGATGATCAGGCCCATGTCCTTTTTGGTGCGCTCGTTGAACTCCTTGGTAAAGGCGGCGATGTTCACGCCGTGCTGGCCCAGGGCGGGGCCCACGGGGGGGGCCGGGGTTGCCTGGCCGGCGGGGATCTGCAGCTTTACATATCCAGTAATTTTCTGTGCCATTTGAAACAGCACCTCCTACATAAAATGTGGTGGTGACGAAATCCGCTTCGGGGATTTCTCCCACTGGCGGGTCTCACCCGCCTCTGATTTTCTTAGATCGTTTCGACTTGATCCAGCTCCAATTCGACAGGGGTCTCCCGGCCGAACATGGACACCACCACCCGGACCTTGCCGCGCTCGGTATCCAGATCCTCCACCGTGCCGATGAAGGAGGCCAGGGCGCCGTCGGTGATCTTCACGCTGTCGCCCACGCCGTAGCTCACCACCACCTCGCGCTTTTCCACGCCCAGGGCGGCGATCTCCTCCTCGGTGAGGGGGATGGCCTTGTTGGCCGAGCCCACAAAGCCGGTGACGCCCCGGATGTTGCGCACCAGATGCCAGGTCTCGTCGGTCATGACCATTTTCACCAGCACGTAGCCGGGGAATACCTTGCGCTCCACGGTTTTGGGGCCGTTGTCGGTGATCTCGGTGACGGTCTCAAGAGGAATGGACACCTCGGCGATGAGGTCGTGCATGCTGCGGTTTTCCACGGCCTGCTCAATGGACATGGCTACGGTGTTCTCATAGCCGGAGTAGGTGTGGGCCACATACCATTTCAATTCGTCAGCCATTCCGCGACCCCTTAGCCCAGGTACTCAAACAACGCAAACAGGGCTTGGATCACCGCACGGGCGAGGTAGTCGAACCCCCAGATGAAAATGCCCACGAGGATGACGCACACGATGACGACGCCCACGTTTTTAACCGTGTCCTTGAGGGAGGGCCAGGTGACCTTTTTCAGCTCACCCTTCAGGTCCTTGAGCCAGCGCAGGAGGCGGTTTGGCTTCTGTTCCTTCTTCTTGGGGGCCTTGGCCTTCTTGTCGGAGCTTACGGACTCCTTCGGAGTGGCGGTGTTGTCCCGCTTTTCCTGTTCAGACATTTACGTTAACCCTTCTTTCCTTTGAGCGGCGCCCATTACTTGGTTTCGGTGTGCTTCGTGTGCTTTCTGCAGAAGGGGCAGTACTTGTTGAGCTCCAGGCGCTCGGTGGTATTGCGCTTGTTCTTCTTGGTGTTGTAGTTGCGCTGCTTGCACTCGGAGCAGCGCAGCACGACCTTCACACGGTTTCCGGCTTTCGCCATTCTCGGCACCTCCTTTTAAATTGACCGGGCGGCAAAAAAGCGCCGGACCGGCCTTTGCCGACTCCAGCGCTCAAAATGGGCAAAACGCGCCCATTGGAAGCTACGGGAAATCGGCCAATTGCCTCCCTGCGGTCCTCCGGGGAGGGGTCAGGGTTTTTGTGCCTATCCCGTAAAAATACGCACAAAAAGAAAGCCCTGCTCACAGGTGCTGATAGCATATCACACCGGGCGGGGCTTGTCAAGGGGGTGGCGGGATTATTTGCCTTGAAAAAGCAGGGGGGATATGGTATGCTGTGGCCATCGGGACGCCGTTGCCGCCTGAGGGGGGCGGCTGCGAGGATAATGTGACGGCTGTGGGGCGGTTCGGCGCAGGCTGAACGCCCGGCCATTCTGGAACGGAGGGTCAATATGCGTGTGATGGCCATTGATTACGGCGACGCCCGCACAGGGGTGGCGGTGTCCGACGCCTCGGGGCTGCTGGCGGGCTATACCACCGTGATCCGCACCCGCAGCCAGGAGCGGGCGGCAGAGGAGCTGGCCCGGCTCGCCCGGAAGCGGCAGGTGGACGAGCTGGTGATGGGCTTCCCCCGGAACATGGACGGTACGGAGGGCCCACGGGCGGAGCTGTACCGGGCCTTTGCCGCCCTGGTGGAGGAGAAAACCGGGATGCCGGTGCGGCTGTGGGACGAGCGGCGCACCACCATCGAGGCCCACCAGATTCTCCACGCCTCGGGCAAGAAGATGAAGGCCCACAGGAATAACGTGGACGCAGTGGCGGCATCGCTGATTCTGGAGGGGTATCTCATGTGGCGGGCTAAAAATTTCTGAAACAACTCCCCGGCGGACACCCGCCGGGGAGTTGTTGTTGGAAAAGATGCGTGATTTTATTTCTTAATAGCGGTTATAACTGCTTTTTCATGGGCGCCGCCTTTACACCAGTGCCGCAGTCTCCAGCGCGATCATCAGCTCCTCGTTGGTGGGGATGAGCAGCACCTTCACCTTGGAGTCGATGGCGGAGATGATGGCCTCCTTGCCCCGGACGCTGTTGGCGTCGGGGTCCATCTTGATGCCCATGAACTCCAGGCCCGAGGCGATGGCCATGCGCTGCGCGGCGTCGTTCTCGCCCACGCCGGCGGTGAAGATCACGGCGTCCACCCCGCCCATGGCGGCGGCATAGGCCCCGATATACTTCTTCACGCCGTAGTTGAACAGGTCCAGCGCCAGCGCCGCCCGCCCATTGCCTGCGTCCCGGGCGGCGCACAGGTCCCGGAAGTCGGAGGACACGCCGGACAGGCCTTGGACGCCGGATTTTTTATTGAGCACATTGAGCATTTCCTTGATGTCCATGCCGTGCTTGTTCATCAGGTACTCCAGAATGCCCGCGTCCAGATCGCCGGAGCGGGTGCCCATGGGAACGCCGGCCAGGGGGGTGAAGCCCATGGAGGTATCCACGCTTTTCCCACCGGCCACGGCGGCCACGGAGGAGCCGTTGCCCAGGTGGCAGGAGATGAGCTTGAGGGATTCGATGGGCTTGCCCAGCATGTCGGCGGCCCGCTGGGTGACGTACTTGTGGCTGGTGCCGTGGAAGCCGTAGCGGCGCACCTTGTCCTGCTGGTAGTACTCGTAGGGCAGGGCGTAGGTGTAGGCCACAGGGGGCATGGTCTGGTGGAAGGCGGTGTCGAACACGGCCACCTGGGGCACGTTGGGGCCCATGACGGCGGAGCAGGCCTTGACGCCCAGGATGTTGGCGGGGTTGTGCAGGGGGGCCAGGGGGACGCACGCCTCCATGGCGGAGAGCACCTGCCCGTCGATGCGTACGGAGTGGGCGAAGGTCTCGCCGCCGTGGACGACGCGGTGGCCCACCGCGTCGATTTCCCTCATGGAGGCGATGACGCCGTTTTCCGGGTCCACTAGGGCGTTGAGCACGGTCTGGATGGCCTCGGAATGGGTGGGCATGGCCACGTCGCGGGCGTCCACAACGGCTTTGCCGGGGGCCTTATAGGTGAATTTGCCGTCGATGCCGATGCGTTCGCACAGACCCTTGGCCAGCACATTCTGGCTGCCGGTGTCCAGCAATTGGTACTTCAAGGATGAACTGCCGGCGTTGATGACGAGAACTTTCATATTCCGCACTCCTTTAGTCACGATTTCCAGCTTCCGTGAGGGGACATAACTGGGTATTTACTTTGCCCGGCCTTTGGGCGTATAATAACGAAAGGCACGGCTGTATAACGGACACATTATACTACGAAGGACGGCATACCGCAAGCGGTTTTCGCGATTTTGCCGAAAATAAGTGGGAGGAGGAGGGCCATGACCGTGGCGGGGGTGGTGGCGGAGTACAATCCCTTCCACCCGGGGCACGCCTTCCACCTGGGGGAGACCCGCCGGGCGCTGGGGGAGTGCGTCGTGGTGGCCGTGATGAGCGGGAACTTTGTGCAGCGGGGGGAGTGCGCCGTCTTTGACAAATGGACCCGGGCCCGGGCCGCCCTGGAGGGGGGAGCGGATCTGGTGCTGGAGCTGCCCACGGTGTGGGCGGCGTCCTCGGCGGAGGCCTTTGCCCGGGGGGCGGTGGAGCTGCTGGCGTCCACGGGGGTGGTGACCCACCTGTCCTTCGGCAGCGAGTGCGGGGCGGTGGAAGGGCTTGGGCGGCTGGCCCTATGCCTGGACAGCCCCGCGTACCGGGCGGCCCTGCGGCGGTTTTTGGACCAGGGGCTTCCCTTTGCCGCCTGCCGCCAGCGGGCGGCGGAGGAGGTGGCGGGGACGGCGGCGGCGGAGCTGCTCTCCCGGCCGAACAATAACCTGGGGGTGGAGTACCTCCGGGCGCTGAACGCCCTGCAAAGCGGGATCGAGCCCGTCACCGTCCGCCGGGCGGGGGCGGGGCACGATGGGGGGGCGCACCCCCAGTACCCCTCCGCCTCCTTTTTGCGGGAGCAAATTTTGTCGGGGGCGCTGGCCGCGGAAAACCCCGCCGGGCTGAGGTGCGGGGAACGGGCGGCGCTGGCCGTCCTGCGCGCCATGGACGAGGGCGGCTTTGCCGCCCTGCCCGACTGCGGGGAGGGGCTGTCCCACCGGCTGTACCGGGCGGTGCGGCAGGGGAGGACGCTGGAGGAGGTATACGGGCTGGCCAAGACCAAGCGCTATGCCCACGCCCGCATCCGCCGGGCCCTGCTGTGGGGGGCGCTGGGGCTGCGGGAGGCCCACCGGCCCCCC